>NZ_LT630003.1:2485454-2796136 GCF_900105615.1 Lacrimispora sphenoides JCM 1415 | reverse complement strand
AATGATGAATACTCCATTGTTAAGCTGACAGAGAAATCTAAGGCGGTACTGGAAGATGGTGAATCCGTGATCATGAAGATGGCTAAGGAACAGGAACCTGTGGAAAAGGTAAAGAGCGGAAAGAAGATAAAGAAATCAAGTACATCCGCCCTGGAATTAACAGAAGGGGAGGCAGCTCTGTTTGAAACCCTAAGGGCGCTTCGGATGGAAATTGCCAAAGAGGAAAAGGTACCGCCCTATATCGTATTTTCTGACAAAACCCTGGTACATATGTCCGTGAAGAAACCAAAGACAAAGGAAGAGATGCTGTCAGTTTCCGGAGTCGGAGAATTTAAGTTCGAGAAATATGGGGAAAGGTTTTTGGCGATATTCCTGTAGCTTCCTCTATTTTCCCAAACGTTCGCTTCCTTGCTTCCTTTCAACCGTCGGAACTTCCAGTCCCTCCCTGTTAAGAATTTAGTCCTGTATGATAAGAAATTTGGCGGCAGGGAGATCCCGGTGCTTGCCTTTTTACTGGATGAAAAGGAACATCTGGTAAACATTTAAGATAAAAATGCCTGGGAGGAAATACCGAGGGTATATCCTTAATCCCCAAACCATGGGCAGGAAAGAGGAAATATGAAGATTTTTCATCTATCTGATTTACATATCGGAAAACAGTTAAACGGCTACAGTTTAAAAGAAAACCAGGGAGCGGTCCTAAATCAGATTGTGGATTATGCAGCAACCCAGCACCCGGATGTTGTCCTGATCTGCGGTGATATCTATGATAAAACAGCTCCTTCCGGGGAGGCCTATACCATGTTTGGCAATTTCCTGGAGGCCCTTTCCGGAATAAAGCCTGAGATCACGGTCCTGATTATCGCAGGAAACCATGATTCACCGGAACGTCTGTCCTATGCCTCCGCCTTTTTGGAACGGCACCGCATTCATTTGTCCGTATTTCCGCCAAGGAGCCAGGAGGAGTACTTAAAAAAAGTGGTATTACGGGATGAAAATGGTCCGGTGAATTTCTACCTGCTGCCCTTTTTAAAACCAGGGTATGTCCGGCCGCTTTTTACGGACAACCAGCCGGAGGGATACGAAAGTGCCATAAAAGCTGTTCTGGAGAGAGAAACCATTGATGCCGGAGAGCGTAACATCCTTTTATCCCATCAATTTTACGCCGCAGGCAATAAAGACCCGGAAACCTGTGAGTCGGAGCAGGCGGTCATCATGGCGGGCGGCTTGGACCGGGTAGATGCTTCTGTTCTTTCTGACTTTGATTACACAGCACTTGGACATCTCCACGGTTCCCAAAAGGTAGGCAAGGCTTCAATTCGATACTGCGGGACTCCCTATAAATATTCCGTCAGCGAAGAAAACCATAAAAAATCAGTTACTGTGGTGAATATAGGTAAAAAGGGAGATGAACCGGAGCTTGAATTTCTTCCGCTCAATGGAATCCAGGATGTGAGGCGGGAAAGAGGGTCCTTATCTGAGATTCTTAAAAGAGCCACAGAAGAAAACCGCCATGATTATGTCAGCGTCACGCTCACCGATGAAGAGGAACCTTACCGGGTCAGAGAACGCTTGGAAGAGGTGTTCGATCATTTGCTGGAGCTTCGGGTGGACAATGAGCGCACCCGGCAAAAGCGTCTGGAAGAGGGAGAGACTGTTCCGGTTCTTAAGCCTTTGGAGGCATTCCGGCAGTTTTTTAAGGCGGTAAGAGGGGAAGAGATGACAATGGAGGAAGAACAGGCCATGGAGCGGATCGTACAGGAAGCAAAGGAGGAAGAGGGATTATGAAGCCATTGGAGTTGACCATGTCCGCTTTTGGTTCCTATGGAGGAAAGGAAACCGTGGATTTTAAGAAAATCGGTCACGGCATTTTCCTTATAACAGGAGATACGGGAGCAGGAAAGACCACCATTTTTGATGCCGTATCATTTGCCCTGTTCGGGGAAACCAGCGGACAGAAGCGGGAGCCTTCCATGATGCGCAGCCAGTATGCGGCAGAAGACCAGGAAACTTATGTTTCCCTGAAATTTTCTGAAAGGGGTGAGAAGTATGAAATTACAAGAAGCCCTTCCTATACAAGGATCAGCAAAAGAAGAAATAAAAATGGAGAGTATTCTGCAGTTCCCGTTCCGGCAAAGGCCTCTCTCCTCTTGCCTGATGGATCGGAGTACCCAGGCAATCTTCGGGATATCAATCAGAAGATCCAGGAAATTGTAGGCGTGGACTTAAACCAGTTTTCGCAAATCGCCATGATTGCCCAGGGAGATTATTTAAGACTTCTTCATGCATCTTCCAGAGAACGGAAAGAGATTTTTTCCAGGATCTTTAACACCGGGATTTACAGCCGTATCCAGTTGAAATTAAAAGAGCAGAATAATCTTTTTTATGACAGCCTGGAGAACAACCGCAGGTTATGCTTTCATGAACTGGAAAATGTAGTACTTTTGGATGAAAGCACGTATCAGGAACCATGGCGGGAGCTTTTGGATTTTAAGGAAACAAGGACAGAGGAAATCCAGAAGCTTTTAGGTTCCATTCTGGCAGAGATAAAGGAAAAAGAACAGGAGCTTTGTGAAGAACGGGATCACAGGGGAAAGCTTCTTTCTGAAGTAGAAGGGCAGTTAAGCAGGGCCCAGGAAGTGAACCGTCTTTTTGACGGCCTTATGCAGGCAAAGGCCAGGCTGGATATTCTGGAAGGCCAGAAGGAACAATGGCTTAAGATAGAAGAACAATTAAAGGAAGCCGTCCGGGCAGAAAAGGCGAAAGGCCCTGAGAACCAGTTCTTAGATAAAAGGAGAGACTATGAGACGGCCATAAAGAGGGCCGAACAGCTTAAAAAGGAATTGGAGGAAATAACCCTTGCCCTTGCATCTGCGGAAAAGGAGGCAAAGAAAAGCAGGGAGGCCTCCCAGGAAGAAGTCCCCAGGCTGTCAGTTTTCATCGAACGGTTAAATGAGGCCATGCCGCTTTATGGCCGCTGGAAAACCATGGAGAGGGCTTCCCTTGATAAGAAAAGAGAGGAAGAGGAGGCTGGACAGCACTTTCATAGAATTGAGGCCGAGCTGTTCCGGTTAAAGGAACGCCTGACTGCAAACGAAGCAAGGCAGGAAAATCTGGAAGAAGAGGCAAGGAGCCTGCCGGAAATAAGACAGAGAAAAACTGTGCTCCTGGAGCGGCAGCAGGCCATGGAAGACCTTGAGAAAGCAGCTAAGGCAGGGGAGGCGGCAGACTTAAAACGAGAGGAATACCAGGAAGCGGTTATATGCGCCCAGAAAGATTACGAACAGGCGGAAGCACATTATAATGACAGGTTTCGTGAGTTTCTGGCATTGCAGGCTGGAATTATGGCTAAAGAGCTGGCAGACGGAGCCCCCTGTCCTGTCTGTGGTTCCAGCCTTCATCCTCTGAAGGCAGAGCTGATAGAGGGTGCTGTTACCCAGGAAGAGGTGGAGCAGGCAAAGAAAGCCAGAAATCAGGCGGAGGAACGGCGTTCCCAGGCCGTTCAAACTGCCGTCAGGGCTTTGGAGGTCTGCCGTCACTTAAAGGAACTGCTGGAGGGGGAGGAAGAAAAATGGTTTGGGACTTCTTTCCCTCAGGATCAGCTTCATGTCCGGCTGAATGAAGAGAGAGCGCGGGCCGGCATGCTTTTGCAGGAAGTGGAAAAGGAAGAGCAGGAAGCCTTGGAGTCGGACCGCCTTCTTAAGAAGCTTCTGGAAGAAAGGAAAGCGAACCGGGGGAGACTTGCGGAACTGGAACTTAAAAAAGAAGAGACCATGAAGAACTGGCAGCAGAAACAGCTGGACAGGGCAGCCGCTGCCGCAGAGGCGGATCACGTAAAAAAGCTTCTGCCATATCCTAAGGAAGAGGAAGCTATGGGGAAACTTGCAGGCTTCAAAAAAAGAAAAGAAGAGCTTTTAAGAGCAGAGGAGCAGGCGGATAAACGATTCCAGTATATCTTAGTGAAAGAAAAGGAAGGGAAAGGCCGTCTGGCCTCGGAAGAGGAAAACAAAGAGACGCGAAGGCTTGCACTTGGGCAGGCAGATACAGTGTTTCAATCCGTCCTGGTGGAACTTGGATTTTTAAAAGAAGAGGATTACCACAGGGCAAAGCAGGCACCGGAAATTGTAAGACAGTGGGAGCAGGAAACAGGGAATTATGAAAAGGAGCTGTTAAAGGCCCGCACCGTTTACGGCCAGTTTAAGGAGCAGACAAAGGGGCGTGAAAGGATAGAAACGGAACAATGGAACGGGCAGGCGGAAGCTCTTAAAGAAGAACAGAAACAGCTGCAGACCAGGGAAGCCAGGGTCACGGCCATTGGCAGCAGGGCTCTTCAGGCTGCCCAAAATCTGGAGCGGCTGTGGAAGGAGAGAGTGCAGCTGGAAGAGAAATACCGTCTGTACCATACCCTGTTTCAGACTGCCAACGGGAAAATGGCAGGCTCCGTCAGCCTGGACTTTCAGACCTATGTCCAGAGGCAGTACTTTAACCAGATGATCCATGCGGCTAACAAACGGCTTGACGTTATGACGGACGGCCAGTTCCTGCTTCAGTGCAGGGATTTGGAGACCCTTGGAAAACAGGGGGAGGTAGGCCTGGATTTGGATGTATACAGCATGGCAACAGATAAGGTACGGGATGTTAAAACCCTTTCCGGAGGAGAATCCTTTATGGCTGCTCTTGCCATGGCCCTTGGCATGACGGATATCATCCAGCGCACGGCAGGGAATGTGAGTATGGATGCTCTTTTCATTGACGAAGGCTTTGGTTCCCTGGATGAGGAATCCAGGCTTAAGGCAGTCCGCATCCTTCAGGAACTTGCCGGAGGACACAGACTGATCGGGATTGTTTCCCATGTGACGGAATTAAAGGAACAGATCGGAAAGAAGCTCCTGGTGAAAAAAACAGAAAAAGGAAGCAGGATTTTGTGGGACTTAGACGTTCTTCCTGATGGCGTTTGACAGGAAGATAAGAGAAAGTCCGGTATTTTTAAGTGAGATAAAAGCTTGACAACAGAGAAGAAACCTGTATAATAATTTTGAAACGGGAATGAAGCGCTCCCATGATAGGATTATCAAAACCGCAATTTGCTGATGGCTTCTGTATATTTTGACTGAATATGCAGAAGGTATCAGCTTTTTTAATTGTCAGGGTTTGATTGATTTTAAAAATGCAAGAATATAAATGACCGGACCTTTTATAAGCGGCCGGTTTCAGGGAGGAATTGTTTGATGCTGGAAAAAAAGCTGAAAAAGTACAGGGAACTGATGATCTTAGGTATTTGCGGAGTGGTGATCGGTGCAGCAGTGGGGATACTGGATACGGGATTTGGAAAGGTTTTGCTTTTTGTAACTGAATTACGGGAGGAATACTTTATCCCCCTGATCATTTTTCTTCCTGCCGCAGGAGCTTTGGCAGTCTGGCTGTATCACTGGGATGAGGGAAAGTGTGTTAAGGGAATGGGATTAATTTTTCAGGTGGGTCATGGAGAAGAAGACAGGATTCCTTTAAGGCTGATCCCGCTAACGGTTATAAGCACCTGGATTACCCATTTATTCGGGGGAAGTGCCGGAAGGGAAGGAGTTGCCGTACAGATAGGAGCCACCTTATCACACTGGGCCGGCCTTAAAATAAAAGTGAAAAACAACTCCAAAATCTTCCTGGTAACAGGTATGGCAGCTGGTTTTTCCGGCTTATTCGGAACGCCTGTCGCAGCCTGCTTTTTTGCATTAGAGGTTTTAACGGCAGGAACCCTGGAGTATTCTGCCCTGTTTCCGGCCATTGCCGCCTCCTTCACAGCCAGTACGGTTTCAAAAGCCCTGGGTTTGGAAAATTTTCATTATGCCCTGAACTCAAATATTCAGATAGATGTTTTATTTGCAGTAAAATTAATGGTGTTGGGAGCCTTGTTCGGCCTGGTAGGTTCCCTGTTTGCTTACGGTCTGGTTTCCATGAAAGATAAGCTTGGGAAAACTTTTCATGATCCGGTTAGAAAGATAACCATTGTAAGTATCTTTCTGGCAATATTGTTTATTCTATTGGGAATGGGAAGATATTCCGGTCTGGGAACGAATTTGATTTCAGCCGGTTTCCAAGGAGGCCGTATCTATGGCTGGGACTGGATTTTAAAACTTGTTCTGACTATTATTACGATCGCAGCAGGATTTCAGGGAGGAGAAGTTACTCCTCTGTTTGCAATCGGTACAAGCCTTGGAGCCGCTGTTGCAGGGATTCTGGGATTGCCGATTGAATTTGTTGCCGCAATGGGATATGCGGCGGTTTTCGGCAGTGCCACAAATACTCTTTTAGCACCAGTTTTTATAGGAGCCGAGGTTTTCGGCTATTCTTATTTGCCATATTTTTTTGTGGTCTGCAGCATTGCATATCTATTTAATGGAGACAGATCCATATACACGGCCCAAAAGAAATTAAATAACTTAAGACTTTTTGAAAAATAAATCAATGGATGAAACGGGTATTTTGCTCTATAATGGATAGAGCCATGAAACAAGAACAACATACAGAAAGGAAGATACCATGTTAAACTGCGAAAGAACCAGTGTTATGAACATAGAGAATGCCATTCGGGGTGCAAGAAATCCCATGAATAGCTGGGACCGGATGGACAGCGGATATAATGAGAAGGGTGAATACATCCTTGGACCTAATGATCTCGGCCTTGCAAAGCGGCTGAGAAAAGCAGGAAGCGACCACCGCAAATACATCCGCCAGATCCTGGTATCTGTGGATATTACGGCGCCGATTTACTGGTGGAAAGAATACGATACCTACAAAGTGGCTACTGTGGCCAATTCCACCAGCACCATGCATAAGATTCACAGCAAGCCATTTGAACTGGAGGACTTCAGCCATGACCATATGTCGGAAGGAACCCTGGCCTTTATGGAAACTGTGGTGGCTGAAATGGAAAAGATACGTCTCCGCTACATAGAGAATAAAAAGAAAGAGGATTGGTATGATCTGATCCAGCTCCTTCCATCCGGCTATAACCAGATGAGGACATGCACTTTAAATTATGAAACCCTGATCAACATCTACTTTGCAAGGCGCAGCCACAAGCTGGAAGAATGGCATGACTTCTGCAGGTGGATCGAAACACTTCCTTATGCAAAAGAACTGATCATTGGAGAAGAATAAAGGAAAAGGAGGGGTTGACCTATGAATATCATTGTTGCAGTGGATAAAAACTGGTCCATCGGCAATCAGGGCCAGCTTCTTGTTTCTATCCCAGAGGATAAGAAGCTGTTCCGGGAGGAAACCATGGGGAAGGTGATCGTCATGGGACGAAAGACACTTGAGAGCCTTCCTGGAAAGCAGCCGCTTTATGGAAGAACCAACATCGTATTGACCAGGGATCCGGATTACAAGGTAAAGGGAGCGGTCGTCTGCCACAGCCTTCCAGAGGCCCTTAAAGAGCTTGGCAATTATCCTGAGGAGGATTGCTTTATCATAGGCGGGCAAAGCATTTACGAACAGTTTTTCCCATATTGTAATACCGCCCATGTAACTTATATTGACTATATGTACAGTGCCGATACACATTTCCCCAATTTAGACCAGGATCCGACATGGGAAATGGCGGCGGAAAGCGATGAACAGACTTATTTTAATTTGTGCTATACGTTCCGCATGTATCAGAGGAACGGTTAAATTCAGGCGCTTTTCGGTCTTTCGCCTGTGAAAAAACTGGATATACAAGCATATCCAGTTTTTTCAACAAGCTGAAAATCTGTAAGATAATAGGCAAAATTCGACGGAATCTATAAATTTTTATTGATATTTTTTTAATAAATGTTGTCAGTGCCATTTAAAAATGGTAATATGATACGAGTACTATTTCGCCTGATTGTTGGGGAAGGCCATCAGGAAAGGTGTACAGGTATATTCACGAAGACATTAGGAGGATGAAGATGTATAGGATTTTAAAAGCAGAGATGTTAGCTGACAAGATCTATCTGATGGATGTGGAAGCACCTCGGATTGCCAAAGCCTGCCAGCCTGGAGAGTTTGTTATTGTCAAGATGGATGACAGAGGAGAGAGAATTCCCCTGACCATTTGTAATTATGATCGTGAGAAGGGAAGCATTACCATTGTATTCCAAACCGTAGGCGCAAGCACGGAAAAGATGGCTGTTTTAAAGACAGGAGACAGCTTTGCGGATGTGGTGGGTCCTTTGGGCAATGCGTCTGAATTCGTACACGAAGATATAGAAGAGCTGAAGAAAAAGAAATATTTATTTGTGGCCGGCGGTGTAGGAACTGCTCCTGTTTATCCTCAGGTAAAATGGATGAAAGAGCACGGCATTGACGTGGATGTCATTGTGGGAGCAAAGACCAAGGACTTATTGATTCTGGAAGATGCTATGAGAGAGCAGGCCGGAAATTTATATATAACCACAGATGACGGCTCTTATGAAAGAAAGGGCCTGGTAACTGAGGTAATCAAAGACCTGGTCCTGAACCAGGGTAAGAAATACGATGTGTGCGTAGCCATCGGACCGATGATCATGATGAAGTTTGCCTGCCTTGTGACCAAGGAGCTTGGTATTCCTACGGTTGTCAGCTTAAACCCGGTCATGGTAGACGGAACCGGCATGTGCGGTGCCTGCCGTGTTACGGTCGGCGGTGAAGTGAAATTTGCCTGCGTAGACGGACCGGAGTTTGACGGCCATCTTGTTAATTTTGACGAGGCCATGAAGCGCCAGATGATGTATAAGTCAGAAGAAGGGCGCTCGGTTTTAAAAGAACGTGAGGGCGATACTCATCACGGCGGCTGCGGATTGTGTGGAGGTAACGAGTAATGGATGTATTAAAGAAAGTACCAGTAAGAGAACAAGACCCTAAGGTAAGAGCGACGAACTTCGAAGAGGTTTGTCTTGGATATAATGAGGAAGAGGCAAAAGAGGAAGCCAGCCGCTGTATTAATTGCAAAAACCCAAAATGCGTAGCAGGCTGCCCGGTATCCATTAATATTCCCGGCTTTATTAAAGAAGTGGAAAAAGGAAATCACGAAGAAGCTGCAAGAATTATTGCTGAGTCCTCTGCACTTCCTGCTGTCTGCGGCCGGGTATGCCCCCAGGAGAGCCAGTGCGAAGGCCAGTGTATCCGCGGAATCAAGGGAGAACCTATTTCTATCGGAAAGCTGGAGCGTTTTGTGGCGGACTATTCCAGAGAGCACGGTTTCGTACCGGCTGCTCCGGAAAAGACCAATGGCAAGAAGGTAGCCGTCATCGGTTCCGGTCCTTCCGGTTTAACCTGTGCCGGTGACCTGGCTAAAATGGGCTATGAAGTTACTATTTTTGAAGCTCTTCATGAGCCGGGCGGCGTATTGACCTACGGCATTCCGGAATTCCGTCTTCCAAAGGAAGGTGTGGTTCAGCCGGAGATTGATAACGTAAGAAAGCTTGGTGTTAAGATTGAAACCAATGTAATCATCGGCAAGTCCGTGACCATTGACGAGCTTTTGGATGAAGAAGGCTTCCAGGCCATATTTATCGGTTCTGGAGCAGGTCTTCCTATGTTCATGGGAATTCAGGGAGAGAACGCAAACGGCGTATTCTCTGCCAACGAATATTTAACCAGAAGCAACCTGATGAAAGCGTTCCGCAGTGATTATGATACCCCTATCGTAGCGGGCAAGAAGGTTGCAGTGGTAGGCGGCGGAAACGTTGCCATGGATGCAGCAAGGACGGCCCTTCGTCTTGGCGCAGAGGTACACGTTGTATATAGAAGAAGTGAGGCGGAGCTTCCGGCAAGAGCGGAAGAAGTTCACCACGCAAAGGAAGAAGGAATCATTTTCAACCTTTTATCCAACCCGTTAGAAATTCTCACCGATGATAAAGGCTGGGTAAATGGAATGAAATGCATTAAAATGGAGCTTGGAGAACCGGATGCTTCCGGCAGAAGAAGACCTGTTGAGATAGAGGGATCTGAATTCGTCATTGATGTAGATACCGTTATCATGTCCTTAGGAACTTCACCGAACCCGCTCATATCCAATACAACAAAAGGACTGGATATCAATAAGCGCAAATGTATCATTGCTGAGGAATCTACAGGAAAGACCAGCAAGGATGGCGTTTACGCCGGAGGAGATGCGGTAACAGGAGCTGCAACCGTTATTCTGGCTATGGAAGCCGGACGGGCTGGAGCAAGAGGCATTGATGAATACCTTTCTTCTAAGGAATAATCCAGATAGTAAGAAAATAAAGGGCTGCCAGTTCACTGGCGGCCCTTTTGAAAGGTTGTTACATAATTTATGAATAAGAAAATTGATTTATTAAATGGACATATTTTTACATCATTGACCGGTCTGGCCCTTCCCATCATGGTCACGGCCCTGGTGCAGATGGCTTATAATCTGACGGATATGGCCTGGATCGGGTTCGTCGGTTCCCCGGCTGTTGCAGCGGTCGGCGCAGGGGGTATGTATGTCTGGCTCTCCCAGGGCGTTGTCGCTCTGGCAAAAATGGGCGGTCAGGTAAAGGTAGCTCATGCGCTTGGAAAGGGAGACAGGAAGGAGGCGGCAGTCTATGCTTCCGGTTCGGTTCAGATGGGGCTTTTATTTGCACTGCTGTATGGGGTAGTGACGTTTTTCGGGGCAAAGCCTTTGATCGCATTTTTCGGGTTGAACGATGCTTTCGTTACCTATAATGCACAGGTTTATTTAAAGATTACCTGCGGCTTGATTGTATTTTCCTTTTTAAATTCGATTATTACCGGGATCATGACAGCGATGGGCGACAGTAAGACACCATTGCTTGCGAATTTTATCGGCCTGGTTTTGAATATGGTGCTGGATCCTGTCCTGATTTTTGGGGTGGGTCCGATAAAGGGCTCAGGAGTAGCGGGGGCGGCCATTGCAACGGTCATGGCCCAGGCAGTAGTTACTGCAGTATTCCTCATTGCCATTCGAAAGGACCAGGTACTGTTTGATAAGGTGAAGGTGTTTCATAAGGTCCCCTGGGATTACATGAAAGCCATGGTCCGGATCGGTTTCCCTGCTTCCGTTCAGAACATTATTTATACCAGCATTTCCATGATTCTGACCCGGTTTGTAACCGGATTTGGGGATATTGCTGTGGCGGTGTTGCGGGTAGGCGGACAGATCGAATCCATATCGTGGATGACGGCAGATGGATTTGCAGCCGCCATTAACTCCTTTGTGGGTCAAAATTATGGGGCAGGTCAGTATGGAAGAGTGAAAAAGGGCTATTTTACGGCAATCGGTGTCATGTTTGTCTGGGGATTGTTCAGCTCAGCTCTTCTGATCGGCTTTCCCGAGCATATATTCGGATTATTCATCCATGAACCAGAAGTTATTCCAATGGGAGTGCGCTATCTTGTGATCCTGGGCTTTTGCCAGATGTTCATGTGCATTGAACTGACAACAGTAGGGGCTCTCTCCGGTCTTGGCAGGACCCTTCTCTGCTCGGTCATCAGCGTTTTATTTACTTCCGCCAGGATACCTCTTGCCAAGATTCTAAGCAGCACAGCCCTTGGGCTTGACGGAATCTGGTGGGCTTTTACCATTTCAAGTATCATCAAAGGGATTCTATTCTTCTTATCCTTCCTTGTGGTGGCAAGAAAGCTGCCACAGGATAAGCACCAGGCCCGTCTGGAAGCGGAACTTGAATAGATAACCGGAAGTTCATTTGGCAGTATCTTACAATTATCAAAATTTTCCAAAAAAGACTTGAATTTCACCATGGTTATACGTTAACATATAAGGTAGAAAAAAGGGGAAAAGGAACTGACGATGAAACGAAAAATGCAGAATATGTATGAAAGAAACAGGAAAATGATTAAAAAGCTTCTCTGCGGCCTGTTGGTAAGTGCAATGGTCTGCGGCCAGACTGTTCCCGCCTGGGCCACGTCAAAAGCGGAAAAAGAAAAACAGGAAGCGCAAAAAAAACTGGAAGAGGCAAATAAAAAAGCCCAGGAAGCTGAAGGCAAAAAGAGCGCTGCCCAGAATCAGGTATCAAAGCTGACTTCTGATCTGACTGCTCTTTTGGCTGATATCAAAGTTCTGGAAAGTGATATGGCCAACAAGGAAGCAGAGATCAAGCAGGCAGAGCTGGACTATGCAGCAGCTAAGAAAGAGGAAGAAAAGCAGTACGCTTCCATGAAGAAGCGAATCCAGTACATGTACGAAAAGGGAGATACAGAATATCTGGATATTTTCCTTCAGGTTAAGAACATGTCTGATCTTCTTAATAAGGCGGAATACGTAGAAGGAATTTATACATACGACCGGAACATGCTGATCACCTATCAGGAGACAAAGCAGAAGGTGGCCGATTATAAGTCTGACCTGGAAGAGGACAAGGCTGAGATGGAGGTCATGGAGCTGGAGTATAAGGAACAGCAATCTGCACTTGAGACACTGATCTCCACGAAGAAAAAGGAAGTTTCCAATTTCGACAGCCAGCTTGCACAAGCCAAGCAGGATGCGGCGGTTTTTGCCCAGACGGTAGCAAAGAAGAATGAAGAGATCCGCAAGGCGAAAGAAGAGGAGGCCAGAAAGAAGGCAGCCGAAGAAGCCAGGAAAAAAGCGGAGGAAGAGGCCAGAAAGAAAGCTGCGGCAAACACCAGCTCAAAACCCAAGTCCTCCAATGCCAACAACAAGTACACCGGTCCGTCTGCTTCCAAAAGCAGCGGAGGATCAGCGGAGGGCCGTGCGGTTGCGGATTACGGACTTCAGTTTGTGGGGAACCCCTATGTATTTGGAGGTACCAGCCTGACGAACGGTACGGACTGCTCCGGGTTTGTACTGTCTGTGTACAAGAAATTCGGCTACTCCCTACCAAGAAGCTCTTCGGAGCAGCGCTCTGCAGGGCGTGAGGTATCCTATTCTGATGCCCAGCCGGGAGACCTGATCTGCTATGCAGGCCATATAGGAATTTACATCGGTAATGGACAAATAGTTCATGCCAGTTCCCCGTCGACCGGTATTAAGGTAGGAAATGCCACCTACCGGACGATTTTATCCGTCAGAAGAATTGTATAGGAATGTGTTTTGCAGGGAGGGATCCGCTGATCCCTCCCTGTTTCCTTAAAAAGAGCTTGCGGAAATCGACATTATATGAGAAAATGTAATCAAGTATGATGTGATATATTTAACAAAGTACTGTTCACAATTATTACTTATTCGAAAGGAGTTTTAACATGATTTATTCACAGGAAGTAGAAGAGATGTGCACAGTGGCACAGGGCGTTCATCACGGCGCTGCTCCAATCCCAGAAGAAGCAAAATGGGTAAAATCTAGAGAAGTTAAAGATATCTCCGGTCTGACACATGGCGTTGGCTGGTGTGCTCCTCAGCAGGGTGCATGCAAGCTGACTCTTAACGTAAAAGAGGGTATTATCCAGGAAGCATTAGTAGAAACTATCGGCTGTTCCGGTATGACACATTCCGCTGCTATGGCAGCAGAGATCCTGCCAGGACTGACCGTTTTAGAAGCATTAAATACAGACCTTGTTTGTGACGCCATCAACACCGCTATGAGAGAATTATTCTTACAGATCGCATACGGCAGAACACAGAGTGCATTTTCTGAGGATGGACTTCCGGTAGGTGCAGGACTGGAAGACTTAGGAAAGGGTCTCCGTTCACAGGTTGGTACCATGTACGGAACATTAAAGAAAGGTCCTCGTTACTTAGAGATGGCGGAAGGCTATGTAACCGGTATCGCTCTGGATGAAGAAGATCAGATCATTGGCTATCAGTTCGTAAGCCTTGGAAAGATGACTGACTTCATCAAGAAGGGTGATGACCCGACGACTGCTTGGGAAAAGGCAAAAGGACAGTACGGACGCGTTGCCGAAGCTGCTAAGATCATTGACCCAAGACATGAATAATCAGATTGGCAAAAGCCTGTCGGTTAGCGGTTATCAAAGCGAAGATATTTGGCCAATAATAAGGAGGACAAGATAATGGCATTATTTGAATCATATGAGAGAAGAATTGACAAAATCAATTCTGTATTAAATAGCTATGGCATTGCTTCTATTGAAGAAGCTGAAAAGATTACAAAAGATGCAGGTCTGGATGTATACGAGCAGGTAAAGAAGATCCAGCCGATCTGTTTTGAGAATGCTTGTTGGGCTTACATCGTTGGTGCAGCAATTGCAATCAAGAAAGACTGCAGAAAAGCAGCAGACGCAGCAGCAGCTATTGGAGAAGGTCTTCAGGCTTTCTGTATTCCAGGTTCCGTTGCCGATCAGCGTAAAGTAGGTCTGGGACATGGTAACTTAGGAAAGATGCTTCTGGAAGAAGAGACCGAGTGCTTCTGCTTTTTAGCAGGTCATGAGTCCTTTGCAGCAGCTGAAGGCGCAATCGGTATTGCTGAGAAGGCAAACAAGGTTCGTCAGAAACCATTAAGAGTTATTTTAAATGGTTTAGGAAAAGATGCAGCACAGATCATTTCCAGAATCAATGGATTTACATATGTAGAAACAGAGATGGATTATTACTCAGGCGAAGTAAAAGAGCTTTGGAGAAAGTCATACTCAGAAGGTTTAAGAGCAAAAGTTAACTGCTACGGTGCAAACGATGTTACAGAAGGTGTTGCAGTTATGTGGAAGGAAGGCGTTGATGTTTCTATCACAGGAAACTCTACCAACCCAACCAGATTCCAGCATCCGGTAGCAGGAACCTATAAGAAAGAATGTTCAGAGAAGGGCAAGAAGTACTTTTCCGTAGCATCCGGCGGCGGTACAGGACGTACCCTTCATCCGGATAACATGGCAGCAGGTCCAGCTTCCTACGGTATGACTGATACTATGGGACGTATGCACTCTGATGCTCAGTTCGCAGGTTCTTCTTCCGTTCCGGCTCACGTGGAAATGATGGGTCTGATCGGTATGGGTAACAACCCTATGGTTGGGGCTACCGTTGCTGTGGCTGTAGGAATTGAAGAGAGTGCAAGAGAAGGTAAATTCTAAGGATAAACCTTGATTTTTAAGGTGTTTTACTTTTAGAAAAGGAAAGAGGAGTCGCTTTGCCGGTTCCTCTTTTTGCTTATTAAATATCCAGTCAGAGGGAAGCTGTATGACCAATGAAAGACTTTCCGGCAGAAGAATGAAAACCTTCAAACAGACAATATAATAATCATCGGTTTGAAGGTTTGATTTTATAATCCGGAGTATCCATATTAAGATTTTGCACTGATGCATGCTTTATAACGTTCGTCCGCAGCCTCCCAGCTTACCACATGGAACCAGTCTTCTATGTATGCGGCCCTGTCGTTAAACCGCTTCAAAAAATAGGCATGTTCCCAGCAGTCGATGCCTGCAATCACGCAAAGGCCATCTGAGATAGGGGAATTCTGGTTTGGTGTTGTTACGAGTTTCAGCACGCCGTTAGAATCCACTACCAGCCAGGCATACCCGGATCCAAATATAGCCAGTGCATACCTTTTGAATTCATCAAAAAACTGTTCCACCGATCCAAAGTATTGTACGATGGCAGGATACAATACTTCAGCCTGGGTCCGGGTCATGGAATTGGTCATTCCGAAGAAATAGATGGTGTGATTATAAACTCCGCCCGCATTATTAATGATGCCCTGACGGACTTCCGAAGGAAGGCTTTCCGTGTCCGAAAGCAGCTCCTCCAAAGATTTGTTTTGCAGCTGCGGATAATTCGACAGGATCCCGTTAAGATTCGCCACATATCGTTGCTGCAGCCTATCGTGGTGCAGGTACATGGTTTGCGTGTCTATGTAGGGTTCCAGCGCATCGTATGGATACGGCAGCGGCAGGTTTACAAAGGGGTAATGTTCATTCATAGGTCATTGTCCTTATTATTATTTGTATATATATATTCAGTACTCAGGGATATATGATGGATAAGCAGGAGCTTGTAACAGAAATCTATGAAGGCTCTGCTATAGGTTTTTCCTATAACCAGGTCATAATAATATCAATTAACACTTAGCCATAAAACCAGGTATAATACCAATTAAGAAGATACGAAATAAATAATCAGTATAACATTTGGGAGGAAATTCATATGGCTAAGAAGACAAGAGCTGAGAGAAATTTAAAATTTGAAACATTACAATTACATGTTGGACAGGAACAGGCGGATCCGGTTACCGATGCCAGAGCAGTACCCATTTACCAGACATCTTCCTATGTGTTCCATAACAGCGATCACGCTGCGGCCAGATTCAGCCTGTCAGATGCAGGAAATATTTATGGGAGACTGACAAACCCAACCCAGGACGTCTTTGAGCGCAGGATAGCTGCTTTGGAAGGCGGAGTGGCTGCCCTGGCAGTGGCTTCCGGAGCTGCTGCAGTTACATATTCCATTGAGAATATTGCCAAAAGCGGGGATCATATTGTAGCGGCAAAGAATATCTATGGCGGTACTTATAATCTGCTGGAGCATACTCTCCCAGAATACGGAGTTGAAACGACCTTTGTGGATCCTTTTGATTACGAAGCTTTTGACAAAGCCATTCGGGAAAACACAAAGCTGGTATTCATTGAAACTCTGGGCAATCCCAATTCCGACGTGGTTGATATTGAAAAGCTTGCAGGCATCGCTCATGCACATAAAATTCCGCTGATTGTGGACAATACCTTTGCAACTCCTTATCTGGTAAGACCAATTGAATACGGAGCGGATATTGTAGTCCATTCCGCCACAAAATATATTGGAGGCCATGGAACAGCCATTGGCGGGGTCATTGTTGACGGCGGAACATTCGATTGGGAGGCTTCCGGGAAATTTGCTTCCCTTACAGAGCCGAACCCAAGCTACCATGGAATCAGTTTTACCAAGGCTGTAGGAGCGGCCGCTTATGTAACAAAGATCCGCGCCATTTTACTCCGTGATACCGGAGCAGCTCTTTCTCCCTTCCATGGGTTTTTATTCCTCCAGGGCTTAGAAACCTTATCCCTTCGTGTAGAACGCCATGTGGAAAATGCTCTGAAGGTGGCTCAGTATTTAAAGAACCATCCACAGGTGGAGAAGGTGCACCATCCTTCTGTCTCAGAGGATCCGGAGCAGCAGGAATTATACGGCAAATATTTTCCAAATGGCGGAGGTTCCATATTTACCTTCGAAATCAAGGGAGATGCCAGGAAGGCAAAAGATTTTATTGACCAGTTGGAATTATTCTCCCTGTTAGCCAATGTAGCTGACGTAAAATCTTTAGTCATTCATCCGGCGTCCACGACCCATTCCCAGATGTCAGTAGAGGAATTGGAGGATTCAGGAATCAAACCGAACACCATCCGGTTATCCATAGGAACGGAACATGCAGCTGATATTATAGAAGATTTAGAGGAAGCATTTAAGGCGGTTCAATAAGTCAGGTTTAACAGAATCAAAAACAGGCTGCCATACTCCTATGGCAGCCCTTTGAGCGCTTGGTATAGGGAGAAAAGCCATCGGCGATGTGATCTACCCAAAAAGCGTGGGCAAGAATGAGGAAACACCCTTCGGGTATACCTTTATGCCCAAAAAGCGTGGGCAAGAATGAGGAAAGGAGATACCATGACATTACAGCAGCTTCGTTATGCCATATGCATTGCAACTCAAAAATCCATGAATAAGGCGGCTGCCGAGTTGTTTATCACGCAGCCCAGCCTATCAAGCACCATCCGGGATCTGGAAGAAGAGATCGGCATTAAGCTGTTTCTTCGTTCAAACCGGGGAATCGTAATCACTCCGGAAGGAGAGGAGTTCCTTGGATATGCCAGACAGATGCTGGAGCAGTACCGCCAGATGGAAGAGCGGTTCGTAAAGAAGGAAAAGTTTAAGAAAAAATTCAGCGTATCCATGCAGCATTACACCTTTGCCGTTCAGGCCTTTATCCATATGGCAAAGGAATTCGGTATGGATGATTACGAATTTGCCGTCCACGAAACCAAAACCTATGAAGTCATTGAAAATGTAAGGAACCAGAAAAGCGAATTAGGGATCCTGTACTTAAATGATTTTAACCAGAAGGCCATTGAAAAAATTTTTAATGATAATGAACTGGAATTTGTGGAATTATTTCAGTGCGGAATCTACGTTTTCCTATGGAAGGGCAATCCGCTGGCAGAAAAAGAGCTGATCGAATTTGATGATTTAAAGAATTATCCCTGCCTGTCCTTTGAACAGGGGAATAATAATTCCTTTTATCTGGCGGAAGAAGTGTTCAGCACTTATGAATATAAGCAGATCATAAAGGCGGATGACAGAGCCACGCTCTTAAATCTCATGGTAGGATTAAATGGCTATACCCTGTGCTCCGGGATTATCTGTGAAGATTTAAATGGAGATGAATATAGGGCAATTCCTCTTAATACCGATGATAAGATGAGAATTGGATATATAAAAAAGAAAAAAATGCCCTTAAGCATCCTTGGTGAAAAATATATAGCGGAACTGATCAGATTAAAAGAAAAACATCTTCCTGACTAAGTTTAATAGCAGTTTATCATGCGTCACGGTGTGCTGAAGTTCAGTATTTCCGTGGCGTTTCCCGTTTTATTTGATCGGTGCATTCATTTAGCATTACTTACCTTTATTATATATAATTGTAAGTGGTGTTTTCTATTAAGGCCCAGAAATGGGCATAGAAATATTGCTATTACATGAGAAAGAAAAGGAACTGACCAGGAATATAGAATGAGTGATATTGTATAGAGATACCGGCTTTCTCAGTTTATGAAAGAGAAGTAGAATGGTGGAAACTGTACCCCTGAGGAAAATGCTGTCATTGGGAAAAGCTCACTAGGCTTTTAGCTGACTTTAGTTCCATGGTTACTTGGATAGTGGGAAAAGTAATTCGAATAGAGCGGATAATTCCGCTGTACTGAAACTTCTATCCCATGTTGTTCTTAGAGGTAAATCATAATAGAATAGAGCCGAATAATCGGCTGTATGGAAGACAACGTATTTTTGCGCTGAGTGCTTATACCGGCCCTGTCTATAGTAAAAAAATGCTAAAAACAGGGAAAGCGGGAGGCTGAAGTAATTGCACATTGAAATGGGATATGTTACCATAGTGGAATGGAATAATCGTGTCACTGCAAGGGCGTTTGGCCTTCCATCATACATAGATGGGAGGTGGTGCGGATGAAATATGACTTTAAAGACCTTATGGCCTTTGGTATGTTCATAATCGCATTACTTACCTTTATTTTCGTTAATTGTAAGTAGCGTTTTTCTTTAAAGTCCTGGAAACAGGCATAGAAAAACCACCCTTGTAAAACATTGGCGTGTTAAGTAGGGTGGAGTTTTCTATCTCATTTAATGGCCAACCCCTTGTATTGGGGCGGTTGTTCCTTTTGTAATTCTAATATAGCATATCTGGAACGGTATATCAAGCCTACTCTTCCTCGTCAGATACGTATTCCAATAAATTCCCATTCTGACATTTAAGTAATTAGCAAACAGTTGAGATATTATCCCAAGATACTGGCTCGTTATTGCGGAACTTCTGCATAGTTGCTTCGCTTAAAAGCTTTTCCTTTTTAAGCCTGTATGTTGAATATCCTACATCTTTAAGCGCAAAAATAACATATCCATAATAAAGCTGTGAAATCCTTGATTTAAAAGGAAATCTCATAAATATGAGTGTATTTGAGTTTCACTTCCCTAAATATAATATTCAGGAGACTCCTGATACCTGTCAAGAATGTCCTGCAGGGTAATGCCATTTAAATAATTTGCAATAACTTCTGAAAGCCCCTGCCAGATGGGAAGAGTCAGACAGTCAGCCTGCCTGGAGCATATGTTTGGATCGTTGTCCATACAGCTGACAGGATTTAAGCTTCCTTCTGAGCTGAGCAGGATATCTCCGATGGTTATCTGGGAGGGTTGCCTTGCCAGCTTATAACCACCCATGTGACCACGGTAGGTAGTGAGCAGATTGCTACGGTTTAAAAAAGGAACAATCTGTTCAAGATATTTTTTAGAAATGTTCTGCCTTTCGGAAATGTCCTTTAAGGCAATGAATTCCTCATTATAATGTTCCGCTAAATCAATCATCATGCGAAGGGAATAGCGGCCGCGAGTTGATATTTTCATAGTATACCACCTTACAAAACAATTTTGTGTATCAATACCTATTTTACCATGGGTTGAATAGGTATTCAACCCATGAAATAAAATTCTTTAGCAATAGAAATTAACTATAGCAGGTGATTGCTTTTAAGTAATACCATTGGCGGCGTTCCATTGGTATACTTAAGGAAAGAATAAATGCATGATTCCAAATTGAGAAAGAGGGGTATGAATATGGAATACGGGATTTCTACTAAATGTTTATACGGCAATGGGGAAGGGGTTGCTACAGACAAGTCTGGAGCCATCAGCTTTCCTATTTACCAGACAGCGACCTTTGCTCATAGGGGAATCGGGGAAAGCACCGGTTATGATTACAGCCGCCTGCAGAATCCAACCAGAGAGCAGCTGGAAAAGGTGGTGGCTTCCCTTGAAAATGGAGTGGATGCCCTGGCATTTTCAAGCGGTATGGCAGCAATCACGGCTTTAATGGAACTGTTTCAGCCGGGAGACCATATAATAACCGATTGTGATTTATATGGCGGGAGCATCCGTTTGTTTGATAATATCAGCAAGAAGAACGGGATTTTGATCAGTTCCGTAGACTGTTCCCGCGGGGACATTGCAGAATTTGAAAACCTGATCGGTGAAAATACAAAAGCAATATACATAGAGACTCCGACAAACCCTATGATGAATGTTATAGACATCGGTAAGCTGGCAGAGATTGCAAAGAAGAACCATTTGCTTTTGATCGTGGACAATACGTTTTTGTCCCCTTACTTTCAAAACCCATTGAAGCTGGGGGCTGATATTGTTGTCCACAGCGGAACCAAATATCTGGGCGGCCATAATGATACCATCGCAGGCTTTCTGGTCACCGCCTCGGCAGAGATATCCGAAAAGCTCAGGTTTATAATTAAGACGGTAGGTTCTGGTCTGTCTCCTTTTGACAGCTGGCTCATATTAAGAGGGATTAAAACCCTTGGAATCCGGATGGAGCGGGGAGAGGAGAATGCCAGAAAACTTGTGGAATGGCTGTGCAGGGAAAAGAAGGTCACAAAGGTATATTACCCCGGAATCCAGTCTCATCCCGGTCACGAGGTCTGTAAAAAGCAGGCAAGGGGATTTGGCTCCATGGTAACCTTTGAGGTGGAGACAACGGAGCTTGCCCATCGGATTTTAAAAGAGGTGAAACTGATCCGTTTTGCAGAAAGTTTGGGTGGTGTGGAAACGCTGATCACTTACCCGATTACCCAGACTCATGCCGATGTGCCGAAAGAGGTTCTGGCCGCCAATGGCGTTACCGACAGGATCTTAAGATTATCAGTGGGGATCGAGGACTCAGAAGATCTGATAAGGGAATTGGAGAGAATATTTTATGTGTAAGGAAACGATTAATTTTGATGAAGTCATAAACCGTAAACATACGAACAGTCTCAAGTATGATTTTGCAATAAGAAGGGGAAAACCGGAAAATCTTTTACCCCTGTGGGTAGCGGATATGGACTTTAAGGTATCCGGGAAGATTTTGGAGGCCCTTCATGAGCGGGTTGACCATGGGATTTTTGGTTACAGCGAGGTCCAGGAAGAATATTTTGAAGCCATCCGGGACTGGATGGAAAAAAAGCATCACTGGAATGTGGAGAGCAGATGGCTGATCAAAACACCTGGTGTTGTATTTGCCTTAGCCATGGCTGTCCAGGCTTTTACAGATCAGGGGGATGGGGTTATGATCCAGCAGCCGGTATATTATCCCTTCAGCGAAATCATTGAGGATAATGACAGGGTAGTCGTGGATAATTCCCTGTATCTTGGAGAAGATGGCAAGTATCACATGGATTTAGAAGATTTTGAAAGAAAAGCAGAAGAGTTCCATGTGAAATTATTTCTATTATGCAGTCCCCATAATCCGGTAGGAAGAGTCTGGAGCCGGGAGGAGTTGGTAAAATTAGGGGAAATCTGTATTCGCAGGGATATCCTTGTGGTCAGCGATGAGATTCATCAGGATTTTGTGTTTGAGGGAGAGCACCTGGTATTTGCCAATCTAAGCGAAGAACTAAAAAACAGGACTATTACCTGTACCTCCCCAAGTAAGACCTTTAATCTGGCGGGTTTACAGGTTTCCAATATATTTATTGCAAATCAGAAGCTGAGGCGTAGGTTCCGCAGACAGGTGGCGGCAGCCGGGTACAGTCAGCTTAATACCCTGGGCTTAACTGCATGTGAAGCGGCGTACCGCAATGGAGAAGAGTGGCATGATCAGCTCATGGAGTATTTAAAGGCAAACGTTTCCTATGTACGTGAGTTTTTAAAAGAAAAAATACCCAACGTCAAGCTTATAGAACCGGAAGGAACCTATCTTGTCTGGCTGGATCTCCGGGAACTGGGCCTTACAGAAGGGGAGAGAGAAGACCTGATCATAAAAAAGGCAGGGCTTTGGCTGGACAGCGGGGCCATGTTCGGTCCGGTGGGAGAGGGATTTGAAAGAATCAACATCGCATGCCCCCGGTCTATTCTGGAGCAGGCCTTAGATAACTTAGAGCAAGCTATAAAAACGTTATGAAACATAATTTTATCACCAGTCGTGATTATGAAATGGTTTCTGATATGGAAAACGCCGGAGCCCCGCATAAAAAGGATGTCATTGCGAGGCTTCGGCGTTTATTCTATGCTTTTGTTTATTAAGGAAAACAGGCAATTATGCCCATACGTCAAATTCCTTTATTTTCCGAATGGAGAGTCTTCCCGGCGTACAAAATACCCCTGGTTATGGCTGCAAACAGGGCAGACCTGCGGCGCTTTGGTTCCTTTATGGATATGACCGCAGTTTAAGCAGATATATTCTGTGGTCGTATCGTTTTCAAAAAGTTTATTGTCTTGCACCAGCTGCGCATACTGGGCAAAACGCTGGCTGTGTACTTTTTCAACTTCAGCGATCATATAAAAGGAATTTGCGATACTGGAAAATCCCTCTTCCTTAGCCTTGTCGCCAAAGGATTTATAAATGGTGTCGTGCTCGGCAGCTTCATGTTGGGCGGAGAGCTGCAAAAGCTCCAGGATGTTATTGGAGTTGTCAATTGGATAGTTGGCGCTTATGGAGATTTCCTGACCATGGAACTCTTTTAAGTGATTATAGAATACCTCAGCGTGTTCCTTCTCTTGATTTCCGGTATAATGGAAAAGCCAGTATAAAACAGCAAGATTTTGATTTTTTGCCTGGGACGCGGCAAATTCGTAACGCCGCCAAGCCTGGCACTCTCCTGCAAAAGCTTTTAAAAGGTTCTCTTTTGTAACGCTGTCTTTCAGTGCGACCATGTTTTGTTCCTCCTAATTTATTTACCAGTAGTGTTACCAGATTTCACCTGGTTTATAATAAAAAATGGAAGATATGGAAATAAAAGATTTATTATATCACCATTTTCGATGACACCAAAAAGTTGCAGAGCCGATCACCACGTTTCCTTAACATGTGTTTGGCTCTGCATCTTTGGCATGAATTATAAGAGGGGATGATCGGCAACGGAATCAATAAAAATATTGTAAAAAGGTATTGACACATTTCTCTTCGTATATTAATATAATTATAGCATATAAACCTATTAAAAATATAGGTAATGAAAAGAGATGATCAGTATGAAGGAATTCAAATTCATGGCAGCAGGTAATCATGGATTTTATAATAATAGATGTTGTTGTCAGACTGTATGTATGAATAGAGATATAGCTTTGTTGTAATGCTTATTATGATGCCTGATATCCTGGAATATGAGAAATATCCATATTTCAGCGGAACAAAGGAGCAGGTGCCCTAATTGGCAGCCGCTCTATTTTCATTTAATTAACCAAAAATATTAAATATCATATAAAACGGAGGTAAAGAATATGGGAACAATTAAAGAAAGCGCAGTGGAACTCATTGGTGGAACACCGATACTCAAATTAAACCGGTACAGTGCAAAGGAAGGAATCGAGGGCGTTACGCTTCTGGCTAAGCTGGAATACTTAAATCCTGCCGGTTCCGTTAAAGACAGGATCGCTCTTGCCATGATTGAAGATGCAGAAGAAAAAGGGATCTTAAAGCCTGGAGCAACCATCATTGAGCCGACATCAGGAAATACCGGAATCGGTTTGGCAGCCGTTGCGGCGGCCAAAGGCTACCGGACCATTCTGACGCTCCCGGATACCATGAGCGTGGAACGTAGAAACTTATTAAAAGCCTATGGTGCAGAATTAGAATTAACTGAGGGAGCAAAGGGCATGAGAGGGGCTATTGAGAAAGCAGAGGAGCTGAAAGACAGCATACCTGGTTCTATAATCCTGGGACAGTTTGTGAACCAGGCAAACCCCAAAGTACACAAGGAAACCACCGGGCCGGAGATCTGGGAACAGACAGCTGGGGAAGTGGACATTTTTGTAGCTGGCGTAGGTACAGGCGGAACCATTACAGGTGTGGGACAATATTTAAAGGAAAAGAAACCGGATGTCAGAATTGTAGCGGTAGAACCGGCAAGCAGTCCGGTACTCTCCGGAGGCAAACCAGGGCCTCACAAGATTCAGGGTATCGGCGCAGGATTTGTGCCTGAAGTCCTGGATACCGGAATTTACGATGAAATAATTACCGTTGAGAATGAGGATTCATTTAAGGAAGGTAAGGCTTTTGCAGTATCAGAGGGAATTCTGGTGGGGATCTCTTCCGGCGCTGCACTAAAAGCCGCAAAGCTGCTGGCGGAAAGACCGGAAAACAAGGGAAAGACCATCGTCGTCTTACTGCCGGATTCCGGTGACCGGTATTTGTCCACTCCTTTATTCGGCTAAATTGTTTCATGAAATAAGATGACTGGTGGTTTAGGAAACAGCTGGCTATAAGATTATCTTATTACCAGCTGTATTTTTTTCATATTATACAAATACCTATAGGAATGGTAAGATATGAATATAAGGAATCAGAAAAGTTTGGAAAGGAGTTAATAATGGTTCAGATGAATGAGAAGATGTGTTGTTGCTGTAAATGCGGAAAGAATGGTCATTTAATTTGTGTCTTGAAACCTGAAACTCCTGTGCATGGTTTTTATGCATAGAAGGCAGGTGTCAGAGGGCATCTGCTTTTTTTGTACTCAAATTTAGGAAAGAAGGAAGAAAATATGGCAATAGAAGAGAGATTCGGAAAGGTAGCGACCACAGAAGATACCCACGAAGTATCTGAAACAGGCGCTTTTGTAAGACAGGATAATTATTTTGTCACACCCTTTGGTGAAGGGGAGGGAGAGCTTCCGGTGGAAGCCGGGCGGTACCGGCTCATATGGACGCCCCTATGCCCATGGGCCACAAGACAGATCATTGCCTTAAAGCTTCTGGGGCTGGAAGATGCGATCAGCGTCGGTAAGGTAAGTCCCGTAAGAACGGAGAACGGCTGGGAATTTTCCCTTGACGAGGGCGGCGTGGATCCGGTTCTTAAAATCCGGTATCTCCCGGAAATCTATGCAGCCACAGACCCGGAATATGAAGGAAGGGCAACGGTTCCCACTGTGGTAGATTTAAAGACCAGAAAGGTGGTAAACAACGATTATCACCGTTTGACAAATTACTGGGAAACCGCATGGAAGCCATTTTATAAGCCGGGGGCACCGGATCTGTATCCTGAGGATTTAAGAGAGGAAATTGATGAACTCAATGTGATCTTATTCCATGAAGTGAACAACGGGGTATACAAAGCAGGTTTTGCACAGTCCCAAAAAGAATATGAAACTGCATATGATGTGCTGTTTCAAAGGCTTGACTGGCTGGAAGAACGGCTTTCCAAGGGGAGATATCTGTTTGGAGACCGGCTCACTGATTCTGATATCCGGTTATATGTAACCCTTGCCCGGTTTGACGTGGCTTACTATTTCAGTCATAAGACAAACAGGAACCGCATTGCGGATTTTGATAATCTGTGGAATTATGCAAAGGACTTGTATACGATTCCGGCATTTAAAGAGGCCACGGATTTTGATTCCATAAAAAGGGGATATCTCCTGGGAAGCCATGGACACAATCCATATAACATTCTTCCCCTGGGACCGGATGTTTCCATCTGGGATGAACCGAATAACAGGGATGAGAAATTCGGAAAGAGAAAATAGGAAAGGCAGGAGCGTTTATGTCTGATTCTACATTTTATAACCAGATTACAGAAACCTTTCATTGGTTTCACCAAAATCCCGAACTATCCTTTGAAGAGTACGAGACAACGGGCCGAATTCGTGAGTTTTTAGAATACTACAATATCCGTATCCTGGATTTGGATTTAAAAACAGGATTGGCAGCAGAAATACAAGGTGAAAACGACGGTCCTGTGATCGCACTGCGCTGCGATATCGACGCTCTGCCCGTGCAGGAAGAAACCGAGTTACCCTATGCCTCTGCCATAACTGGAAAGATGCACGCCTGCGGTCACGACTTTCATACCACAGTGATGCTGTATGTGGCAAAAAAATTACAGGAGCAGCGGGAACATTTGCACGGAACGGTAAAAATCCTGTTTCAACCCGCCGAGGAATCCTCGGTCGGTGCTTTGGAAGTAATCAAAACAAAGGTTCTTGATGATGTTGACGGGATCTACGGCCTGCATACCGATATCACACTCCCGGTTGGAACTGTAGGAATTGTTTCCGGAAGTGTTACCGCCGCTGTTGACAGGTTTACAGTCAGGCTTACGGGAAAAGGCACCCATGCGGCTCACCCTCAGGACGGAATTGATCCTGTGCTTACAGCATCACAGATTGTAACCCTTGCCCAAAGCATCATCAGCCGTAATATTGATCCGTTTTCTCAGGGCCTGCTCAGCATAACCCGTGTTACGGCAGGTAACACATGGAATGTAATTCCGCAGACAGCAGAGCTTGAAGGAACGGTACGCACCATGGGTAGACACAATCGCCGTCTGATCGAAGAACGTTTCCGTACACTGGTTCAGCATATTGCATTGTCACAGGGGACAGAAGCAGAAATAGACTGGCTTGCAGGGCCTCCTGCCACAAATAATGCCCCGTGTTTTGAGCCTGCTGCTGCCGCCGTAGCAAAAGAACAGGGGCTGAAGGTCAAAACTTCTTCACCGTCTCTTGGCGGAGAAGACTTTGCCTTTTATCAGGAAAAGATTCCAGGTTTCTTCATTCGTATAGGAACTGGTGAGTCCTATCCCAACCACCACCCGAAATTTCAAGTTGACACCAATGCATTGAAGCCGGCCATTGATTATTTTGCAGCTTTGGCACAAAAAACTCTTTTAGCCTTAAAAAGCGGGGAATTGATTCCTGCGCAGGAGGCATCTGATGATTGAAATTCAAAACGTAAGTAAACGGTTTGATTCTGCTTCTGGTGAAGTTCATGCCTTGCGGCAGGTCAGCCTTACAGTAAAAAAGGGCGATATTTTCGGAGTGATAGGTTTCAGCGGAGCAGGTAAATCTACCCTGGTACGCCTGGTAAACTTATTGGAGCGCCCATCAGAAGGGCGGGTACTGGTTGATGGCACGGACATCACCACCCTGTCAAAACCGGACTTACGAAAGCTGAGAAAGAATATCGGCATGATTTTCCAGCAATTTAATCTGCTCCAGTCCAAATCTGTTTTTCAGAACGTAGCGGCGCCGCTGGTATTGAACAAAGTGCCCAAAAAGGACATAGAAAAGCGGGTAAAAGAGCTCTTGCAGTTTGTAGAGCTTGAGGATAAAACCCACACCAATGTATCAAAGCTTTCAGGCGGTCAAAAACAAAGGGTCGGCATAGCCCGCGCCCTTGCCACAAATCCCAGCATCTTACTTTGCGACGAGGCTACAAGTGCTTTGGATCCTAAGACCACGGATTCTATTCTGGAGTTATTGAAAAAAATAAACAGGGAGCTGAATGTTACGATTCTCCTGATCACTCACGAAATGCACGTTATTTGTGATGTTTGTAACAAAGTTGCGGTTATGGATAATGGAAGGGTGCTAGAGAAGGGAACAGTGCTTGAAGTATTCGGTAATCCACAGAATAAAATTACCAGAAGTTTTGTAAAGACCGTGATTGACGACAGCATACCCAGGAGCCTTGCCCGGGAAATTCTTAAATATCAGGGAGATAACCGGATTTTCCGTCTGCGTTTTCAAGGAAATATTGCCGGAAAACCCCTGCTGTACCGCATAAGCGCGGAATACCACTTGGAAAACAGCATTTTGTTTGCCACCGTTTGTGAACTTCAGGGAGTTGTGTTCAGCGTTATGATTGTGCAGGTATTTGGTTCCGCTCAAAGGCTTGACGAGGTGCAGCAATTTATTGAAGATTCCGGAGTCTATGTGGAAGTCTTACGTTTGACCGGGGGAGAGGAGGATCGCAATGATTGAGCAATATTTAGGCATTACAAGCGAACAGATGATAATTGCTGCCGGCCAGACCGTTTATATGCTGTTCTGGGGGCTGGTGCTGGGATCACTACTTGGGATTCCCCTCGGCATATTACTTACCATTACACGTAAGGGCGGTATCCTGCAAAACAAAGCTGTCTATACCCTGATCAATTACACAATTAACATTGTGCGCTCCGTGCCATATATTATTTTGCTGGTGGCAATTATGCCCTTAACAAAAATCATTGTGGGTACCCGGATCGGCACCCAGGCCGCTTTGGTTTCGCTGGTGTTTTACATTACTCCATTTCTTTCGCGCCTGGTAGAAAGCTCGCTGCTTGAGGTTGATAAGGGCATCATCGAAGCGGCGGAAGCCATGGGGGCGACTCCTTTGCAGGTTATTTGGTACTTTTTGCTGCCGGAAGCATTGGGTTCGCTGATCTTGTCCCTGACCACAGGCACCATCGGTCTCCTTGGTGCAACCGCCATGGCGGGAGCCATAGGCGGAGGCGGTGTTGGTAACCTGGCATTAACCTATGGGTATCAGCAATTTAACACACCCTTAATGGTTGCGACCGTAATCGTATTGATCGTGTTTGTGCAGCTGATTCAAGGGCTTGGAAATTATTTATCAAAACGTGTCAGAGCACGTGAATAAAGGAGGAACCTGTTTATGAAAAAAATTGGATTGATTATCATCGCTGCCTTACTTGCCGTCACTGTCGCCGGCTGCTCAGCCAATAGCGAAAGCAAGCTGGGCCAGGACAAAAAAACATTGAAATACGGCAAGGCTGCAGGACCCTATACGGTATTATTTGAAGATGCAGTGAAACCCATCTTAGAGAAGCAGGGGTATCAGCTGGAAGTGGTTGATTTTTCAGACCTTTTGCAGAATGATACCGCGTTGAATGAAGGTGAAATTGACTTTAACGTGGAACAGCATACTGCTTATGCAGAAAATTTCAACAATAAGCAAAATGGAAACCTTGTTCCCATCTCCCCCATACCCACCGTTCCCGCCGGACTGTTTTCTGCAAAGCACACCTCTTTGGACGCCATAGCGGATGGCGCGATTGTCGCAGTGCCAAATGACGCATCCAATACGGCACGTGCTTATGCACTTCTTCAAAAGGCCGGCTGGATCAAGCTTAACCCGGATGTTCCCCTTGAAACGGTGAAACAATCCGACATCATTGAAAACACGTACAACATCAATTTTGTGGAAATGGATTCGTTAAACATCCCTCCTGCTCTGGATGATTTTGACTTTGCAGTGATCACAGGAAGCATTGTTTATAATGCAGGCATTGATCCATCTACCGCCATATTACAAGAAGATATTTTGGATCATCTGATTTTACAGGTGGTTGTAAAAGAAGAGAACAAAGATACAAAATGGGCAAAGGACATCGCAGCTGCTTATCACTCGGACGAATTGAAAGAGTATATGAAAAAGAACAACTCAGGCTTGTGGTTCGTTCCCCAGGAATTGCAATAGCATAGACTCCATCCGGTAACAGGAAGGAGATAACCCAAACAAAGAAAATCATTTTATAAAAGAGGAGAGAAAATTATGAAGAAAAATATTGCAGGCAAATCAATCCTGGGGGTGCTTACGGCAGTGGCCGTATTAGGAGCCCTGACCGGATGCAAGAGCAGTACTAATCCGGCGGCAACCAAAGCAGCTGAGGAAACAACAAAAACAGAAAGTTCAGAAGAACCGGCGACACAGGAGGAGAGCAGTGAGGCTGCAGGCACAGCAGAACCGGTGGTCATTCATGCGGCAACAGGCGGTTCTCCAAAGCCGTTCACCTTTGTGGACAGCAGCAATCAGCTTACCGGTCACAATATTGAACTGATCAAAGCTGTTTTTGACCGGCTCCCCCAATATAAGCTTGAAATCGAAGTGACCGATTTTACCTCCATTTTCGCAGGCCTGGATTCCGACCGGTACCAGATCGGTGTAAATAATTTTGCGAAGAATGAGAGCAGAAAAGAAAAGTATTTATTTACCGATCCGATCTTTGCCAATGAGTACGTTGCCATCTTTGCAAAGAACAATGAAAAGGCAGCAGGCATAGAGACATGGGATGATCTTGCTGGCTTAAAGACTATTTCATCTGCGGGAATTAATATCACCACAGCCCTGGAAAACTATAACGCCGCCCATAGCCAGAATCCCATTGCAATCGAATACAGTGATGAAGACCTTGTGCTGCAGATTCAGGATGTGGAAGCAGGGAAATATGATTTTGTATTAATGGATAAACCGATGTTCGAGTATTATCAGAAAGAATTTAGTTTTAATGTGGAAGGAGCTTCCATCAGCAACACCCTTTCAAAGGACTTAATGGAAGAACCCTTCAGTTATCTGATTGTCAGCAAGGGAAATGAGAAACTGGTAGAGGATATCGACAAGGCGTTAAAAGAAGTGATTGAGGACGGAACTTCTAAGGAAATTAACTTAAAATGGTTTGGATCCGATTACTCCCCATCTTATTAATAAAACCGGAGGAACAAGATGAGCAAAATATTTGACTGGCAGCTGGTGTTCACGGAAATTCCTGCATTGCTGAAATACTTGCCTGTAACACTGCAGCTGACAGGAGTTGCCCTGATAATCGGTTGGGTGATAGGGCTTTTGATCGCCGTAGTGAAGATCCACAATGTCCCGGTCCTGCGGCAATTATGTACTTTATTTGTTTCGGTCGTACGGGGAACTCCGATTATCGTCCAGCTTTATCTTACGTATTTTGGAATTCCTATCGCATTGAAATACTATAACTTTTACAATGGAACTTCTTATAACGTAAATGGAATCCCGTCAATTATTTTTGCGATCGTGGCCCTGGGGCTTAATCAATCTGCCTTTGATTCAGAAACCATACGGGCAGCCATACAGTCCGTGGAAAAAGGGCAGGTTGAGGCAGCCAAGGCTCTTGGAATGAACGGGTTCCAGATATTCCGCAGGGTTTTGTTCCCCCAGGCGGTGACTGTAGCCCTCCCATCCCTGGGAAACTCCCTCATAAGCCTGGTAAAGGGGACCTCACTTGCATTTACCTGCTCGGTCGTTGAGATAACGGCTCAGGGTAAGATTCTTGCTGGAAACAGCTACCGGTATTTTGAAGCATATTGTTCTCTGGCTATCATCTACTGGGTAATGACGATTTTTATTGAGCGGCTGTTTGTATATTTAGAAAAAAAGATGAGCGTTCCGGAAACGGTTTCGGCAGAAGAGTCCTGCGGACATATCTTTACACCCGGTAAAACGGGGCGGGTCCTGTCCAAAAAGCATGGACAGGAACAGGGAAAGGAGGAATAAGTGTGAGTGTCATTGAAATTCGTGGATTAAGTAAAAAATTTGGCAAGAACGTGGTGCTGGATAACATTGATCTGGTCATACACGAAGGTGATGTGGTCGCCATCATCGGACCATCAGGAACCGGTAAGTCCACCCTGCTCCGTTCCATCAATCTGCTTGAAAAACCGGAAAAGGGAACCATCAAGATAAACGATCAGGAAATCGACCTTACTACAAGATCAGCCAGGGAAAAACTGGAGTTGCGGAAGAATACGGAAATGGTATTCCAGCAGTTTAATCTTTTCAAGAACCGGACCGCCCTGGAAAATGTAATGGAAGGGCTGTTGGTAGTAAAAAAGCTAAAGAAAAACGAGGCCAGAAGCATTGCGGAAAAGCACTTGCAGAAGGTAGGGATGGGGGACCGTTTGTCCCATTATCCCAGGCATTTATCCGGAGGGCAGCAGCAAAGGGTGGCCATCGCAAGGGCGCTGGCTATGAATCCGAAACTGCTTCTCATGGATGAACCGACATCGGCTCTGGACCCGGAGCTGGTGAGCGAAGTTCTGATTACTATAAAAAAGGCAGCCCAGGAGGGCAATACCATACTCCTTGTAACCCATGAGATGAATTTTGTGAGAAACGTGGCCAATCGGATCATTTTCCTGGAAAACGGAAAAATTGTAGCTGACGGAACACCGAAAGAGATCTTTGATAATCCGAAAAACCAACGGTTAAAGGAGTTTTTAGTAAAGATTCACATGTTGGAAAGCGCTGATTATACGATATAACCGAATCAAGAAAGGCCGCGGATTGCAAATATCCGCTTGACAGGGAGAATGATATGGCAGAAGGAATCGAAGTCTTTGAGAACACATTTCGTCATCAAATTCAGGCGGGCGGGGAAATCAAGGTCCAGGATAATTTATTTAAAAAGAAATTTGGCAGGGAAGAAGGGGAGTGGCCGGTGGAAGCCGGCCGGTACCGACTGCTTTGGATGCCGGCCTGTCCCCATGCGCACAAGGTCATAATAGCCAGAAGGCTTTTGGGACTGGATAAGGTTATCAGCCTTGGAACAACGGGAATTTTCCGTGATCCCAAAGGCTGGGTATTTACAGAGGATCCGGGTGAGAAGGATCCTGTTTTGGGAATCCACTATTTAAAAGAAATTTATGACAGGGATACTCCTGACGGAGATTACAAGGAACGGCCTACCGTTCCCATTCTGGCAGATACAACCTCAGGAAAAGGTGTGAATAATGATCACTTCTGGATCCCGGTCTATTTTGAAACTGCATGGAAGCCATATCATAAGGACGGTGCACCGGAGCTTTATCCGGCTGATCTTCGGACAGAAATCAATGAGCTCAACCATTTCATATTCGAAAGAATCAACAATGGCGTATATGACGTTGGCTTTGCCAGATCTCAGGAAGCATACGAGAAGGCTTTTGAAGCCTTTTTTAAGGCAATGGATCTCCTGGATCAAAGACTGGAATCAAGGCGTTTTTTATTCGGAGATTATATTACGGACTCTGATATCAGGCTGTATCCGACTCTGGCTAGATTTGATGTGGTATACCATCAGGTTTTTCATGCAAACAAAAAGAGACTGGTGGAGTATAAGAATTTGTGGCCCTATGCCAGAGATTTATATCAGGTTCCGGAAATAAAAGAAAGCACCTATTTTGATGTATACAAAAAGCATTATCAATTATCGCCCCATCTAAAACCTCTATGGGGAAATGTATATTCCATAGTTGCCAAGGGACCTGATGTCAGTGGCTGGGAGCTGCCGTCAGGGCGGGAAAACTTAAGCAGGGACCCGGATAAAAAATTGAAACTTCAGGAGGTCTTCCATGAATGATATCACCTACAAGATAACAAAGGAAGGGATTCACTGGCAGGAAGTCGCCGATGTGCTTCGGCGTTCCGGGCTGTCGGACCGGTCTGCAAAAGATCAGGAGACCATCTTTAACAACAGTTATGCTGTAGTGTTTGTCTATGACAAAGAGAGGATCGTGGGGGTTGGAAGGGCCTTATCCGATGGCGTCTGCCAGGCAGCGATCTATAATATTGCTCTTGATGAAGAATATCAGGGATACGGAATCGGCAGAAAACTGATTGAATTGCTGCTTGATCAGGTTAAGGGCCAGAATGTCATCCTATACACCCATCCCAGGACGGTCGCTCTATACGAAAAAATGGGATTTCGCAGGAATAAGACAGCCATGAGCATATTCCGGGGATCAGAAGATTCTTTAAACTGGATGAAAAAAGAAGGATTCCTGCTTCCGGAAAAATACCGCTTTGTCGATGAATACGGCAGAGACGATATGAAACATTAGGCAGGTTTAAAAAAAGGATGAGGTAATTACTATGTCAAAGAAATTTATAAAGGATGAAATCGAAAAAGACGGGAAATTCAACCGGCAGAAAAACCAGTTTACAACGGCATTTGGAACAGAAGAAGGGCAGCTGCCTGTAGAAGCAGGAAGATACCGCCTGTTCTGGTCCCCTGCCTGCCCATGGGCCCACCGCTCTGTCATTGTAAGGAGCCTGCTTGGGCTTCAGGATGTAATCAGTCTGGGTACGCTGGATCCTCTAAGACCTGATGTGGAGCGGACCGATTGGGCATTTACTCTGGATGAGAATGAGGAAGATCCGGTATTAAAGATCCGGTATTTAAGTGAAGCCTATTTAAAAGCAGATCCCGGATATAAGGGAAGGTTTACCGTACCTGCAGTCGTGGATTTAACGACAGGAAAGGTCGTAAATAACGATTACTTTAACCTGACCAGATACTGGGAGGTGGAGTGGAAGAAGTATCATAAGCCGGGAGCACCGGATTTATACCCGGTTGCATTAAGAGAAGAGATTGATGCATTAAATGATATTCTTTTCCATGAAATTAACAACGGAGTCTACAAAGCAGGTTTTGCCAGAAGTCAGGAAGCTTATGAGGAGGCATATGAACTTGTCTTTCACCGTCTTGACTGGCTGGAAGAACGCTTAAGTCACAGCCGTTACCTGTTTGGGGATAACATCACGGAATCCGATATTCGATTGTATGTGACCCTGGCCCGCTTTGATGTGGCCTACTATAATGGCTTTTTATTAAACCGCAGCCTGATTTCCGATTTCCCTAATCTCTGGGGATATGCAAGGGATCTATATGAACAGCCGGGATTTGGCGATACCACGGATTTAGAGGCTATCAAAAAACACTATCATTTATGTGCTGTTTCCACGAATCCATATGGTATCGTACCTAAGGGACCGGATCTTTCCATCTGGAAAACACCTCATGGCAGGGATAAAATAAATTTTAACCTCATCAAGTAGGATCACGGATTGCGAATATCCGATTGACATAAAGGAGTGGCGGTTATGAAGGCGGTAAGGGTAAAGGAACTCTGGCAGTTAGCAGGCGTTCATTATGTAAGGACAGAAACCATGGTAAAAGGGTTCCATGTTCCGATATATGAAGAATTTGATGAAAGAGATTCCGAAAAATCTCTCTATGTGCTGGTACTGGATGATATCAATCCGATTGCAGCCTGCAGGATCCGTTTTCCCGAGGGAGAAGGAGCGGCTAAAATTGAGCGGGTCAGCGTCCTTAAGGAATACCGGAAAAAGGGAGTAGGGCGGCTGTTAATCGAAGAGGCCGAACGCTGGATCCAGGAATCCGGGTTTAAAAAAGTCTGCATCACCAGCCGGGATGAAGCGGTAGGCTTTTATGAAGCCCTGGGTTATAAAGCGGATTACAGCAGGCAGATGGACACAGGTATTTTTAAGATTATTTATACAGAAAAAATATTGAGCCAATAGGAGGAGATTCATATGTCAAGCTGCAGCATCGGGCAAAAGATACGCCCAAAGGAAATAGAGAAGGAAATCGATGAAAGAGGAGCATTTATTCGTCAGCCCAACCATTTTACAACTCCATTTGGTGATGGTGAAAATGATTTAAAGGCAGAAAGCGGCCGGTACCGGCTGTTTTGGGCAAAAGGCTGTCATTGGTCCAACCGGGCTTCCATTGTACGGGAACTATTAGGACTTGAGGAGGCAATCGGTATCAATTTAGTTGGCCACAGCAAAGAAAATCGTGCATATGGCTGGGAATTCGTGTATAATGAGGACAGAAAAGACCCGGTCCTCGGCGTTCAGTATTTAAGTGAGCTATACTATCATGCGGACCCGGATTATGAAGGACGCTGCACTGTGCCGGCCCTGGTCGATGTTACTGCAGAAAAGGTAGTAAATAATGATTACCACAGGCTGACCAACTACTTCGAAACAGCGTTCCGTCCATTTCAAAGCCCGGATGCCCCGGATCTGTACCCGGAGGAACTGAGAAAAGAGATCGATGATTACAATGACTGGCTTTTTCCCAATGTAAATAACGGGACCTACCGGATGATGTTTGCGCAGTCCATCACAGCTTATGAAGAGGCATTTGAAGACTTTTATCATGCACTGGACCTCATCGAAGAGCGTCTTTCCAAAACCCGTTTCTTATTTGGAGATTATGTGACTGACAGCGATGTGAGACTTTTTGTGACCCTGGCAAGGTTTGATACCCATTATTACAGGAATCTGGGCCCCATAAAGCACAGAATCGTTGATTACGAGAACATCTGGGGATATTGCAGGGACTTATATGAAATTCCTGCATTCAGAAACAATACGTACTTTCGGGATATTGCGGCGCCCCAGTCAGAAAACAAGTCCTTTTTCCAGGATTTTAATTCCCGTTTCGTGAACCAGATTGATTACGAGGGTATCTGGTCTGCACCACAGAACCGGAAGGAATTAAGCAAAACACCGGAAGAAAAGTTTAAAAGATATGATAATTAATATATGAACCCATAGGAAAAGAGCAGGTGGCGATATGATTCAAAGAAGCAGGCTGGTCAGCCAATTTAAAAAAATGGTGGAATTCGATTCCGAAACTTATCAGGAAAGGGAAATTGCGGACTATTTAACAGGCGAATTAAAACAGCTTGGATTTGAGGTACGGGAAGATGATGCCGGTCACCGGCTGAAAGAGAAGCTGCCGGAATATGGAACCGCTGCTCCCACAGGAAATCTTTACGGATATTTAAAGGGAACCACAGATTCTGCCCCCATTTTGCTGTCGGCCCATATGGATACGGTAAAGCCTGGGAAGGGGAAACGCGCAGTCCAGGATGAGAAGGGGAAGATTACCTCGGAAGGGGATACGGTGCTTGGTGCCGACGACCTTTCCGGAATCGCCGCCATATTGGAGGCAGTCCGGGTGGTTAAGGAAAACAACCTCCCACATGGAGATATTGAGGTCCTGTTTCCGGTAGCAGAAGAGAACTACGGAAAAGGAAGCCAGCTGATTGATTATTCCAAAATAAAGTCAAAACAGGCTTATGTATTTGATTTAAGCGGAGAGATTGGCCTGGCCGCAACCGCTGCACCCACCCTACTTTCCTTTGCAATCAAGGTGAAGGGCAAAAATGCCCATGCAGGCTTTTGTCCACAGCTTGGGATCAATGCCATTGAAATCGCAGCTCATGCCATTTCCCAGTTAAAGCAGGGCTGGGTAGACGATGAAACAACTGTAAACATTGGAAAAATAAGCGGTGGAAAGCAAACCAACATTGTTTCTGACGAATGCATTGTATCAGGGGAGATCCGGAGTTTAAAGGATCATAAGGCTCTGGCTGAATGGAACAGGCTGAAGGAGATCTTTGAAGGGAATGCGGCAGGATATGGCGGAAGCCTGGAGATCACTGTGGAAAAGCAGATCGAAGCCTATGAAATAAGTGACAGTGAAGAAGTGGTAGAACGGTTCAAGCGCGTCTGCCGGTCCCTTGGCTTAAAAGGCACCATTCAGTATACTCTGGGCGGCAGTGATAATAACCACTTTGTCAGGGGCGGGATTCGGGGGATCGTAGTGGCCTGCGGAATGAATGAGGTCCATACGCCTGATGAATTTACAACGGAAGATGCGCTTGAAAAAAGTGCCCTCCTGGCCCTGGGGCTGATTGCGGAAGGCAATTGACGGGATTCCTGTCAGAACGGGTTTGATAAGTTTTTGTCAATGAGAAGCAATTCTGCTATTTTCAGCTGGAAATCATCATCGATGTCAATGGAATCAAAGGCGTTCATCAAATAGGGCAGGGTTTTGCCCTCATAAAAGCTTCTATGCTTCATAAAATAACTGGTCAGAGCCAGGTAAATAGCCCCGTTAATTCTGTATTCCGGCGGCACATCCTGCCTTCTGACCTGTTTTTTATCCGAAAATAAGGCTTTCACTCTTCCTTCCTCCGTAAGCTCAACAGTTAAATAGGAGTGGGAGTCTGACTTGCGGATACTGACGACAGAATCGGCATCATTCTCTAGGAGGATATCAGCGCTTTTCATTATATGTATTTCGTTTCTTAAAGGAGAGGTGGGCTGTAAAAGCATAAAGCAATCAAACGCTTTTCCAAGCTGCCTCAGCCCATTGATGACATGCAGTATGACATCGTTGGAGGAAGCCTGATCCGCAGCCAGTTCCTTTGGGCGTAGAAAGGGTACGCTGGCCCCGAACCGCTCTGCGATTTCCGCATATTTTACAGAGTCAGTCGATACCACGATATCATCGAAAATTCCGGAACGTTTACAGGCTTCCACCGTATATGCCATCAGGGGTTTGTGGTTGATTTCCCGGATGTTTTTATCAATGATCCCTTTTGAGCCGCTCCTGGCAGGTATGATCGCCAAAAAAGTCTTATTTCTATACATTACAGCCTCCATTCCACATCATAAAAATGTTTTTCCAGATGAATTCCCTTTTTAAGCGTCTGCTTAATGATCGAGACGATCTGTCTGCTGGTGTCCTGGCCTTCGTAAGGGTTTGGCACTTTTTCTTTATACCGGTCAAAGGCCAGGGCTTTTCGGACCGCAGCCACGATTTCGTTTACGGAAGAGCCGCAGCTTATGACAGAGGCAGGTGCTATCCTTCCAGCCTGCCTGTTTCCGATATTCACGGAGGGTACCTTAAAAAAAGGCGCTTCCAGGATTCCGCTGGAAGAATTTCCGATCACAGCCTGGCAGCAGTTCATCAGGCTTAAGTAATTCTGGCTGCCAAGGGATGGAAACACTGCCGACGTGTCAGGATTCCTGCTTGCGTAAGCATCGATTAATTCGTTGATCCGGTTCCCACCGGTGTCGGAATTGCTTTTTGTAAAGACAACAAATAAGTCCGGAAAATGCAAAAGCGCATCTTCCAGGGGTTTAAATTGAGCCGAAGGGCTCTCCTGATCCAACGTGGCAGGGTGTAAGGTGACAAGAGCAATGGGCGGGGCCAGTGAGATCCTTAACTTTTCCTCCAATTCCTGTCTGGTTAATAGCTTCATGGTCTTTATGTTCTCAATACCAAGAGCTCCGACCCAATGGACCCTGTCAGGAGCTTCCCCTAGTTGTATGACCCTTTTCCGGTATTCCATTGTGCTGGTGAAATGAAGATAGCTCATCTTACTGATGGCATGCCTCATGGAGTCGTCGTATGCACCCCTTGTTATTTCCCCGCCGTGTATATGGGCAATGGGAATGTTGCAGATGACGGCAGCGCTTGCTGCAGCAAAGATTTCATACCGGTCCCCAAGAAGCAGAACCATATCCGGTTTTAACCGATGGTAAGCTTCGGATAAGCTGATCATTTCCAGCCCCATGGATTTGCAAATTCCAAGGGAGGAATCTGAGGCTAAGTTCATCTCTATTTTTTCATCGATCGTTATGCCGCAGTTTTCCATGTCTTCGCAGCCATGCCCATATCTGGTATCCAGATGGCTTCCGGTGGCAATGATCTGCAGTTTAAAATCCGGGTCTTGTCTGACACGGTCTAACACCGGCTTTAATAAGCCGAATTCCGCCCGGTTTCCGGTCACTACGCATAATTTGATCATTGGTCAATCCTTTCATCTTTCCGATAATCTCTTTGAGCGGCTGTTCCCAACAGGCTGGGGATCTTCATGGGAGATACCCCATATGCGCAGCGTTTTGCGCACAGGTTTTGAAGGGTAAAGGCTTCTCCCTTTTTGATTTCCCTGGAAGCCACCAGGTATTTTCTCACATAATCCCTGTTCTTTTGTTCCGCCTTGGTAGGCTTTTTGACCCCATCACCCAGGGCGGCTTCAATATTTCTGATACTGTCCACCATTTGTTGGAATTCATCTGGCTCCAGGCTTGCCTTATGATCCGGACCGGGCATGGTTTTATCCAGGGTCATATGCTTTTCAATGACACAGGCGCCAAGGGCTGCTGCGGCAATGGCGACTTCGATTCCCGGCGTATGGTCGGAATACCCCACCCGCTTCTGGAACTTGTGCTTTAACGAATTCATGGCATTTAAATTCACATCCTCCATCAGAGTAGGATAGGAGCTGGAGCAGTGGAGCAGTATAATTTCCTGTCCGCCTTCCTCCAGGATTTCCAGGGCTTCCCCTACCTCTTCCTCTGTGGACATACCCGTGGACAGAATGACTGGCTTCTTTAATGCAGCTATTTTTTTCAGATAGCCATAATTTGTGATCTCTCCGGAGGGAATCTTTATGAGATCAACCCCAAGCCGGTCAAGAAAAAGAAGGCTTTCCTCATCAAAAGGAGAGGACAGGAACCGAATGTTCCGGAAAGAACAGTACTGAAACAGCTCTTCAAACTCCTGCCAGGATAGTTCCAGGTTTTTTAACATTTCGTATTGTGACATGGTCTGACCGGTATTTTCAATCTGGTAGTCCGCTTTCCTCGCATCCGGAACCGCAAGATGCTCAGCCCGAAAGGTCTGGAATTTGATGGCGTCTGCTCCTATGACACTTGCGGCATCCACCAGTTGTTTGGCAATCTTTAAGTCGCCGTTATGGTTTACTCCTGCTTCGGCGATGATCATAACGTTACTCATGGTAAGCTACCTCCTTTGCCGGACTTCCATAAGCCAGCATATTTGATGATATATTTTTTAATACAAGACTCCCGGCGCCGATTATGGTGTCATTCCCTATGGTAACGCCTTGTATGATGGTGGAATGGGATCCGATATGGGAATTGGCCCTGACCAGGACATTTCCGCATAAGACGCTTCCGGGTGCGATATGGACAAAGTCATCAATCCTGCAGCCATGTTCAACGATGGCTCCCGTATTAATGATCGTTCCATTTCCTACGGTAACATTGGAATTAATAAGGACCCCCTTACCGATAAAGTTCCCTTCCCCGATTTTAAGAGTTTCGGAAAGGATGGAGCTTTTATCCAGGATATTGGGTAATTCATAGCCTATTTTCTTGCACTGCTCGTATAGCGTCCGCCTTGGTCCCGGATTTCCAATGCTTCCTACGGAGATCACCGCATTCTTAATTCCCCGGTTAAACCAGCCGGCTAAATCCTCATCACTTCCTATGATCTTTATGCCCAGGACCTCTGTACCCGCTTTTTTGCTGCGGTCCAGAATGCCGGTGATCTTATATTTTTCCAGTCCTCTGATGGTATCGATGATGCTTTCCGCATGACCGCCTCCGCCGATCAGAATCAGTTCCTCTTTCATAATTTCATTCTCTCGGCCATTTTTTTCATTTCGCTGAATTCCCCCATATCCAGCCAGGCGCTGTCCATGACCGGATAGGCGCCTACCTGCTCCCCGTTTTTTAAGCATTTGCGGATCAAATCTGTCATATCAAAATACTGGTCCTGAGGGATGTATTTTAAGATTTCCTCCTCTAATACATAAAGACCGGTACTCACTAACAGCTCATATCTGGGCTTTTCGTTTAAGGCATCAACGGATCCGTTTTCGCCTAAGGTAACCACCCCATAGGGAATCTCATAGCTCTTCATGGCTGTAACAACTGTGATCTTGTTTTTATGGGTATTGTGATAAATAAGAAGCTTGGTGTAATTGACATCAACTAAAATGTCGCAGTTGCTTACAAGAAAACTTCCCTTTATATTCTTTTTGACCAGGTTTAAGGACCCGGCTGTTCCTAAGGGATCAGCCTCTTCAATCAGGTGGAGATGATAGCGATGGTCATCGTTAAAATAGGCTTTTATAAGCTCTTTTTTATAGTTTATGGTAAGATAGAATTCATAAAACCCATATTCCATCATCTGATTCATAATCCGTTCTACAATGGGGGTATCGCCGATTGGAATCAGAGGCTTTGGAATGATCTTTGTATAGGGATATAGCCGGGAACCCCTGCCTCCTGCCATGATGACTGCCGGTGTCTGGGTTTTCTTTTGGCAGCCCGGATTATGATCGTTCAGCTCATTCCAAAACAGGATATCGGTGACCTCATTGTTATCATTTACCAGGGGCAGCCCTTCGATTTGCTTTTCTTTCATGATCTCCAGCGCCAGATGGCTTTTCTCTTTTTTTATAACAACAGGGGCAGTATTCATGATCAGGCGTACCGGCATGGAAATATCCTTATTCTTTAATATCCACCGCCTGATATCCCCGTCTGTGAGAACACCGGCCAGCTTATTATTTTCTTCAACAACAAGGATTTTTCTTGCTGTCTGGTCCAATTGTCTGATTGCCTCCCGAATAGAAACATCCGGTGCAATAATAAATTTACGAACTTCCATGCCTATCCCTCTTTCAGACTGCTAAATATAGCTCAATGCTTGAATAACATAATCCATATCCTTTTTTAAAAGACTGGTGCTGCAGGGAATATTGATGACCCGGTTCCAGTAAAACGGAGCCTTTTCGATATAATACGCCTGACAGTTTTCATACATCTTCTGGGTATGGGCGAGCTGCCAGATAGGCCTTGTTTCAATATCCTTTTCCTTTAGCTGCTTTATGACTCCATTCCGGTCCATTCTGTCGTTTTTTATGAACAGGGAATAAAACCACCGGTTGTTTCTCGCCTTCTGGTTAAACTTAAGCAGCTCAAAGTTTTCCATTGATGTTATGGCATTGTCGTAGTACTCATAATTGTTTTCCTTGATCCGGATAAAGTCCTCCAGGCATTCCAGCTGGCCGACTCCAAGGGCTGCCTGTAAGTTGGTCATGCGGTAGTTATAGCCCACTTCATTGTGAGTATAATGGAAGGGATCATCTTTTGCCTGGGCAGCAAGATACTTGGCTTTTTCCAGGGACCTGCCATCCTTTGCGGTCAGCAGCCCTCCTCCGCCTGTGGTGATGATCTTATTGCCGTTAAAGGAATAGGCTCCGAAATCGCCTATGGTTCCTGCAAAATGTCCATGGTACGTTCCCTGATTGTAGCAGGTCCCCAATGCTTCCGCAGCATCTTCGATCAGCTTAAGCCCATATTGTCCGGTCAATGCTTTCAGCCGTTCCATATCCGCCATGTTTCCAAAAACATGGACAACGACGACCGCCGTGATGATCCGGTTTGAACTCTTATTGATCAGCCCGGAAGAGGTTATGACGCATTCCTTTTTCAAAAAATCCTCAAGCTTGTCACAATCTATATTCAGAGAGTCATCACAATCCATAAAAACAGGGACAGCACCTATGTAGGCAGCTGGATTGACTGAGGCAATAAAGGTAAGGGTTGGGACGATCACTTCCTGTCCCGGTTTCACACCGGATAAGAGCATGGCTAAATGGATCGCGGCAGTTCCGCTTTGAACGGCCGCCGCGCCGGAGACATTTAAATAAGAAGCCATGCCCAGTTCCAATCTTGCCACATAGCTGCCTGCTGTTGATATCCAGCCGCTGTCAAGGGCATCTAATATATATTTTTTTTCGTTCCCCGTTAGATTGGGAACCGATAAAGGTATCATATTTGTTCCTCCGCTCCTGATCTGGTTCTAAAGGTTATAGATGCCGGTCTTATACTTATCCTTGTTTTTCTCCATCCAGTCAATGGTTTTTTTTAGGCCAAGGGAAAGAGAGTATTCCTGGTTCCAGGCTGTAAGCTCTTTTAATTTTTTATTTGATCCAAGAAGCCTGTTTACCTCACTTTTTTCAGGGCGCATCCGTTCCGGTTCGCAGACGATCCTGGCCTGGGGATTGATCTGGCGGATCAGTTCCGAAGCAAGTTCGCCGATGGAGATTTCCGTTTGGCTTGCAATGTTGATTTCTTCGCCAATGGTTTTTTCTGATTCTTCTATTTCAATAAAACCGTTTACAGTATCTTTTACATAATTAAAATCCCTGGTGGGAGTCAGACTGCCAAGGCGTATCTCTTTGGTCCCAGTCAGCAGCTGGCTGATGATGGACGGTATTACAGCCCTTGCAGACTGCCTGGGGCCATAAGTGTTAAATGGCCTGACAATGGATACCGGAAGAGAAAAGCTTCTGTAAAAGGCTTCTGCCAGACGGTCGGCTCCGATTTTTGTAGCGGAATAGGGCGATTGTCCCTGAAAGGGATGGGATTCGTCAATCGGAACATATTTGGCGCTGCCATAGACCTCAGAAGTAGAGGTGATGAGTACCTTATCCGTACCAAGGCTTCTTGCGGCCTGGAGAACATTTAACGTTCCCTTTATATTGGTATCCACATAGGAATCAGGAGAGTGATAGCTAAAGGGGATTGCGATTAAAGCGGCCAGATGAAAGACCGATTCTATCCCTGTCATGGCGTTCCTTACGCCGTTTGGATCCCGGATATCCCCGGGGTGTATCTCGATTTCCTTCTTTATTTCATCAGGAAGAGAATCCAGCCATCCCCAGGTATTGAAGGAATTATAAAAGGTAAACGCTCTTACATCGTATCCCCGTTCAACAAGTGTTTCTGTTAAATGACTGCCTATAAATCCATCCGCTCCAGTAACCAGAACCTTTTTCATGTCTCCTCCCTTACCTGTGATGGTTATCGAAAACCTTTATTTTATAACTGCTCATTTTATCTGAAATAGAAAAGCAGAATTCTCCCTGATTGTTGGTCAGACCATGCTCAAGATAGGTTCCTTCATATTTTTGTTCCTGTACTTCTTCGTTGTATACGGGGACAAGCTTTTCTAAGATAACAATGGCACCTTTAACCGGACAGGAATCTTTATAACGGACCCTCCCTTTTATTAATATACCTTCCATATGATATTCATGATTAATCTGTTCCATAATGCAACCCCGCCTAAGTGGTTAAAAGTGGTTCGAAAATATCCAGCTGGTAACAGGCAAATTTGTCTTTTTCCACGGCTATGGCAAACTCTCCAGACTCGTTGGTGATCACATAGCCTTCGCTCACCCTCTGGTCATCCCCGGTAATTTTGCTGACCCGGATGACCGCGCCTTCTAAGGCCTCATGGCGTGAATTATAAATAGTGCCTGTTAACAAAACCTTATCTGATTTTTCAATGGTAATGGTTGTTTTTAAAATGTCACGGTTCTTAAAATGCTTTGGTGATAAGATGATCTCTGTATAACCGCTCAATGGGCTTCCTCCTTTCTGCATCAGAGAAGGGGAGCATAGACCGCTAATTCATACTTCATATTGGTCTTTGCTTTCATCGAGAATAAATAATACCCATTCTCATCCGTCAAGGTATAACCCAGCAGGCTACTGGTGTTATCCCTGCAGTCGATCTGGGTGATCCGGACCGCAGCTCCTGCACAAGGCTTCTGGTTCTCACTGTATACGGTCCCATTGATGACCTGGAATTTCTGTTTTTCTAAGTGGATGTCAAAATGATATTCCGGGTGGGATTGGAGTTTAGCTCCGTTTATTTTTAAAGAAGACTTTTTGAAGCAGTTCATATAACCTCTTATGCCTCCCTTCGCTTTCCGGGGGTTCCGTAATGCTGCGGGTATATACGGTTACATTTAATTCCTGCCTATCCTTCGTATCCTCAGCATTAATAATGTTTCCCGCCTGTTCCTTCCCATTGACGATCATCTTATTTACTTCCACCTCTTTGTATTTTATATCATTGATTTCTTTACTCCTGCCTTCCATTTCCATAGCCTTATCCCCTTTTTTTATTAAACTATATGCGGTTCATAGAATTCTGTTACCGTTTCCAAAATGGTTCCCTTTACTTCTTCAAGCATTTCTTTCATTTTTTCAAAATATATCTTAAAAGCTCTTGCCTGATGCTGCAGATCAGATGTCAGCTTCTCATAATCCATAGCAGACATGTTAAACGTTCTTTCCTTCATTTCATAAACGAATTCGCTGAAATATCCTCCTAAATATCCGGTGTCAGCAGCATTTTCAAAATCACTTACAATCTTTAGAATATATAAGATCCGCTGCAGGTCAATATCCGTTTCTTCCATATTGAGCAGAGATTTTGTCTGGTCTTCAGAGCATATGATTTCACATAACTCCAGGCCCTGGCTTGCCTTTATCCGGTATTCTTCGATGAAGCAAAGAAGGGAGTCTATGGTCTTCCTGCTGTCTAGCTGGATCTCCTGGTTTGGGAGGCAATTCTTTTTTTGCCTTCCGGAAGTTTCTTCCTTAAATACTTCCGACAGCTCCTTATGGGGTGCGCCTTTTATATCCGCTCCATAAGAACAATTGATAAACCGTATTCGTTTCTGGTCTTTATAAATAGCAATATAATGTTCCAGCCTTCTTCTGTAATGATCCAGGGTGATGGTCGTCCCGACCGGATTGCCGTATACATCCTTTACAATGGTTGTGGCCCCATAGAGGAGGCTCTTATCATAATCAAAGACTGCGCTGTCTGCATGATGTTTATTATAAGTATAAGCGAGATCCTGGCCCAAAAATATGATGGGAGAGCAGCCCATCATGTTTGCAATATCAATACAGGCGTGGGCGACCGAACCTCCGCAGTACACACCCTGGTATTGTTCAAAGCCCTTCACTGTTTGAGAAAGCAGGAGCGAAATAAAGATTTTATCTCCCTTATAATTTCCCACCAGATATCGGTTGCTGTATTCATAAAAAGCAAGGGGAACTTCTAAGTCCAGGCAGTTCTTCATCATATCAAAGTTTGCATCAACCGGATCTACGGATACGATCATATCCGGAAGGATCCCATTTTTCGTTAAAGCCTCAGCAGTCCTGCTTCCGGTAATGATAAAATACTGGTCTAACTGATCCTTATGATTGAGCATATCCCTGATGTTTGAATCCAGGGAAGGGCCTCCGGAGACCACAAGTGCGGGAACATTGAGATTGGTGGACCGGTAGTGGTGAATGGGAGTGCTCTGATTTAAAACCTTCATATTTGCAGTCATGTTTTGTATGAAAATTTTTTTAAACCGTTTTGCAAGCTCCACCTGGGAAGCCGCGTTGATGATGGTCCAATCCAGATGTTCAATCAAACGGTCGTATTCTTCCTTATAAACACCGGAATAGTTGCCGAATGCGTGAAAGTAAATATTATTGATATTTTTAAAATGAATGGTATTGTCAAAAATTTGTCTTACCTGATTTTCCTCAAACGGAACAAGGCTAATATTGTCTGCTAATTTGGAATCGAATTTTTTGCAGATCACAGGGTTTGGTTCAAAAATGATCACCCTGTTTTTGGCACACAGCAATTTTTTTAGATCTTGAAGATATTCTCCCGTATCAATTCCGAATAAAAAGATCAGGGAATCAAATTTTAAATCCTCTAATGTATATAATAACTGATTGATTTCTTTTCTGTATTCCAACTGGTCTGCCAGAAAATAGAACTTCTTATTTTTCTTTATCCGATATACGTGATATCCATCCATTGTTTTATATTTTTTCATGATAATCTCCGTGTTGACTGGCTTTTTATTCCCGTTTAAACGGGTGAATAAGCAATTAATTTGTATTGCTTTTCACTAATCCTTGGAAGTGATATTCCATAAGTACCATCTTGAAGTGTAAAGGTTACACCTAAGGTTTTTTCCTCAGAAGGGATATGGGAATCATCCACGAGAAGTATTTCAACCGCAGCGTTTGGCAGCGGCTTTCCAGTTGGACTGTATACGGTTCCCGTGATTAATATAAACGCGTTATTTGATAAGGTAATATCTGCTGTCACGATTCCGGAACAAATGATCTGACAGCCTGTGAAAGTTATTTTTTGCTGCAATTTTCCCCCTCCTTTGTTATAAAATAATGCTACTTTAAAGAAAGGCGCCTCAAAGGTTCCTTTCCATCCCATACATGCCAGATATTCTGATATTAGCTTGAATTCGTTCGTATTTGGTGAGCGTGATGTTGGATTTTAACCTTTGAAGCGCCTTTTTTAAATGTTAGTGAGCATAGAACTTAAATATCAGCCTTACCCCGGCTCTGCAGGTAATGCCGTAGATGGCATTTGCATCAGTAAATGTTTCCCGGCTTGGAGCAGCAGTGGTAGGATTTGTACTTTCCCATACCGCTACAGCACCGCTTCTTAGGATTGTATTACTGAATAATGCAGAACCTCTTACTAAAAGTAAACCCCAGCTTGTTGTAGAAAGATTAGCAGGAACCAGTACTCCTGAAATAGCAGAAGCAGCTGAGATTGTTTTCGCGATTGGTTTATAGTTGGCCATAAGGTTGCCCCCTTTTAACAAATTGTAGAAATACGTATTTCTTATATATAGTATGTCCCCAGCTGCAGGAAGTGACTGTCAGGGGGGAGCAGGGGAAAAGGAAGATCAGGACTTTAGAAAGCAATAAAACATAAGAGAAACAATTACCAGTTTTCACATCTAATTTAAGATTTTTTTATTACTAATGAGACAATTTTTCCCAACAAAGGTTTTTATTTCCTAAAAACTATTGTCTTTTATTTTAAATCGGTTATATTACTTTATATGTTATAAATTAATTTTGTAACGATACAAAGGAGGATTTATGAATTTAAAAGGAATTCGGCGGAAGATCATCTTAAATACATTGATTGTCACCATCATTATTTCTGTGGTTACAACCATTGTATTGTCCGTATCCGCCATGTCTCTGACCAATCTCACATTGATGGAAACCCTCATGCCTTTTGCTAAAACTGCTTCAAAAAGCATTGAAAGCAGTCTGCATATCATGGCAGACCGTATATTTATGATTGGGGAAAATCATGAACTGACATCAGAGGAAGCGACACTTGAGGAAAAACACCAGGTTCTTGACAAGGCCACATCTGGAATAGAATTTGTATGGCTGGCTCTATACACCCGGGAAGGCAGACTGTATACGGGCAACGGAAACAGCCCTTCTGATATTTCAGGAGGAGATTTATTCAAAAAGATGCAGGAAACTCAAAATCTTGTGATCGGGGATACTTCTGTCGGGGAAAATGGACTTGAAGTATCTGTGGGAATGCCCATAACCACAGAAAAGAATAACACCTTTTATCTGGTTGGAAGTTATAAGTATGACATGCTTGATGATGTGATCAGCAGTATACATATTGGCTACAGCGGCCACGCTTTTGTTATGAACGAAAGCGGCCAGGTGGTCGCTTACCCTGATACAGATTTAATTAAGAGCGGAGAGAATGTATATTCTCTTTATAAGGATAATGGAAAGCTCCTGGAAGTATTTGATGCAATGAAATCAGGAAGGATCGGATCCGCTTCTGTGTCCTTAGATGGGAAGGATACTCTTGTGGTCTATGCACCTGTACGAGGAGCTAACTGGTATTTAGCCATCATAACGCCAAAATCAGACTTTACGAATATCGTAAACACTGCCGTTATGATCAATATAGGCATTACCATAACCCTTACCCTGCTTGCAATTTTATTTATAGCCCGGTTTGCAGGAAAAATCTCAAAGTCTTTGAGAAGTGTAACAGAGCGGATACAGAAGCTGGCTCAAGGAGATTTGACAAGCCCTGTGGAAGTGATGATGACAAACGATGAGGCCCAGACCCTTTCCAATTCGCTGAAAGAAACCATAGAACAGGTGAGCGGATACATTTCCCAGCTTCAAAATGCCCTGGAACGGCTTTCCGCCGGCAATTTAGACGTCAGCGTCAGCGATCAGTTTGCAGGAGATTTTGTGGTTATGAAAGATTCCATTCATAATATTACGGATTTCTTAAACCTGTTGATCAATGATCTTCAGCGGTCGGCTGAAACCCTGAACCATGCTGCCCAGGAGGTATCCCAAAGCGCCCTCCTTATGAATGAATCTTCCGGCCATCAGTCCATGTCCATTGACCGGCTCGTGGAGGAGACAGACTCCATCTCAAAAGACATTGTCATTGTGGATGAGCATGCAAGAACCGCCCGTGAACTTATGGAGCAGTCCATGGAAAAGCTGTCAATGGGCGATGAACATATGGAGAATACCCTTCAGGCAATGGAGAATATCAGCCATAATGCGGCCGAAATAACAAAAATCACAAAATTCCTGGAAGAAATAGCATTCCAGACAAACCTTCTGGCCCTGAATGCAAGCGTTGAAGCCGCCCATGCAGGTGAAGCAGGAAAAGGGTTTGCCGTAGTGGCAAATGAAATCCGTGATCTTGCTGAAAAAAGTGCGGAATCTTCAAAGCGTACTGCCGAGATGATCGTACATTCCCAACAGGCGATTGAAGAGGGGGTCAGGTATGCCGATCTTACCGCTCATTTTTTAAATGAGCTGACGGATATCTCCAAGCAGACCTATGAGATAACAGAAGACCTGGCAAAACTTGTGGGAAATGAGAAATTAAGCCTTGAGAATGCGTCTCTTGACATCTCCCAGATATCCCGGCACGCCCGCCAAAACCTTGAATCAAGCAGCGCTGTGGCTTCTTTAAGCGGGGATCTGGCACAACAGGCTCAAAGTCTTGAAGAAATGTCCGGGCGTTTCCGTCTTCGTTCCGGTTCCGAAAGGAGGGATGGACAATGATTCAAAGAAAACGCTTTATCATGGTCTTCCTTGTTCTTATGACTATGCTTTCCATAAGCGGCTGTAAAAAAGAGGAAAGCAGGCTTGAGGATGGCTTTTACACGGTAGAAATGTCGGATTACATCAATGGCTGGAAGGAATTTGTTACCATCCGGGTCAGCGGCAGTAAAATCGTTACGGTTGAGTACAATGCTAAAAATTCAAGCGGATTCATCAAATCCTGGGACATTCCCTATATGCGCAATATGCTCGATAAAAAAGGGACATACCCAAACCGCTATACTCGCACATATGCAGCTGATTTCCTGGCAGCACAAAGCAACAAGGGTATCGATGCTGTAAGCGGTGCCTCTGTTTCGGGAGGTAATTTCCAAAAAATGGCCTCTCTTTTGATGGAAAAGGCAAGAAAGGGAGACGACTCTCTCGGTATCGTAGAAACTAATCAATAGATGAACGGAGAGACCGGCATTATTTTCAAATAAAAAGGACCGCCGCCCATAGATGATTACTCATCGATGTGGCAGCGGTCCTTTTACTGTATGTGATATAAAAGCATCGGAAATAGATGGCAGCGATTCCGGCTCTTATTATTAGGTTGAGCCGGCAAAGAGGCCTTTCAGAGCGACTCTGCCGACTTAGTAAAAACATATATGTAAGCGCTCTGACCGCTTTCTTTTGCTTTTATGTTTATAGTATTATCATACAGGAGAATTGTGAAGGAAATTTGACCAGGTTCTAAAGAAAGTATGAAAGAAATGAAGAAATTCTGACAAAAATTGGAAATGTATCCAAGCCGATGCTGCTTATACTATTCATAACAGAGAAATCCCTGTTATGGGATGTTCCGTAAAGCATGAAAACAGGCGGAGGTATGGATATGCTGCTGGAAAGGAATCTAATTGAATATTGTTCCCCCACACTGGCCTCCATTAAGACGGCAAACTTATTCAGCCATCCCTTTTCCTCGGAGATGGACTTGGAAAGCCAGCTCTCCCTCTTAAACGGCCAACTGGGAGAGAAGGGAATATCCTTGCTTTTGTTATGCAGGCGCGGGAATAAGGCACTAATCTATGTCTACCGGAAAGCCCATTTGAAGGCTGATTTAAGCCGGCCGGAAGTGGGGAAGTTTCTGCAGGCCTACGGCTATGAGCATATGGAAGTGGAGGCAGCTTTAAAAAGGCTTAAGGAAAGGCTGAATCAGGAAGGGGAATTTCCTCATGAGATCGGGGTCTTTCTCGGCTATCCCCTGGGGGATGTGGTGGGATTTATCCAAAACGGAGGAAAGAACTGCAAATGCACCGGATGCTGGAAAGTGTATTCCGATGAGTGTGAGGCGGTGAAATTATTTGCCAGATACAAAAAGTGCAGGAGAATGTATGTGAACCAGTGGCAGAATGGCAGGTCCATCTGGCAGCTCACAGTAGCATCTTCCGGAAAATAGAGAGAAAAGAAAATCGGGCAAGAGGCTAATCAATGAATGATTAGTCCCTTACCCGATTTTTTTATGACCTATCCGAGAATCGAACTCGGGTTTCCGCCGTGAGAGGGCGGCGTCTTGACCGCTTGACCAATAGGCCGTTTTATGTATGTCATCTCTGACAACTTCATTATGATACCATAGGAATTTCTGTTTGTCTACTCTTTTTTTAATAAAATAAAAAATTTGTCAAAATCGGATTTTCTATGCTATACTTTTCTAAACCCAGAGAAAGCAGGGAGGAAGAGATATGGGGCTTACAAAGCGGGAAGTGAAATACGATTATTTAAGGACTCTTGCGGTCTTTGCCATCATTATGGTTCATGCGGTTCCGGCAGAGACGCTGAATTTTAAGCAGTGGCTGTTTTCAGCAGCTCTTTCGCCGGTGCTTTTGGCGTTTGTAGGGATTTATTTTATGCTTAGCGGCCTTTTCCTTTTAAAATCCGGAACAGAAGATATTCCGGGATTTTACTGGAGCCGGTTTCAGACAATTGTTCTTCCCTTTGTATGTTACAGCGGGATTTATTACTGGTATTTTGATATTTATCTGGGAGTTGAGCCCCTTCGGTGGCAGGAACATCTGGCAGCTTTTGGAAAGGGACTTTTTACAGGAACCATTCCCATGACGCCCCATCTGTGGTTTATGTATGTAATTATGGCGCTGTATCTTTGCGCGCCTTTTTTGGCCCGTATGATGAAGGCCATGAGCGACAGGGAATTAAAACTGTTTCTTGCACTTATGGTGGTTATCCAGGGAATCTGCACCTATCTTCCGGCTTTGGGCCTGGATGTGGGAGAGGGCTTTCAATATATGATATTTAAAGGCTGGCTCATCTATTTTGTCCTGGGATATGCATTAAAGCGCCTGTACGGCGGCGGCAGCTACCTTCCCTTTGCGGTTATGGGAATCGCCGGCTTTTGCATCACCATGGTTCAAAAATGTATTACGCCATCCTTTACACCGGGAATACACGACTTAGCCCCTACGATGATAGCAATGGCTGCAGCTATTTTTCTGCTATTTGAACGTTTCGGGGACATCAAGTCGCCTGCCTTTGCAAAGATTGTTGGCTGCATAAGCAGGTACAGCTATTCCATCTATTTAATTCATTATCTGGTTCTGGGACAGGCAGCCAGAGGGCTGGTGGAAAAGACGTTCTTAAGACATTATTACGTACCCAGAATCGTTTGTGAGACGATCCTTACGTTTTTGATCTCCCTGGCAGCTGCCTGGATCATTGACGGGACCGTTGGAAGGCTGCTGAAAAAAGCAGTGGGTGCGGTTTATGATAGTAGGAAAAAAGGTATGAGGAGAGATTAAGATGGACCAGAAAACGGGTTGTGAATATTGTGTACACTATGATTATAATGAAGAATACGAATGCTATGAGTGTGAGATCAATCTGGATGAGGATGAGATGATACAATTTCTAAGCAATTCTTTTCAACGCTGTCCTCATTTTAAATTCGGGGATGAATATTCGGTTGTGAGGAAACAGATGTAAGAAGATATGTAAAAAGAAGCCTTAAAAAGGGAGGAGCCGGTATCCCATGGAGGAATACCGGCAATTATGAAAAAAATTTTTATCTCAAAGTATGTTGGCAACATCTTTTTCTGATGTTTTCAGTATATCGATTAAATATGAAGAAAATTTGACCAGGCTGTAAAAAGATTATGACCAGACTGTGAACAATGGACAGACCCGATCAGATCAGTCTCTGAAATGATAGCTTTCTAACAGCTGATTCTTCATATGCCAAAGCTCATTGGATAAGTCTACATGAACCTCGTGAGGATTTACCAGACGGCGGGATTCATCCCAAAGGGTATCCAGTTCCTTTTTACAGTAGGATTGGATGTCCATAACGGCAGGAGTTTCATAAATGCATTTCCCGTCTTTAAATATCTGGACCAGAAGATCCCTGATGGTATAGCTGTTGGGAGCCAGGTGTGTTTTCTTCCATGTTTCAATGGGGTCGAAGAGGAGCAGGGAGTGGTTTTCTTTAAAGATTTCCCCTTCCAGGCAGATTAAGTCCGCAATGATCTTACCGGTCTCCCGGCTGTAAATACGTTTGATGGCCTTGTTTCCGGGATTGGTGATCTTTTCCGCATTTTCGGAAAGCTTGATCTTGGGGATAAACTGGCCGGTCTTTTTATCCATAATCGCCGCCAGCTTGTACACGCCGCCAAAGGAAGGGCTGTCCTTGGAGGTGATCAAATTGGTTCCAACACCCCAGGAGTTTATGGTAGCTCCCTGGATCTTTAAGCTGTTGATCAGAGTCTCGTCAAGGTCATTGGAGGCGGAGATCACTGCATCTGTAAATCCGGCCTCATCAAGCATCTTCTTGGCCTTTTTGGAAAGGTATGCCAAGTCTCCGCTGTCTAAACGGATTCCATAGGTAGTAAAAGGAATTCCGGCTTCCCGCATTTCCTTAAATACTTTGATGGCATTGGGAACACCGGATTTTAACGTATCATAGGTGTCCACCAGAAGAATGCATGCAGTAGGATAAAGCTTTGCATAGTTGCGGAATGCGGTCAGTTCATCAGGAAAGCTCATGATCCAGCTGTGGGCATGGGTTCCTCTCACCGGAACGTGAAACATTTTTCCTGCAAGTACATTAGAGGTACCGATGCAGCCTGCGATCATGGCAGCTCTGGCACCGTAAATTCCGGCATCAGGACCTTGTGCGCGGCGCAGTCCGAATTCCATGACCCCGTCTCCGGCGGCAGCGAATACGACACGGGCCGCTTTTGTGGCAATTAAGCTCTGGTGGTTAATGATGTTAAGCAAAGCGGTTTCAATCAGCTGGGCCTCCATAATGGGGGCAATGACTTTAACTAATGGTTCGCGAGGGAATATGACAGTGCCCTCTGGAATGGCGTAGATGTCGCCGGAAAATTTAAAATGATGGAGATATTCCAGAAAATCTTCTTCAAACAGTCCGGTGGATCTTAAATAATCCACATCCTCCTGATCAAAATGTAGCTCGTTTACATATTCAATGACCTGTTCCAAGCCTGCGCAGATCGCGTACCCGTTGCCTCCCGGATTGCTGCGGTAGAATACATCGAATATAACGGTCTCGTTGGCATCTTTCTCTTTAAAATATCCCTGCATCATGGTCAATTCATAAAGGTCTGTTAATAAAGTTAAATTGCGCTGGCTCATAGCTGTTCTCCTTTTTTTTCCTTTTACTAAACCTTTTCGCACATTATACCATAAGTTTACAAAAAAACAATGGAATTGACAAAAATTTAACAATGAAATTAACGCCGCAAATATCACGCAAGTATTCGTGAATGATTAAATAATCTAAATAAAACAATACAATTTGAAAATTAATAATTAACTTATTATTTTAATCAAAAAAGTCTTGCAAAATACAGAGAGATAGGATATAATAAAGCCATAAACAAAAGAAAATAATTTCAAATCCGACGTTCTAATTTATTTCGGAGAATGACAGAGAAAAGGAGGTTGATTCCCCCGAAAACATAAGTTTCGCCTGAATCGGCAAAGGGCTATTTCAGGCAAAAGGAAAAACCGTTAAACCTTAGCAGAGAACCGTGGCTGAAGCCGGAATGAAAATCTACCAATCTCTTTATATGCCTATAATTCGTTATAACTGCAGAGAAATATTCATCCGATCGGTAATTTTGTTCGTCCCGATTGAATTTTTATTCGGTAGCTGGATAACAATATAGAAGAATGAAAATAGCAATGCCGAAAATTTAGATTGTAGATGGTTTTGTGCGAAAGGAACGGGAAAAAATTCATATAGAGCATCCAGAGAACGCAATGCAAAAAACAAAACGTGAGAGGTAATTAGGAACCAATGGATGAAAGCATGTAGAACGGGTATCGAATTTCATGAAAATGAGTCGGTACCCGTTCCCCTTTATACCTTCCGGACGCCGGCTGAAAATCAAAATAGCCTTGACATTTCTTTTTTTACTCCCTATAATTAAAAAATACGGTAATATTAGTATTATCACATCATAATAGAAAGAAAAACTTTGATGGAGACAGTAGGACCATGGGAAATCCAAAGAGAGCCGGGGAGGGTGGAAGCCTGGCGAAAGTAGCATGGGTTCGAATATCACTCCGGAGTTTCCGGCTGAAGGCATCGGCGGTAGGTCAGGACGTATTTTCTGCGTTAAGGGAAAGCATATGCTGGTATGCGGTAATAGGTGGTACAACGGAGATATAGTGAGGCTTTCGTCCTGATTACGGGATGGGAGCTTTTTTTATATATGGAGAAATGGAGGTTGCTAAAGATGTACAAGAAAGTCCCTACAGACTTGAATTTTGTAGCAAGAGAAAAAGAGGTAGAAAAATTCTGGGAAGACCATGATATTTTCAGAAAGAGCATGGAAAACCGTAAGGGAGGGGAGACATATCCGTTCTATGACGGTCCCCCTACTGCCAATGGTAAACCCCACATCGGGCACGTATTGACCAGAGTTATCAAGGATATGATTCCAAGATACCGGACTATGAAAGGGTATGACGTTCCCCGTAAGGCAGGTTGGGATACCCACGGACTGCCGGTTGAGCTGGAAGTGGAAAAGATGCTGGGCCTTGACGGTAAGGAACAGATCGAGGAGTATGGCCTGGAGCCATTTATCAAGTATTGCAAGGAAAGCGTTTGGAAATACAAGGGCATGTGGGAGGATTTCTCAAAGACCGTAGGCTTTTGGGCCGATATGGATGACCCTTATGTAACATATGAGAATAATTTTATTGAATCTGAGTGGTGGGCATTAAAGAAAATCTGGGAGAAAGGTCTTTTGTATAAAGGATTTAAGATCGTTCCCTATTGTCCGCGGTGCGGAACTCCCTTATCCAGCCATGAGGTAGCTCAGGGATATAAGGATGTAAAGGAACGCTCCGCCATCGTCCGGTTTAAGGTAAAGGGAGAAGACGCCTATATTCTGGCATGGACCACAACTCCGTGGACCCTTCCTTCCAACGTAGGCTTATGCGTAAATCCTGAAGAGACCTATGTAAAGGTGCAGACAGGAGACTATACCTATTATATGGCAGAGGCTCTGTGTGAAAAGGTTCTTGGAGAGGAATACACGGTTTTAGAGAAGTACACCGGAAAGGACTTGGAATATAAAGAATACGAGCCTTTATTTGACTTCGTAACACCAAATAAAAAAGCATATTATGTAACCTGTGACACTTACGTTACCCTGACTGACGGTACCGGTGTTGTTCATATCGCTCCGGCCTTTGGTGAGGATGACTCCAAGGTGGGCAGAAAATATGACCTTCCTTTTGTACAGCTGGTCAATGCGGCAGGCGAGATGACAGAGGAAACCAAGTGGGCAGGCACCTTCTGTAAGAAGGCGGATCCAATGATATTAAAGGACTTGGAAGAAAGAGGCCTTTTATTCTCCGCGCCTGTATTCGAACACAGCTATCCTCACTGCTGGAGATGTGACACCCCGTTAATCTACTATGCAAGAGAATCCTGGTTCATTAAGATGACGGATGTAAAGGAAGATTTGATCCGCAATAACAATACGATCAACTGGATTCCGGAGAGCATCGGAAAAGGACGTTTCGGCGACTGGCTGGAAAATGTCCAGGACTGGGGAATCAGCAGAAACCGTTACTGGGGAACTCCTCTTAACGTTTGGGAATGTGAGTGCGGACATCAGCATTCCATCGGAAGCATTGAAGAATTAAAGTCCATGTCCCCTAATTGTCCGGAAGACATTGAGCTTCACCGTCCTTATATCGACGCAGTGACCATTACCTGTCCAGAGTGCGGAAAACAGATGAAGAGGGTGCCGGAAGTAATCGACTGCTGGTTTGACTCCGGATCCATGCCCTTTGCACAGCATCATTATCCTTTTGAAAACCAAGATCTGTTTGAGAAACAGTTCCCGGCTGACTTTATTTCTGAGGCCGTGGATCAGACAAGAGGCTGGTTCTACTCCCTCCTTGCCATCTCCACTTTGATTTTCAACAAGGCGCCATATAAAAATGTAATCGTTCTGGGGCATGTCCAGGATGAGAACGGGCAGAAGATGAGCAAATCCAAGGGAAATGCGGTAGACCCATTTGATGCTCTGGATACCTACGGGGCAGACGCCATCCGCTGGTATTTCTATGTGAACAGTGCACCATGGCTGCCGAACCGTTTCCACGGAAAAGCGGTTATGGAAGGCCAGCGCAAATTTATGGGTACCCTGTGGAATACCTATGCATTCTTTGTGCTTTATGCGAATATTGATGAATTTGACCCCACAAAATACAGCCTGGAATACGAAAAGCTTCCCGTCATGGATAAATGGCTTCTCTCCAAGCTGAACACGCTGGTGGGAGATGTGGATGCATTCCTTGCCGGCTATCAGATTCCGGAAGCAGCAAGAGCGCTTCAGGATTTTGTTGACGATATGAGCAACTGGTATGTACGCCGGAGCAGGGAGCGCTTCTGGGCCAAGGGAATGGAGCAGGATAAGATCAACGCTTATATGACACTTTACACAGCCCTTGTCACCGTAAGCAAGGCGGCGGCTCCGCTCATCCCGTTCATGACCGAAGAGATCTATCAGAACATGGTTTGCAGCGTGGATAAGTCTGCACCGGAGAGCATCCATTTGTGCGATTATCCTGCGGCAAATAAAGCCTATATCGATAAGCAGCTGGAAACTGACATGGATGAAGTATTAAAAATCGTAGTCATGGGCCGGGCTGCCAGAAATACTGCCAATTTAAAGAACCGCCAGCCGATTGGCCAGATGTTTGTAAAAGCACCTCATGTACTTCCTGTATTTTACCAGGAAATCATTGAGGAAGAGCTGAACGTAAAAAAAGTGGCATTCACCGATGATGTAAGGGATTTCACATCCTACAGCTTTAAACCCCAGTTAAAGACCGTTGGACCGAAATACGGCAAGCAGCTTGGAGCCATTAAAAAGGCCCTTTTAGAGGTCAACGGCAATGAGGCTATGGATACCCTGAATGAAACAGGCGCTCTCACCTTTACTTTTGACGGAACAGAAGTTGTGCTCACCAAGGAAGACCTTCTTATTGATACCGCTCAGACAGAAGGCTACGTATCCGAAGGCGATAACACCATCACCGTTGTACTGGATACCAATTTAACACCTGAGCTTTTGGCAGAGGGATTTGTCCGTGAGCTGATCAGTAAGATCCAGACCATGCGTAAGGAAGCCGGTTTTGAGGTGATGGATCACATTCTGGTATACAGCAAGGGCAATGAAAAAATTGCCGGTATATTAAAAGACCATGAGGAAGAAGTAAAGAGCGAAGTGCTTGCAAAAGACATCATCCTTGAAACGCCGGCCGGTTATGTGAAAGAATGGAGCATTAACGGTGAAAATGTAACCCTGGGTGTGGAAAAGGTTCAGTAAACGGTTAGGAGGCCTTGTAGAATGAGTATGGGATTTGATAAGGAGATCTTTAAGAAAAGTGTTCTGTTTAACATGAAGAATGTATTCCGCAAGACGGTTGATGAGGCTACTCCGGAGCAGATGTACCAGGCAGTGGCCTATGCAGTAAAAGATGTTATCATAGATGAATGGATCGCAACCCATAAGGCATATGAAGATCAGGATGTAAAAACCCTTTATTATCTGTCAATGGAATTCCTTATGGGCCGCGCTCTGGGCAATAACATCATAAGCATTATGGCTCAGCCGGAAGTAAAGGAAGTTCTTGAAGAACTGGGCTTTGATTTAAACACCATAGAGGACCAGGAGCCGGATCCGGCTCTTGGAAACGGGGGGCTGGGCCGTCTTGCAGCCTGCTTCCTGGATTCCCTGGCAACCCTCGGGTATCCGGCTTATGGCTGCGGCATCCGATACCGGTACGGCATGTTCAAACAGAAAATAGAAGGCGGATTTCAGGTAGAAGTTCCTGACGACTGGCTGAAAAACGGCTATCCGTTTGAGCTGCGCCGCGCCGAATATGCCACTGAGGTAAAGTTCGGAGGCTATGTCAATACCATAAGGGAAAATGGAAGGGAACGCTTTATCCAGGAGGGATATCAGTCTGTCCTGGCAGTTCCCTATGATATGCCCATTGTAGGATATGGAAACAATGTAGTGAACACCTTAAGGATCTGGGACGCCCAGGCCATCAATACCTTCAGTCTGGATTCCTTTGACAGGGGCGATTACCAGAAGGCGGTGGAACAGGAAAATCTGGCGAAGACCATCGTAGAGGTCCTTTATCCCAATGACAACCATTATGCAGGAAAAGAACTCCGTTTGAAACAGCAGTACTTCTTTATTTCCGCCAGTGTACAGAGGGCGGTTATGAAGTACATGGAAAAACATGAAGATATACATAAGTTCTTCGAAAAGACAGTTTTCCAGCTGAATGATACCCATCCCACCGTGGCAGTCCCGGAGCTTATGAGAATCCTTCTTGATGATTACAGCTTAAGCTGGGATGAAGCATGGGAAATCACGACAAAGACCTGCGCCTATACCAACCATACCATTATGTCGGAAGCTTTGGAAAAATGGCCCATTGAGCTGTTTTCCAGACTGCTTCCCAGAATCTATCAGATCGTAGAAGAGATAAACCGGAGATTCCAGCAGAAAATCATGGAGATGTATCCGGGCAGCCAGGAAAAGCTTCGGAAAATGTCCATCGTTTACGATGGTCAGGTCCGCATGGCCAATCTGGCCATTGTGGGAGGCTTCTCGGTAAATGGTGTTGCCAGACTTCATACAGAAATTTTAAAGAACCAGGAGCTGAAAGACTTCTATCAGATGATGCCGGAGAAATTCAACAACAAGACAAACGGCATCACCCAGAGGCGGTTCCTTCTGCATGGAAATCCCCTTTTGGCCGAATGGGTGACAAGAAAGATCGGAAACGACTGGATCACCAATCTGCCTCATATACACCGTCTGGCAATCTATGCCGATGACCCCAGGTGCCGGCAGGAGTTTATGGACATCAAATACCAGAACAAGGTGCGCCTGGCAAAATATATTAAAGAGCATAACGGCATTGAAGTGGATCCCAGATCCATGTTTGATGTTCAGGTAAAGCGCCTCCACGAATACAAGCGGCAGCTTATGAACATCCTGCACGTGATGTATTTGTACAATCAGCTAAAGGATAACCCAAACCTTGATATGGTTCCCAGGACCTTTTTGTTCGGCGCAAAGGCTGCGGCAGGCTATGAGCGTGCAAAGCTGACTATTAAGCTGATCAACGCGGTGGCTGATGTGATTAATAACGACAGAAGCATCGGCGGTAAGATCAAGGTTGTGTTCATTGAGGACTATAAGGTTTCCAATGCAGAAATCATCTTTGCTACGGCAGATGTAAGTGAACAGATATCCACGGCAAGCAAGGAGGCCTCCGGTACCGGAAATATGAAATTCATGTTAAACGGAGCCCTGACCCTTGGAACCATGGATGGCGCCAATGTGGAAATCGTAGAGGAAGTGGGAGCGGAGAACGCCTTTATCTTCGGTATGTCCTCCGACGAGGTGATCCGCTATGAGAACGAGGGCGGATATAATCCCATGGAGATTTTCAACAACAACTACGAGATACGCAGGGTGCTGATGCAGTTGATCAACGGCTATTATTCTCCCCAGAACCCGGAACTGTTCCGCGATATTTATAATTCCTTATTAAATACACAGAGCAGTGACCGTGCGGACACGTACTTTATTTTAAAGGATTTCCCATCCTATGCAGAAGCTCAGCGCCGGATCGACCAGGCGTACCGGGATGAAGCGTGGTGGGCGAAGGCTGCCATATTAAATGTTGCAAACAGCGGCAAGTTTACCTCAGACCGAACCATCGAAGAATATGTAAAGGATATCTGGCACTTAGAGAAGGTAAAGGTAGAGCTGGAAGAAGCATAAGATTGTAAAAACGTTCCGGAAGTGATTCCGGGGCGTTTTTTTGCATATATTGAACAAGGGGACAGGAAGATGGAAAGGGTGGTGATTCGGAATGATAAAAAAAGCGGTTATGGCGTGTATTCTTGCGCTGTTGTTTCCATACATAATTACCATGGCATGGACGGGAAAGATCGAGGAGAAGAAGGAGTTCCCCATGATCACCAGCGGTAAGAAGATCATTCTGGACCGGAAAAGCGGAGAATCCTATATGGATGTGGAAGAATATCTTCCCGGCGTGGTGGCTAAGCAGATGCCGGCCGATTATGGCAGGGAGGCTTTAAGGGCCCAGGCGATCATTGCCCGGACATACATCTACGGAAAAATGAACGGGCAAAATGAAGTGAAAGAATCGGAACTTCACATGGAGTATCTGGAGGAACAGCAGATGGAAAAGCTGTGGGGAAGCGAATCCTTTGTTGCCAGCTATCAGGCAGTGGAAAACGCAGTCCGGTCTACCAGGTCGATGGTCATGATGTATGAAGGGAAGCTGATCGATCCCTTATTCCACCGGGCAAGCACCGGAAAGACCAGAGCAGGAGATGAAAACCATCCGTATTTGCAGGAGGTTGCATGTTCCAGGGATGTGGAAGCGGAAGGTTTTCTCACTATGGCTGCATATAAAAAAGAAGATTTTGCGGAAAAAATCAATCAGATTTCCGGCGGCGTACCTGTGAAGGCAGATCAGATTCCGGGAAGCATCCAGATCGTACTCCGGGATGAGGGGGGATATGTGGGGCAGATCCAGATTGGTACCAAGGTATATACGGGAGAGGAAATTCAGCGGGTTCTGGGACTTCCTTCCGCAGCCTTTCGTTTTGAAGAATATGAAGAGGGAATCCGGGTGGTCTGCCAGGGAATTGGGCACGGATATGGCATGAGCCAGTTTGGAGCCAGGTGCAAAGCAGAGGAAGGCTGGACGGCGGAACAAATTCTTCCTTATTTTTATAAAAATATTGCTTTAAATTCCGAATAAATAATAGGTATTCTATCTTTCGTGTGCCTGGGGGGCTCCTCACATTTGCAATAATCGTTATGCCAGCTGCGGAATGGAAACATATTCCAGATGCATGGAAACAATAACAACACTGTGGCAGCAGTTGGAATTATGAAATTTATTGGATAATATTTGTAATGAGCACTGTAGTTGCAGGGGGTACAGTATCACTACAACATATTTGAAAATTTTTCTTTTATTTCTGAATAACTCTTTCACTCTTGGTAAGAATATTATCGAGGTGATAAACGTGAAGGAGAAAATAAGTCAATTGTTCAAGGATAAAGTATTCCTTGTCCTGTTGGTTCTAGGCCTGCTGACTATAGTAGCTGCAGCAGGAGTAATTACCATTCAAAGAGGAAATGGTGGAGGAGAAAGCCCTTATCTGCAAGTACCGGATCAGAGCAATATGATTGTTGAAGAATCAGTCCCCCAAGAAACACAAGTGGCAGTTGCAGGAGACTCCAATGCAACGATGGAAGAGGAAATGCAGGTGGCTGATTCCAATAAAGCCTCTGCAGCTCAGGAAACACAGGCTCCGGCAGTAAAGACCGGAACAGACAAAAGCGCGGCAACGTCTCTGGTACTTAATTTTAATGATGCAACCAGAATGACCTGGCCAGTACGCGGAAATGTCATTTTAGACTACAGCATGGACACCACAATCTATTTTCCGACTCTGGACCAGTATAAATGCAATCCAGGGCTTGTGATCCAGGGAGATGTAAGTACTCCTGTTGTGGCTCCTGCCAATGCAAAAGTTGAAAAAGTCGGCTCCAATGAAGAAATCGGAAGCTACGTTGTCTTAAATATGGGCAACAATTATACAGCTATCTGCGGACAGTTAAAAGAGCTGCAAGTTGTAGAAAATGAATATATCAAAGAAGGTCAGGTCTTAGGCTATGTAGCCGAGCCTACCAAATATTATTCCGTGGAAGGCGCCAACGTATACTTTGAATTGACTCATAATGATAAGGCTATTGATCCCCTTGATCAAATGCAGTAAGCCGAAAAGAGGAAATCTCAGGAAAAAGTTATAAAAAAATAATAAAATGTTCATACGTGATTAAGAGTCATCTGCTATACTATAACCGATCAGTCAAATACCCGCAGCAAACTGTGGAATATTTGACCCCGTGGGCAGCCGCCAAAGTCAGGTTCGCTTGACCTTGGCTTGTTGCCTTCACGAGAATCAACGGGGAGTGTGGCTATGAACATTTTATTTTTTTTAACACCTAAGAATGAGGTGGCTTATATTTTTGAGGATGATTCTCTGCGCCAGGCGCTAGAGAAGATGGAGTATCACAAATACTCTGCAGTGCCCGTTATAAACAGACGGGGAAAATATGTAGGAACAATCACGGAAGGGGACATGCTTTGGGGAATCAAGAACAAATTCAATCTTAACTTAAAGGAAGCGGAGCAGGTAACGGTGGCGGCCCTTGACAGAAGGTCAGATAACCGTCCCGTATATGCGGATTCCAATATGGAAGATTTGATCGATAAGGCATTAAACCAAAATTTTGTGCCTGTTGTAGATGACCAAAAGAATTTTATCGGGATCATTACCCGCAAGGATGTCATTCGTTATTTTTATAACAAGTCCCTGGAGGTGCAGCAGCCGGTGACAAACTGTCAGACTGCAGCTATTCAATAAAAACAAAAAAGCATTTTCCGCCAAATTCCGGCAGAAAGTGCTTTTTTTAATTTAAAAATACCTTTCGAATCCTCGAATTTTGAAATCTATTGAAATTCATCGCATTTCTTGCTATAAGAAAAAAGTAAAAAATAAGAACCTTAAGGACAAAATAAATATAGAAAGTAATAAAAATAGAGATTAATAATTATAAATACACAAAAAATTACATTGGATAAAAAAATACCTCCATAAACTAAAACAATAATTTCATGCTAAAAAGCAATTTCTGTACATTGAAAAGCAAGATTTGTAAGGCGAAAAGACATCTTGTATGATACACTGAATTTACAAGTCAACACAGAAAGTTTTTTGCAGATTATGAAAAGGAGGAGGAATAAACATGAAAAAACGGTTTATTATGCTGGCAGGTGCGTTTGTGCTGGCAGGAGTGCTATCGGGATGCAGCGGCGGTGCAAAAAGCGGATCCGCGGAAACGGGGGCAAAGAACGAATCTACAGAAACGGCAGCAAAGAGCGAATCCACGGAAAAGGCAGAAACGTCGGAACCTGGAAAAAAGGTGATCAATGTCTGGGCATTTACGGATGAAGTGCCTAAAATGATCGAAAAATACAAAGAATTGCATCCGGATTTTGATTATGAAATCAATCCTACGATCATTGCCACAACGGACGGTGCTTATCAGCCGGCACTGGATCAGGCACTGGCGGCAGGCGGGACCGATGCACCGGATCTGTATTGTGCAGAAGCCGCATTTGTACTTAAATACACGCAGGGAGATGCCGGCCGATATGCGGCTCCCTACGAGGACCTGGGAATCGACGTTGCCGCAAAAGTGAAGGAAGCGGATATCGCCAAGTATACCATGGACATAGGATCCAATCAGGATAGCAAGCTGGTTGCCTTAGGATACCAGGCGACTGGCGGCGCATTTATCTATCGCCGTTCCATTGCAAAGGATACTTGGGGAACCGATGATCCGAAGGAAGTCGGCGCTAAATTGGGAGCGGGAAGCAATAGCTGGGATTCATTTTTCAATGCTGCAAATGATTTAAAAGCCAAAGGCTACGGGATCATATCCGGTGACGGTGATCTGTGGCACGCAGTGGAAAACAGTTCTGATACAGGCTGGATCGTGGATGGCAAGCTGAATATTGACCCGAAACGGGAAGAGTTTTTGGATCTGTCTAAGAAGCTGATGGATGGAGGACTTCACAATGATACCAGAGACTGGCAGGATGCCTGGTTTGCGGACATGAAGGGCCAGGGCTCTAAACCGGTTTTAGGCTTCTTTGGTCCGGCATGGCTGATCAACTATGTGATGGCTCCTAACTCAGGCGGCGAAAAAATCGGAGAAGGAACCTTTGGTGACTGGGCGGTATGCGAATCTCCTATCGGCTTTTTCTGGGGCGGTACATGGGTAATGGCAAATAAAGACTCTGAGGTGAAAAAAGCGGTTGGTGATATTATCCAGTGGATCACCCTGGAAACTTCCGAAAACGGCTTGCAGTACATGTGGGCAAACGGTACTATGAATGATGCAGGAACAAAGGACACCGTAGCTTCCGGTACAGTTATGGCCAAATCCGACGGCTCCATTGACTTCTTAAACGGACAGAATATGTTTGACGTATTTGTTCCGGCAAATAAGTATGCAAAGGGTACGAACCTGACACAGTACGATGAAACCATTAACATGTATTGGAGAGATCAGGTACGGGAATACACCGCAGGAAACAAGAGCAGAGAACAGGCGATTAAGGATTTCAAACAGCAGGTAGCAGATAATCTGGATATCACCGTTGAATAAATAATTTTGAGCGGGCAGGAGGGGAGGCTCTTTCTTCTTGTCCGCCCGATTGCGTTGAATGGAGGAACTTACATGAAACGAAAACATTCTGGTTATGCGAAATGGGGATACATATTCTGTCTGCCCTTTACCATTGCATTTCTTATTTTCACTTTATATCCGATTATTTTTACTACTGTTATTGGATTTACGGATTGTAAAGGATTGGGTACGGTAAAGTTTCATTTTCTGGCGGACGATCCATTTTTAAACTTTAAGAACATATTGGCAAATCCCTCGTTCCAGAAGTCATTTCGGAACACTTTAGGCATGTGGATATGCAACTTTATCCCTCAGATAGGTCTGGCCCTGCTTTTAACGGCGTGGTTTACGGATAACCGGAATCACATCAAAGGAAAAGGACTGTTTAAGGTATTGTTTTATATGCCAAACATTATCACTGCAGCTACCGTCGCCATTCTGTTCAACGCCCTTATCGGCTATCCCATGGGACCGGTCAATGATATTTTAATGACCTTAGGGATTACGGACCAGCCAATTAATTTTCAGGTCAACAAAGCCGTGGCAAGGGGAAGCGTATCATTTATTCAGTTCTGGACGTGGTATGGCTATACCATGATTATTTTGATATCCGGCGTACTGGGAATCAGTCCTGAAATCTTTGAATCCGCAGAGGTAGATGGGGCAAACCGGATTCAGACCTTTTTCTATATCACGATTCCTAACTTAAGGACCATTCTGCTGTTTACATTGGTGACCAGTTTGATCGGTGGCTTACAGATGTTCGATATTCCGAAACTGTTTTTACTTGGCGGACCGGACAATGCCACTTTAACCACCAGCGTATTTATCTATAATCAGGCCTTTAGCGGCAGTTACTTATACAATCGGGCTTCCGCCGCCAGTATGATCATGTTTGTGATCATTTGCGCTGCATCTGCAATTTTGTTTTTTGCAATGAGGGATAAGGACGAAGCAGAATTGGAGAAGCTGACCAAACAGCAGGAACGGGAATATAGGAAAATGCAGAAGGAACGGAGGAAATCACATGAATAAAAAGCGCAGCTCATTGATATTGAAAGTCATTATTTACGTGGTATGCATTTTCCTTGCAATTTTAAGCATTGCCCCGTTTTACATTATGGTGATCAATGCCACCCGTTCTACGGTACAGATACAGCAACACGCAATTTCGCTTCTTCCTTCTACTTATATGATGAAGAATATAGCTATTTTGTTGGGAAAAAGTTTTAATCCTGCCAATGGTTTTTTGAATTCCCTTATCATTTCCACAGGAGCAACTCTTTGTGCGGTGTATTTTTCCAACATGACCGCATACGGGCTGGTGGTGTACAACTGGAGATTCCGCAAACCATTTTTCAGCTTTATCATGGCAATTATGATGGTTCCGGCCCAGATTACGATGATCGGTTTCTACCAGATGGTTTACCGGATTCATATGACGAACAATTTCCTCATGCTCATATTACCGGCTATTGCCTCTCCTGCTATGGTGTTCTTTATGAGGCAGTATATGCTGCCTTCTTTGTCACTGGAAATCATTCAGGCTGCCCGCATTGATGGGGCAGGGGAGTTCTATATCTTTAACCGGATTGCTATGCCGATTATGAAACCGGCCATTGCAACACAGGCGATCTTCTGCTTTGTGTCCAGCTGGAACAACTTGTTTACCCCTCTGGTGCTTTTGACGGATCAGAAGAAGTATACCATGCCCATTATGGTAAGCCTGCTTCGCGGGGATATTTATAAGACAGAATATGGCTCTGTTTATATGGGGCTGGCTTTGACGGTGCTGCCCCTGATTGTGGTTTATCTGCTTCTTTCCCGTTACATAATTTCCGGTGTTGCTTTAGGTGGCGTTAAGGGATAGACGAAAGGGAAAATAGGCTGCGAAACTCGGTGGGATTGTATTTTGTATACTTCTTAAAGCACCGGCTAAAGGAGGCCGGATTGTTGAATCCGGTTTGGAAGGCGATTGAGGTGATCGATTCGCCGGTCAATAACATTTCCTGAGCCGCCTGAATGCGTTTGCGGCTTAAATAGTCATAAAAAGTAGAGTTGGTATGTTCTTTAAACAGGCGGGAAAAATGGTATTTGGAAAAGCCTATGTGGGCGGCCATTTTTTCTAACGTTAAGTTCTCCCCGTAATGGGCGTCAATGTAGGACAAAAGGCCTGTGAACTTCTGGTAATACTCATAATGTTTTTCTTGAGAGGTTTGTGAATTGGCGGAGAGGGCATGATAGTACTCTCCGCCGATTGTCGTTAAGATGTTGATCAGGATCGCATAAATAGAATATTCCCAAAAGATCCCGCCTGGAAAATAGATGTCGTTGATCTCCATGAAACCGGAATAGATCCGTTCATAAATCCGGCTATGGTTTTGCTTGTTCATAAGGCAAGGTTCTAACAGAACCACATCCAAAAAGGAGGAATCGTAAAAACTGGACAGTGGTTCCATGTTGAACATATAAATGAAGCGGGAACCGCTGGTAGCCGGAAGGATCTCATGGATGGAAAAGCGGGGGATAAAGAGAATGTCGCCCGGATGTAAGGTGAAGGATTTTTTGTTGATGATGACGGTATAGTCACATTCCACGGGTATGAGAATTTCCAGTGCACTATGCTGGTGAGGCGCGTATCCTTCCATTTGAATGTTATGCCAGATACGGATATTGGAATTAAGGGAATATTCAACGTTTTCTAACAGGCCTTCCACTTGTCTGCCCTGGAAGGAATGGTCTTCGGGCCGTTGGTAGTATGCGGATTTGGTCATATGGAGTTTCTCCTTCCTGTATGCCGCTGTTTATGTAATATTACTGAATTTTTCTGAGTTTCTACTGGAAGATTAGTTTAGTTTCCCCATTTTTTCCTTTTCCTCTGCTAAGAGCTGATGGGACTTTGTTAAGGAAGTGCCGAGGATTTTTAACAAAGTGCCTTTTTCCAGGGTAGGAGAATAGTAAAACCCCTGCTGATAATTGCAGCCGGCTTCCGAAAGTATTTGGTTCTGGTTTTCCGTTTCCACGCCTTCGGCAATGATGGTCATATCAAGATCTCTTGCCATCCGGACCAGCCCTTCAATGACGGACCGGGACCTTGGATTCGTCTCAAGCTGCCATACGAACAGGCGCTCAAGCTTTAAGGTATCCACTGGAAGCTCCAGAATTGAGGAGATTCCGGAGTGGCCGGAACCGAATTCATTGAGGATGATCTCCACGCCCATTTCCTGCAATTGCTGAAGGGTCACGTTGATGTTTAAATAAGCCATGGTCAGGGCACTTTCCTGGATCTCCAGGGCAAGCTTTCCCTCAGGTATGTGATAGATATCCATCATGCGCTTCACTTCGTCAAGGAAATCTTCCTGTAAAAAAAGAACGGGAGAAATGGGAAGAGCAATGGATTCAAATTCGCAGCCAGCTTCCAGCAGCCCGTGGATGCACTGGGCTGCTTTTTCCAGCGCATAATATTCAATGGCCCGGATCTGCCCGGAATCCTCTGCAACAGGAAGAAATTCGCTGGCTCCGATCATCCCAAGGCCTTTAATAAAGATGCGCATATAAAGCTCTGCCCGGGTAAAGGTCCCCGTATCAATTTGAAGAGTAGGGCGGTAACGAACCTCCACCTCTTTTTTTTTCAGGGCTGTCTTTAGATAAAGAGCAATGGTCTGGCGCCGCTGCAGCTGTTTCTGCAAAACGCTGTCAAAGACGACCGCCTGATTTGGACCTCCGTCTTCCGCCTTTATAACGGCCAGATCCAGACACTTTAACATCTGGTCCGGAGAAGCGGCGTGTCCGGGATAGGTGCAGATGCCCATCTGTGCGGAACATAAGCAGTCGGTACCGCTGACTTTCCAGACATGGTCAAACCTACCGGCAATCGTCTCAGCAAGCTCATAAGCCTGTCCCTGGGTATATTGTTCCAGTATGATGATATATTCCACACCAATATAATGGTAGACTTCTTTTCCTGTCACTTCTTTTAAATAGGTAAGGATCTGTTCCAGAAGGTTTTCACAGTATTCATAACCAAATACCTGGTTTAGCCGTTTAAAATTCTCTATGTGAAGCTTTAGCACAGCGCCCCGTTCCATAGAGCTCATTACCAGGCTCAGATGCTTTAAACAGGCTTCTCGTTCCGGTTTGCTCTCTAATAAAGTATCTTCTATTACCTGGCTTTTGGTCTCTGTCTCTGTTTGAAGGGGCAGAGCTGTTTTTTTTCTAAACCAATTCATATGGATTTCCTCCCTTTTATCGGCCATTTGATTTTATTGTATTATAAAAGCATAGTGAAATCAAGAAATAATTGGAAGAGAGAAAACAGGCATTAAACAGGAAATAGAGAGAATAATAAGGATAAGAAAAACTTTTTTTAAAAATGTTAGCTATAAAGGCAAGAGGTGGAAAGAATGAAATCAATCTGGACAGAATCAACCAGAATCCCTGGCAGGAATCCATTGACAGGAAACAAACGGACAGAGGTGGTAGTAATAGGAGCTGGAATGGCAGGAATCCTTACTGCCTTTTATTTGCAAAGGCACGGTCTTCATGTGGTGGTGCTGGAGGCAGACCGCATAGGAAGCGGGCAGACGGGATATACAACGGCGAAAATCACTTCCCAGCATAATCTGATTTATGAAAAGCTGGCACGAACGATTGGGGTAGAAACGGCAAGGCTGTATGGAAAGGCAAACCAGCTGGCGGTGGAAGAGTACGGAAAACTCATTAGACGTTATTCCATACAGTGCCATTATGAGCAAACGGATGCATATCTATATTCGGTTCAGGAGTCAGAGGTGCTTTCAAGAGAGGCGGAGTGGGCTGCAAGACTTGGGCTTCCGGCTTCTTTTGTCAGGGAGACCGGACTTCCGTTTCCTGTGCATGGAGCGGTTCGTTTTACCGGACAGGCCCAGTTTCATCCTCTGGAATTTCTAAGAGATATATCTGCAGGGCTTACGATTTTTGAGCGGACAAAGGTTCTCAAGGTTCAGGGGCATGAAGTCGTGACGGATAAAGGGGTGGTAAAGGCAGAAAAAGTAGTATTTGCCTCTCATTATCCTTTTGTTAATATCCCTGGATTTTATTTTGCCAAAATGTATCAGGAGAAAAGCTACGTTCTGGAGCTTGAGCCTGTTACATCTTTAAAAGGCATGTATATTGGAATTGACGAAAGGGCATATTCCTTTCGGAATGCCGGTGATAAGCTTTTATTGGGATATGGAAGCCACAGGACCGGAAAGGCGCCAAAGGAAAGTCCCTTTACCACGATGAAACGGGCAGGGGAACATCTGTTTCCGGAAGCAAAGGAAATCAGAAGATGGACGGCCCAGGATTGTATGACTTTAGACGGAATTCCCTATATCGGGCCGTTTTCTGCCCTAAGGCCGGATTGGTATGTTGCTACAGGCTTTGGAAAATGGGGCATGAGTTCCTCCATGGTGGCAGCAAAGATACTGAGCACTCAGATAACAGGAAGGAAAACACCCTATGATGAAGTATTTTCTCCCAGAAGGCATCATCTGAAGGCGGCCGCGGGCACACTGGTTTCCCATGGCATGCAATCAGTGAAGGGACTTTCAGCCGGAACCATGCCGGGAGCCGTAAACTGTCCCCATATGGGATGCCGTCTGGTATGGAACCGGTATGACAAGCGCTGGGAATGTCCATGCCATGGATCTTCCTTTGAAATTAATGGAAAAATTTCAGCAGGCCCTGCACAACAGAGTATTCCTTTCATAGATTGATATTAGAAACTTTCAATAGCGAAAGGAGTCATACATCCTATGGATTTTTATACGAAGCAATGGTGTCCTGAATATATGACCGGCACCGGCTCGGCCGGCTGGGAATATGCCATGGGGCTTGATATGTCTGTAAGTCCTGGTACGGTGATTCGCCCTGACATGCCGCTTGGTTCGGGTCCGGCAAAGTCCGCAGAAAATGGGACTGATCCCATACTTATGAAACAGCAGGATATGGCCTCAGGTTCCGGCCCTTGGATGCCGCCAAAAAGACCAAGATGTTCGGAAACAAGAGGTGAATCTGAGGCAGCACCTATGCCGATGAATTGCCAGCCAATGCTGTTATGCCCAATGCCGGAAAAAAGCAGGGAGATGCCAGCCCGTACGATGCCTGAGAAATGCATGCCTGAGAAATGCAGAGTAATGCCAGCCTGCCCGATGCCTGAGAAATGCATGCCGGAAAAATGCAGAGAGATGCCAGCTTGCCCGATGCCAGAAAAATGTATGCCGGAAAAATGCAGAGTGATGCCAACCTGCCCGATGCCAGAAAAATGCATGCCGGAAAAATGCAGAGTGATGCCAGCCCATGAGAAATGCATGCCGGAGAAATGCAGGGAGATGCCAGCCCGTGAGAAATGCATGCCAGAAAAATGCATGCCAGAAAAATGCAGGGAGATGCCAGCTTGCCCGATGCCGGAGAAATGCATGCCGGAGAAATGCAGAGTGATGCCAGCCCATGAGAAATGCATGCCAGAGAAATGCAGGGAGATGCCGGCCCGTGAGAAATGCATGCCAGAGAAATGCTGGGAGATGCCGGCCCGTACAATGCCAGCCCGTACAATGCCAGAGAATTGTATGCCGGTATGTGTCATGCCGATTCAATGCCCAGAAAAAGAGAAGGAAGCAATGGCGCCTATGAAATGTCCGAATATGGCAACAAGTCCCGCATTTGTGAAGTGCCCTGAAATGCCGACATGCACAGCACCTGCCATGCGTCCCAGCAAGCCCGCACCGGCTCCTTGCCCAGCCGAAAATATTGACCAGTTTCCAGTTGGAATGGCATATGTACCATGGCAGTGCTGGCAGGAATTGTATCCGTTAGATACTGCCATGAGCATGGGAACCATCTTCCCGGATCTGTTTAAACCATTTATTATGGGGGGGTGCCAGTGATGATGGGTTATAATGTTGATTGCGACATGCTGTTAAAGCAGGTATATGAAGCTAGCTTTGCAATGGATGATGTGGTTTTGTTTCTTGACACCCATCCAGATGATCAGGAAGCATTAAATTATTACTTTTATGTAGCAGATATGCGGCAGCAGGCAATGCAGGCTTATGAGGAGCAGTGCGGCCCTCTGATGGTTGATGGAGTCATGGATGAGAATTACTGGACCTGGATCAATGATCCATGGCCATGGGAAGGAGAGTGCGGCTAATGTGGAGGTATGAAAAGAGATTACAGTATCCGGTAAATATTACGACTCCCAACCCCAAGATTGCTTCCTTTATTATCAGCCAGTATGGCGGCCCAGATGGAGAAATGGGAGCTTCCATGCGTTATCTTTCCCAACGCTATGCCATGCCTTATAAAGAATGTAAAGGAGTTCTTACGGATATCGGAACGGAGGAGTTAGCACATCTTGAGATCGTAGCAACCATTGTTCACCAGCTGACAAGAAATTTAACACCGGAACAGGTTGTAGAATCAGGGTTTGGTCCTTACTACATTGACCATACAACAGGCATCTGGCCTCAGTCTGCCGGTGGAGTCCCGTTTACTGCCACCCAATTCCAGTCTAAGGGAGATCCGATTACCGATCTTGTGGAGGATATGGCAGCAGAGCAGAAAGCAAGGAGTACTTACGATAACATTCTTCGTGTTATTACTGATCCAGAAATCTGTGATCCGATTCGATTCTTGAGACAACGGGAAATCGTTCATTTCCAGAGGTTTGGGGAAGCTTTAAGAATCACCCAGGATAATCTGGACAGCAGAAATTTCTATGCATTCAATCCAAGCTTTGATATTAGAGATCAGTGCTGATAAAAACAGGCCGCAGCGTAAGTCCTTAAGCTGCGGTCTGTTTTATTGTATCAATTTACATGCTTTTACTCCAAAATTTTCCTTTATTCGATTGACGGAGGCTGTTTATACTAGTAGAATAAAAGACAAATATACAAGAGAATGGGGCATTATTTATGGATAACAGACATAGTATTTTGACAGACACACTTCCGGATCAGGCTGTTTTCGCTCTGGATATTGGAACCCGGAGCATCATCGGTATGGTGGGCATGCCTGACGGGGACAGAATTCATATCGTTGCCATAGAGAGAGCCGAGCACACAAAACGGGCGATGATTGACGGCCAGATCGAGGATATCGACCAGGTGGCAAAGATCGCTGGCCAGGTCAAGGACAGGCTGGAGAAAAAGCTTGGGTGCAGGCTTGACAAGGTCTCTGTAGCTGCCGCCGGAAGAGCGCTGAGGACTGAAAGCGTGACCTATGAGATGGAGCTTTCCAGACCTCAGAAGATCGATATAGAATCTGTCAGCCGCCTGGAGGCAGGTGCAATCAGCGAAGCAGAAAAATTATTTATGAATAGAGAAGACAAGGATTCGGACCGGCAGTTTTACCTGGTTGGATATACGGTAAGCCGCTATTACCTGGATAACTACATGATATCCAATCTGATCGATCATCATGGACGAGTTCTGAAAGCCGATATTATAGCAACCTTTCTTCCTACAGAGGTGGTGGAAAGCCTTTATGCGGCCATGAATAAAATCGGCCTGGAGGTAGCGAGCCTTACTTTGGAGCCCATTGCCGCCATCAACGCTGCTATCCCTCAGAATATCCGCCTGCTGAACCTGGCAATGGTGGATATAGGAGCAGGAACCTCGGACATTGCAGTCTGCAGGGATGGCTGTGTGACCGGCTATACCATGGCCATACTTGCCGGTGACGAGATCACAGAAACCATTATGAAGGAGTATCTGGTTGATTTTGATACCGCGGAAAAGATAAAGTCAGAGATTGACGAAGGGGCTGAACTTCATTTTACGGATATCCTGGGATTTGAACAAGTAATCACGCGGGATTCCATCTTTGAGTGCATCAAAGAAGCGTCTTCCAGGCTTTGCGAGGAAATATCAGCAAAAATCCTGGAGGTAAACGGCGGGATGCCGTCGGCCGTATTCCTGGCAGGGGGAGGAAGCAGGCTCTCCGGTTTAAAAGAGGGGATTGTAGAGCATTTAAAGATTGACCCCAAACGGGTTGCCATTGCAGGAAACAATTTTAAAATCAATGCCTATTCCGATGAGTATGACCTTGAGAATCCGGAATTTGCAACTCCTCTCGGTATCGTTATTTCTGCAGGCTTCAGCATTGTCAATGACAGCTTCCGCGTCATATTAAATGACAGGCCGGCCAAGCTCTTTCGAAACGGCAGCTTTACTGTTATGGATGTGCTGATGATGAACGGATATAATTATCAGGATATGATCGGGCGTTCCGGTCAGAATCTGGTGGTGAGTGTCAATGGAAAAAGAACGGTCTTTTATGGAGAGAAAGCGGAACCGTCTGTCTTAACACTCAATGGAGAAAAAACTCAGCTTTCTGATCCGGTACATACGGAGGACTGGATCGTATTCATCCCTGCCACCCGCGGAAAAAACGCTTCCGCTATGCTCTCCGACGTGGCAGAGCTTGGAAAAGGAAACAACGTTCTGGTAAACGGCGAAGAGGCGAAGGCAGATGTGCCCCTGGAATCCGGTGACAGCATTGTAATAGAAACAACGGCAGCTGAAATAAAGGAAGAGCCGGAGGAAGCCGATTCCGGCCTACATAAGTCGTCCTCCGGTACAGATCAAGACCGTCAGACAGGTAATAAACAGGGAGAAAAGAGCCGTGAGAGTAAGGGGAAAATCACGTTCTTTCTGAATAACAACCCCCTGACTCTTCCCTTAAAGCCGGATCATCGGCCCTATTATCTGATGGACATGCTGGAATATTCCGGACTGGATTTTAAAAACGTAACCGGACAGGTGGTATTAGAGGTAAATGGGGAAAGCGGATATTTTCAGCAGGAATTACATAGCAGGGACCAAATCATGATCTATCAGGTCAAATAGGATTTAAAGGAGAAGGACTAACATGTTAATGGTTATGAAAAGGGATGGCGCGGAAGCGGACTTTGATTTATCAAAGGTCAAGGAAGCCATGAAAAAGGCATTTACTGCAACCGAAAAGTATTATACGGATAGCATTGTGGAATTGCTGGCCTTAAGGGTTGCCTCTGATTTTAAGGATAAGATGAAGGAGGGGCTGATTGCTGTGGAGGATATCCAGGACAGCGTGGAAAAGGTGCTGGAAGAGACTGGATATACAGATGTGGCAAAGGCCTATATCCTGTATCGGAAGCAGAGAGAAAAGATCAGGAGCCTGGGAGCAACCACTCTTGATTATAAGGATGTGGTGGATAACTACGTAAAGGTAGAGGATTGGCATGTAAAGGAGAATTCCACGGTCACCTATTCCGTGGGAGGCCTGATCCTTAACAATTCCGGAGCGGTGACGGCAAACTACTGGCTTTCTGAAATTTACGATAAAGAGATCGCTGAAGCATACCACAGAGGTGATATCCATATCCATGACCTTTCCATGTTAACAGGATACAGCTGCGGCTGGTCTTTAAAAAAGCTTCTGCTGGACGGACTTGGTGGGATTACCGGAAAGATTACAGCCTCTCCGGCAAAACATCTGGCTACTCTTTGCAATCAGATGGTTAATTTTCTCGGAATTATGCAAAATGAATGGGCTGCTTCCCAGTCCTTTTCATCCTTTGATACATACCTGGCGCCCTTTGTCAGGGCTGATGGTCTTTCCTATGACAAGGTTAAAAAATGCATGGAGGCTTTTGTGTTTGGAGTCAATACGCCAAGCCGCTGGGGAACTCAGGCACCGTTTTCCCATATTTCTCTGGATTTAACGGTTCCTGAGGATATGAGAGAGGAAAAGGCCATTGTCGGGGGGCGGCGGATGGACTTTACCTATGGGGACTGCCAGACCGAGATGGATATGATAAACCGGGCGTTTTTAGAAACCATGCTGGCCGGAGATGCAGGCGGTATGGGATTTCAGTATCCGATTCCGGTTTATGGACTGTCTGAGGATTTTGACTGGTCGGACACTGAGAATAACCGACTTTTGTTTACTTTAGCATCTCATTATGGAACACCTTACTTTTCCAACTATATCAGGGGCGGCCAGGTACCGGGGGATGTGAGGATCTCCTATCATGGCGTGACTCCGGATCTTACGAAGCTGCGCAATAAGGCAGGGGGGTTCTTCGGTTATGGAGAGAATACCGGGTCCATTGGTGTGGTCACCATAAATCTTTCCCGAATCGGATATTTAGCCACCGATGAATCGGATTTTTACAAACGTCTGGATCAGGTGGCGGATATTGCGGCCAGATCCTTGAAGATTAAACGGGATGTCATCGGCAGACTTTTAAAGAATGGGCTTTATCCTTACACGGCCTGTTATCTGGAAAACTTAGAAAACCATTTTTCTTCCATAGGCGTGATTGGAATGAACGAGGCAGGGCTTAACGCTTCCTGGCTTAAATCCGGAATGCATTCTCAAAGGACAAGAGATTTCGCGGCAGATGTGCTGATGCATTTAAAAAAGAAGCTGATCGGTTATCAGCTGGAGTATGGAGATTTGTACTGCCTGGAAGCGACTCCGGCGGAATCGGCAGCGTACCGTCTGGCAATGATCGACAGGAAGGAATTTCCGGAGATTAAGACAGGCGGAAGTGCAGGAGATGTTCCTTATTATACCAACAGCACCAAGCTTCCCTCTGATTTTGGAGGAACACTTAAAGAAGTTCTTGAAAACCAGAATACTGTCCAGCCTCTTTATACGGCCGGCAACGTATTTTCCGTCTACATGGAACAGGAAGCAGAAGACTGGAAGAAGATTCGGGACTCTTTGAGGAAGATGGCGGAGAATTACGATATTCCATATATGACCTTTACACCGGTGTATTCCATCTGCCAGACCTGCGGATATCTTTCCGGAAGAGAGGAAACCTGTCCGAAATGCGGGAAACAGACAGACGTATACAGCCGGATCGCCGGATATTACCGTCCCGTACATGACTGGAATGAAGGAAAACTCCAGGAGTTTAAAAATCGGAAAATGATGAAGTTGGAAGACTGAAAGTTGGAAGATTGAAATCAGAAGCCGAACCTACATAGTGAGAAGGATTTCATGATCAAAATCCCGGTTTTCTTTAGGAAAACCGGGATTTTCTTCGTTGTTAAAGGGGATGACAGGCCGGTGCCTGGACAAGAAAGTGGTGCTTGGAAAATTATAGATAAATAAAAGTGTCATTGTTTGTTAAATATGTACATTGAAAAAAGAGTAGGGATATGCTAGCATATATACAAGGTGTTAGATTTGTATACAAATTTTATAGTTTGGATACATATCGAAACACAGATAAGATGAAATAACTGACCCCAAATAATAAGTAAAGGAGAGATTGAATCATGAATTTAGCAAACCAGTTTTCCCTTGATGGAAAAGTTGCATTAGTTACAGGTGCTTCCTATGGCATTGGATTTGCCATTGCAAAAGGTCTTGCAGCAGCAGGCGCAACTATTGTTTTTAATGATATCAAGCAGGAATTAGTTGATAAGGGAATTGCCGCATATAAGGAAGAGGGAATTAAGGCTCATGGTTATGTATGTGACGTTACCGATGAAAATGGCGTAAATGCTATGGTAGCTCAGATCGAGAAGGAGGTCGGCGTGATCGACATCCTGGTAAACAATGCAGGCATTATCAAGCGTATCCCTATGTGCGATATGACCGCCGAACAGTTCAGACAGGTAATTGACGTTGATTTGAACGCTCCATTTATCGTTGCTAAGGCTGTTATTCCGTCCATGATTAAAAAAGGCCACGGAAAGATCATCAACATCTGCTCTATGATGTCCGAACTTGGCCGTGAGACCGTATCCGCATATGCAGCTGCAAAGGGCGGACTTAAGATGCTGACAAAGAACATTGCATCTGAGTACGGTGAATTCAACATTCAGTGTAACGGCATTGGACCTGGTTACATCGCAACTCCTCAGACAGCACCGCTGCGCGAGACTCAGGCGGATGGTTCCAGACATCCATTTGACCAGTTCATTATTTCTAAGACTCCGGCAGGACGCTGGGGAGAAGCAGAGGATCTTTCAGGTCCTGCAGTATTCCTTTCCTCTGACGCTTCCAACTTTGTCAACGGACATATCCTGTACGTAGACGGCGGTATCTTAGCTTACATTGGCAAACAGCCACAGTAATAGTCAGGTTTCAGTAATCAGATCCGGCCTTTTTTCCCGGCCGGCTCTGGTGTTAAAAATATGACCATGATGTCTGCTTTCAGGGCGGAGGTCATGGCATATTTTTTAACAGGCCTAATATAGAGGACGGAGAGGGTTCAATGGAAGGAAAGACCAAAACCTATAAAAACCGCGGTGAGTTGGTGTTTGAAACGTTAAAGCAGGAGATTCTGGACCTGGAATTAAAGCCCGGACAGATCATCAGCGAAAATGAAATCTGTGAACGGTTTGGCGTATCCCGGACGCCTGTCAGGGAAGCGGTAAGAAGGCTTCAGGAACAGGGCTTTGTCAATTCGGTGCCGTATTCCGGCACACAGGTAACGCTTTTGAATCTGGATACGATTAAGCAGATGATATACATGCGTGTTGCGGTGGAAACCATGGTCATGCGGGATTTTGTGAATATGGCGACGCCTCTCTGGATGGAAGAAGTCCGGTATCTGATCCGCAAGCAGCAGGCTCTGATTCAGGAAAAGGGATTTGAACCGGAGCAATTTTACCGTATGGATGCGCAGATGCATGCCATTTGGTATCAGGCTACCGGCAAACAAAAACTTTGGGATATGATACAGGCCCAACAGTTACATTATACAAGATTCCGTATGCTTGACTTTGTGACTGAGACGGATTTTACCAGAATCATCAGGGAGCACACAGAGCTTTTTGAACTGCTGGAGAAAAAAGACATCGATGGCCTGGAGCGGTCCCTCAGAGAACATCTGTATTACAGTATGAAGAGAATGAAGTATCAGATTGAAGTAGAATATAAAGACTATTTTGAGCAGGAAGAGCAGGAGGACTGATCATGGCGAATGTATCAATAGCTATAAGAAACCAGAATGGTGAAGTAAAGGCATCCGTATTGGGAGAGGATCAGGCAATCCTCGTGTTTGAAGGAGAATACGCAGAAGGAGATGCCATCGTATTCACAACAGATAAAACAGGTGCACATTATGTGGTACGCATTGATGACTGCATGGATGAATCCTTTGTTTATCTGACAAAGGAGGAAGTAGTTTATACCATACCCTTTGGTGAGAAAAAGATTTCCTATAACCCGGAAGCCTTTACAGGGGAGCGTCATTATCTGACCATTCGGGAAGCCTTTGACTATGAGGCAGACATTTACAGGAACCTGGCAAAGAATGTCATGGACCAGCACGGAGATACAGGCTGTTTCCCTCATGCTTTTGCCAATGTGGAAACCAGAGGAGAAGCGGTGTTTGCGGCACGCAATGCCATTGATGGTGTTCTCGCCAACGAATCCCACGGTGCATGGCCTTATGAATCCTGGGGAATCAACCGTCAGGATGATGCGGAAATGACCCTGGACTTTGGGCGCCCTGTAGATTTTGATAAGATTGTATTGTATACACGCGCAGATTTCCCGCACGATAACTGGTGGGTAAAAGCAAAGCTTACGTTTTCCGATGGAACGGAAGAGGTAGTGGAAATGGAAAAGAGCGTAAAGCCTCATCTGTTTTCTTTGGAAAGAAAGAATATCACATGGGTGAAGTTAAGCGATCTGATAAAAGCAGATGATCCTTCCCCATTTCCAGCACTTACTCAGATTGAGATATACGGAAAAGATTCTAAATAAGAATGTAAATATGGAAGGAAAAGTGTCAGAATGAATCCGGAGGACGGTCATTCCGGCACTTTTTTTCATAAACCGAACATTCCCTTATAGCTTTGCAGATTCTTTGTTTCTAATTCTGGCATTCTTGAGAAAAAATAGAAATACCTCTTTTCCTTTTCCATTTATTCAGGTAAAATATAGGCAGTGTTCATTAATCACTCATAAGGAGGAAAACAGATGGAACTTTTGTTTCTGGAGCCTGTGTTTATGGAGGCCATCTGGGGAGGTACCAGACTTCGGGATGTATTTGGCTACGAGATACCAAGCGATACTACCGGAGAATGCTGGGCGATCAGCGCCCATGAGAACGGGGAATGTAAAATTGCAGGGGGTATCTATGACGGCAGGCGGCTTAGCGGCCTGTGGAAGGAGAAACCGGAGATATTCGGGAATTATCCCGGAGACAAGTTTCCCCTTTTGGTTAAGATTATTGATGCGAAAAAAGATTTAAGTATCCAGGTTCATCCCGATGATTTATATGCGAAAATCCATGAAAACGGCTCCCTTGGAAAAACGGAGTGCTGGTATATTCTGGATTGTGAGCCGGGAACTGAGATTGCGATCGGCCATCATGCCAGGGACCGGGAAGAGATGGAAGCCATGATACGGGAGCACCGGTGGAATGAATTTATCCGGACTGTTCCAATCAAAAAAGGAGACTTTTTCCAGATCGAGCCTGGCTGTCTGCATGCCATCAAGGGTGGGACTCTGGTATTGGAGACTCAGCAGAGCAGTGATATCACGTACCGAGTATATGACTATGACCGTTTATCCGATGGGAAACCAAGGCAGCTTCATGTGGAGCAGAGCATTGCTAATATAAGAGCGCCTTTTGAGGAAGAACAGGCTGTTCCGAAAACAGAGAAAGTACCAGGCGCAGTGCATACGCATTTAGTGACCTGCAAGTTTTACTCCGTAGATAAATATGATATTGACGGAGTCTTTACAAAAGAGTTCGGAAATTATTTTACCAATGTAAGCGTGATAAGCGGAAAAGGATCGGTAAACGGGATTCCTTTGGAGGCAGGACAACATTTCATCGTACCGGCCAAAAGCGGAGAGTGCAGATTTGAGGGAAAGATGTCTATCATCTGTTCCAATCCAGAGTAAAAGGAGGCAAATGAATATGAGACTTGGAGCATTAGAGGCAGGCGGAACAAAGATGGTTTGTGCCATAGGTAACGAAAACGGTGAGATTATTGAGCGCGTTTCCATACCTACTGAGACACCGGAGATCACCGTGCCGAAGCTTATTGAGTATTTTAAAGATAAGGAAATAGAAGCCCTGGGAATCGGCTGTTTCGGCCCAATTGACTTAAACAGGAATTCGGAGACCTATGGCTATATCACTACCACTCCAAAGCTTGCCTGGGCCAACTATAACATTGTAGGAGTCTTAAAAGAAGCCCTAAATGTCCCGGTTGGATTTGACACAGATGTGAATGGCTCTGCTTTGGGGGAAGCTACCTGGGGGATTACAAAGGGCCTGGAAAACAGTATGTATATCACCATCGGAACCGGTGTCGGGGCAGGAATCATCACCAATGGAATGCTGCTTCACGGCATGCTGCATCCGGAAGGAGGGCATTTGCTGCTGGCAAAGCATCCGGATGACGACTATGAGGGAAAATGTCCTTATCACAAGACATGTATGGAAGGCCTGGCCTCAGGACCTGCCATAGAAGCCCGGTGGGGAAAGAAGGGCGCAGAGCTGGCTGACCGGAAAGAAGTGTGGGAATTAGAAGCATATTACATCGCTCAGGCTCTGGTGGATTATATTATGATTCTTTCTCCTCAGCGCATTATTCTGGGCGGAGGAGTCATGCATCAGGAACATATAATGCCTTTGGTAAGAGAAGAAGTGAAGCGCCAGTTAGCCGGATATATCAAGACAAAAGAGCTTGAGGACATTGAGCATTACATCGTTCTTCCCAGCTTAAATGATAATCAGGGAATCATGGGAGCCCTAAAGCTGGCTATCAATGAATATCAGCTGGAAAATAGAGGATAATTGCCAATTTTCTCCTAGTGAAATTCCATTTCCTGTATGTTAAGATACATTTTGTAACAGAAATGTAATAATTACGTAACAAATAAGGAGGATATTACCATGAGAAAATTACCAGTATTCGTTTTAGCAGCAGCAACCGTACTTACTGTAGCAGGTGTTCCAATGACCGCTCAGGCAGCAACCTGCTCGGTGTCAACAAGCAATTGCATTAACCTTTCAAACTGTTTTGGACAGTCTGGGGATCTTAACAGCATCTTAAGCAAACTTGGCTGCAACAGCGGCAACGGTAATAGCTGCAGCAACGGTACGGACTGTACTACTGGTTCCAACTGCGCCAATGGTTCCAACTGCTCCAACGGTTCCACTTGCACAAAGGGAGCTACCTGTTCTGGCGGTAACTGTTCCAACAGCAAGAACAGCAGCTCTTGTTCTAAGACTAAGGGTGCAACCACAAACAATAGCCGTCAGTGCAAGTCATCTTACGGATATTGGAGATAATTATTTTTACGTTTTTTAATGGGTCGGATCCTATGTGTCCGGCCCCTTTTCTATGAATCTTTGGATTTTGCATTAAAAAAACAGCCATAAGGCCAATTCCGGCTTGTGACTGTTTTTCTTGGAAAATAATCAACTTCCTTCGTTTACAATTTCCTCCAAAATATGGATCAAATCGTAAATGGTGTTAATTTGTACGTTTCGCTCCAGGATTTCATTTTTTAAGTCGATGGAAAGAGTCTCGAATTTGGCCTGGACTGCAGGAGCTATATATGACATATTCATCACCTCATTTTTATGATGCGCAGCAGTGGATTGTATTATGCGTAAGAACACTGTTTTTACATAAATCTTATATCGGCAGACCATACTATTGGTGAGGTGATGGAAATGGAGAAGAATAACCAGGAAAAGCTTTCCCAGAAAAATAAAAGTGAAATGAATCACGGCATGTCAGAAAAGGGCAAGCCGGAAAATCAGAATCAGACGCATAATTCCCGCCGGGAAGGCATGGGACCAAATACAAAAAGAAGGTCGGATTAATCTTAAAAGGGGTGGAAACCAGATGCCATGGTTTCCTCCCCTTTGAGGTTTCATATTTATGATCGGGCAGTTTTACAGGACTCTCATCAGAAGCATTAGAAAAGAAGACATAACCAAAATGAGTTATCTGTCATTGGTAGGGCGGCGGCTGAGAGTTGTTATTGCCTCTTTCTGCTGCTGCTTTGATAAGTCGTTCTGTAATATTAATATATGTACTTATACCGATTATGTGAACAAGCTGAAAGTACGCGTAAAAAGGGAAGGGCGGAAGCAGAGCAAAGGAGAACTTCCGCCCCATGTTGTTACATATATACTAACGGAAACAAATTTGTTTTATGACGCAAATTAAAGAATTTTGTATATTACTATAAAGTTGTGACCAGCCGGAGCCGGAATTTGGTGATCGTTTGCAGATGTTATAAGCCATAAAATGAGACAACGGAGAAAATTATTGAATTTTGCTATATGTAATTTAATGTTTCTGAAAGTAGCTTTTGCGAAATAATAAGCTTAAAGATATCCCCATGATTAACCCTATTCCCAAATTGTTTATAACAGCAGCGAAGATCAGACCCAGACTGAGTCCCAGCGTCAGACAGTCTTGATAGGATTTGTCCCTATTATTTGAATTAAGCATCGTATGTACCTCTTTAGCATTTTTAAATATCTTACATCAGTTTTTGGATGAAGTACACTGGTATTTTTTGAGAATGCAAAGACAGTACACCTGGCAAAAGCTGGTTATATCTAAAAGGAAAGCAGGGATTTAAAGAGGTGAAAAAGCCGCAGAAGGGCTATTTAACCAAATCATTATACTCAGGATGTTTTTCGAACCATTTAATCGCATAGGAGCATGTCAGGATGGCTTTTTTATTTTCGGACCGTAATTGTTTTGCTACGGCCTCCATAAGTTGTCCTGCCACACCCTGACCTCTGAGAGAATCATCTACATAGGTATGATTGATATTTACGGTATTCTGGTCAACTGCTGGAAAAGTAACCTCGGCAAGTAAGTTGTTATCGGAATGATAGAGAGCGATCTGGTTTGAATCGTAAGTGAATTCCATATGCGTTACCTCCTGTTTTTGTGATAAAGCCATTATATCATTTACAATATGTGACATCAAGGATAACAAAGAATTATGAACTTTGAAAAGCTGTATATGATTGTTATAGCAACTATATAGGTGAAGCCTAAAGAGAGCCCTAAAGATATTACGGAATTCAGGGGGGAGGCTGTGATAGAGTAAAATAAATAGGTGGGCTTCGGATTTCCGGGCCCACCTTTTATACCTTACATTCCATGGCTGGCTTATCATCTCGTATACCTTTGAAAACAGGCTGCCTAAAGCCTTCTTTTTCAGTAGGCATTGATTCCACGATACAAACGAGTTCCGGGGCCAGCCAAACACAATCATCGTTTCCTGGTGGTACATAACCGAAAGGGGAGTAATCGATCACTTTATATTTATGCTCTTTTAATATTCTTAAGCTTACACCGAGTGTAACATGACCCTTATATACAAGTAAATCATCATCGTATTGGCCAAGAACCAGGCTGGTCATATTATTTTCTTTCGGAATGTATCCGCAGATCACACAATCGTCTGTGGACATTATTTTGCATTTTACCCAGTCTTTGGTTCGCTTGCCTTGCCAATAAAGACTGTCTTTTCTTTTTGCAACGGTTCCTTCGAGACCTTTTTCTTTAACAAGTTCAAATAATTTTATTCCATCATTTTCTATAAATCTTGAAACGGAGATTAGATCATTTTCAATTACAACATCAGTAAGATATTTTTTTCTCTCCATTAAGGGGAGCATAGTAATATCCTTATCTTTATAGTATAAGATGTCATAAGCGATGACACTGGCCGGATATTTATCGGCGGCTAATTTTATTTTAAATGAATTACTCATCAACGCTCGTTTTTGCACCTCATAGAAATCAGGGATGCCATTTTTGAGTACAAGCAGCTCGTGGTCAATAATGCATTTCGTTTTAACCTGTCTATAAAGACTTTCCAGCTCTGGGAATATGGGAATCATGAGTTTGTTTCTCTTGTTTCTCATATCTGTATTTGTGTCCAAAAAAGACAAAGTCCTGATCCCGTCCCATTTTATCTCGTAGATAAAATTTGGGGAATCAAATGGTTCTACCATTTCCGAAATCAGCATCGGGCTTACATTCCTGCTTTCAAAAATATCCATTATGCCAGCCCTTTGTTACTCTTTGTCATTTCAACTGTCTTCTTCATCGCTTCCATCAAATCGATGATGTTGTTTGGACTCTCTTTGTCAACATTTACTATCTCTTTTCCGGCAATTTTAGATTCAATTGCTTGCCGAAGTTTTTCCTGATATTCATCATGATATAAACCTGGGTCAAAAGCAGATGTCATAGAGTCAATCATTGTCTTTGCCATTTCAACTTCTGGATCGCTGACCTCTACTTTTGCTGATGCTACGGGCACCGCCTGTATTTCGGCCTGATAATAAAGAGTTTTTGCAATGATTCCTTCGTTTGTTGGATATAATACGATAAGACTTTCTGTTGTACCCAGGACGGTTTTTGCAATTCCCACTTTTTCCTGGGCTAACATTGCCTGTCTTAATAGTTCGAATGCTTTTTCCGCTCCAGGTTCTGGGACAACATAATAATTTTTTTCATAAAATATTTGATCTACATCAGACAACATTGCAAAATGTTCTATGTGTATTGTCTTGTCTTTCTTTGTTTTTATTTTTTCCAGTTCATCTTCCGTGAAAGTCACATACTTACCCTTTTCGTATTCATAACCCTTTATAATTTCATCGCTTGTTACTTCTTTATTGCATGAAGGGCATATTTTCTTTTGTCTTACTCGTTCGTGGGTATCTTTACAGAGTTGATTGAAACTTACTGATATATCTTTTGTTGTTTTGTATAATCCCACCGGTATATAAAGTAAACCTACGCTTATTGCACTTTTATGAGCTATGGCCATGAGATCGCCTCCTTTTTGCTATTGTTTGAAAAAACGAGGATATTATGCAATGGTTATTTAAAATTAACCAATGTACTATTGATCGTTGGCTGGCGGAAGGGTTTGATTAGATATACCGTTTAACCTTACTCATGTAGTTTACATACTCTTTCCCAAATTTGTTGATGCACCATCGTTCTTCGGAAAGTATAATCCAGTGTGCAGATATTTGAAAAACAAGCAGGGATATAAGCAGCAGAATAGAATGTGTTAACAATACACAGCTTGAGAAATATATGAAATAACCGATATACATAGGGTTACGGGAAATTTTATATATTCCGTTTGTATTTATTCCGCTTTGCCCAGGTTTTGCAAAGTTAACAGTGGCAATTATTAGAACACTGATACCTAAGAGATAGATAAACAAGGCGGTAAAAAACAATGGCGGTTTGGTCTGGATTTTCAAAAAAAGTGAATATAAGATAATAAAAGCGTTTGAAAACTGGTAAAAGAGGTAGGCAGCCTTTTCGCAGCCCTCTAATGGGGCAAAGAATGCGGCACGGCTTAACGCGTCTTTATTTATCATTTTTAACAAGCCGAACCTTATGAGAAAGATAGGTATTATTAATAGAAATGCATTCATTTTAAGCGACTCCCTCTACCGCTGCTATCGTGTAACATTTTAGATCTTACCTTTTTTACTAAATTATTTCATAGCTGCAAGAAACGGTCTATTGAACACGGCCGGCTCGCAGCGCAATCAATTCCTTTACATCACACAATATGTTTTCACTTGTTACGTTTATCGCCAACGATTTACCGCTAGTCCCAGATTTGGTCTGAATATATAAATCTTGTGTGTACTCATCGCAAAGGGGAATTAGCAGGTCAGCTTCGGGGGATTCTTTTGCCCCCACATTCACGAGGGCTACGAAATACCCTTGTTTTGGGTATAGTGTACACAATGCTTTTCCGCCTTTTTTGTATTTTACATTCCAGCCTTTCCAGAAATCTTGATCCATAGAGCAACCGCTATAAAACAATTTCGATTTTGCATTGTATGTCTGCTGTAAATGATCAGCCAGATTATCCCATAAAGGAGTATCGACAAATTCCCTTATTTCTTTATCTAATGGTTCATGTCCGCTACTAAACAATTCACTCCACAACATAGTATCACCTGCTTTTTTAATCTGTAATTGGTACGGGTATCACCCATAATTCCATCTTACACATTTGGGGATTTAAACTTATATATTTTTCTGCTGAAAATGGCTGCGTTGATAAATTGTGCTTTGGAAGCCAAATGCGAAACAAATAATTCATGCTTTTATCTAATGCTGAAGTTATCAATTCTTCAAAACTCTCCGCTTCAAAAGAACACACGATATATTCGGCGGCCGGAAGTTCCCAAGTCACTAAATCATTATATGCAGTTGTGCCAGGAATTGCAGAAGCCCCCACAAAATAGGTAAAAGTACCATCTTCATTATTACCGAATGAAGAAGCGGCAAACTCTTTTCCGTTTGGCACAAGCCCCTTTATTTCCTCTTTTTGTTTATGAAATTTATCCCACAACAGGCCGGGCACATCAATGCCGGTTGTATCTCCCAGCGGGGTTTGCTGTGATATCGAAACCGGCGCAGAAAAACCAATGTATCGTTCTGGAACAACTATTGTTTTGCGCGATATTTCCAAAACGATGCTGTCTGTAATCAGCGGCACATTTTCGTCAATCATTGTATAGCCAAGCAATAAATCAGGCTTTATAATCTGATTCAACCGAACAGGATTATTGCGGTATTCCTCTGGAGTAATTCCAAATGCGCTTTTGAATGTTTTTGTAAAATGCTCATGGCTATGAAATCCATATTCAAGGGCAATATCCAGTATGCGCCTGCTCTTATCACCGAGCGTTTCACATGCTCTTGCAAGTCTTCGCATTTTAATGTACTCATTTACAGGACGCTTCACAAGGCGGGTAAATAGTCGTTGAAAATAGAACGGCGAAAGAGCGGCAACCCTTGAAAGTTCTTCAGGCGAATGGCTTTGCGCTAAATTGTCTTCAATGTAATCAAGTACCTTTTGGATTGATTCCCATGCGTGCATAATAAAACCTCCGTTATATATTATTATTTACTATGCTTTCATTCTATATAATAAATAAGTTGTCCGCTTGTTTGCCAATGCTCTTTTTTGATTTGGTTCATGTAACAAAGTCATAAATTTCACCACTCAATCATACCACAATGTTATAAGTCTTATCGTGATGTTAGCCTTAGGATTCATATTTGAAATAGGTATAGGAGAAGTTAAGCGGTCAATAGATGGTAGTGGCTAGCTCTTTTCGCATGTTATTACTCTAATCAGACATAAAGTAACGCATCCCTTATAAACTGCTTATTCATTCAAAGAAAGGAATTTTAATAATTTGAATTATGAAACTAGATGATGTATAATTACATGAAATATATTTGTGTATCCAGTTAAGGGGGAATATATATGTTTGAGTTCAAGGATTTTGATTATTTAACCGATGGAGAAATTGATTTAAAGATTGAAGAAAAATCTCCATCTAATGAGGAAAAGGGTTATGTACCGGCATATAAATACAAAATTACATTACATAAATCAGACGATAGCATAGGTACTATTGACATTCGGATCGGGAACAATGAAAACTTATACTACGGGGGGCATATTGGCTATATGATTAAAGAAGGTTATCGAGGAAACAGTTATGCTTCAAAGGCGTGTAAAATCATCAAAAATGTAGCGATTGCCCATGGGATGGATAGGCTTATTATAACATGCAATCCAGACAACTTTCCATCTCGAAAAACTTGCGAGAAGGCAGGTCTTAAACTTAAAGAAATAGTAAATTTACCACCATATAATGAGATGTACGAAAGTGGAGAGCGACAAAAGTGTATCTTTGAATGGATCTTAGGATAACTATTATTCCAATTTATTGTATGTTTTAAATTAAGGGAACTTTTTAATAAGTTCCCTTAATAAATGGCAAATAATTATCACTAACAACAAATTTTAATATAGAAATGAACCTTTTAAACCAGTCCCTGAAATGGTTTATTTTAATACCAGGAAGGCCGGAAGGAGCATTTATGATCAACATTAAAAAAATAAGACCCCAGTATATACAATGAAATCTTGCATCTACCAGGGTAATAAATAATGGAGACAACAGGGCTCGAACCTGCGACCCTTTACACGTCAAGCAAATGCTCTCCCAGCTGAGCTATGTCTCCATAGGAGCATTGTAACTGAAAACCTGAAAAAAGGCAAGCGAAATTCTTCTATAAATTTAAAGATTTTACTGCAGCCAATCCAGGTGATCACACCTGCTTTGAAGCTCCATAAAAAACTTTGATATATGGAATCCATCCATGAGGGCATGATTGGCCAGGATTGTTACCGGTACCTTTAAGCTTCCCTCTGATTTGAAATACTTACCCCAGGTAATACGGGGATTGCTGTCAGCAGGAATCGGAACCGGTTGAATGATAGACGTATAGCTCACCCATGGAATGCTGGAAAAGTAGAAGAGCTGATCCTCGTCTTTCCCGTCCGAAAGAGACTGGGACTGTCTGGCCATTTCCTGCCGCTGCTTTCCATCCTTAAGATAAGCGTCAAAGGGCAGCCGGTCGTCTGCGGTGCAGTAACAATAGTTTTCGTCTTCTAGGGCCAGAGTATAGGAAGGGATACAATGGTCATATTCAATGATTCCGTCTCCATGAATGCGGCGGCGGAATTCCGGGATAGAGTTGGCTGCCTGAGCGGACGCATAAAGGAAAGTCAAATAGAAGGGCAGTTCTTTTTCTTTAATAGCGCTCATGAAATATGTAATGTCCAAATTTACAGTCATACCTACGTATGGGTAAGCGAAATTGCGGAAAAGGTTAAATTGATCTTTTCGCTCATAATGTTCCATGTCAAGATATTGATAACTCATAAAATACACCTCCTGATTTTATAAACCAATTGCGGCATAGAGCCTTAGGGAGAGGAGCAGGTATTATGCGCAATCATGATACAAAAAAATACCGGAAACCTTATAATAATAAGGAAAACCGGCATTCTTAAGTATATTGTCAATCGGAGTAACAGGATTTGAACCTGCGACCTCTCGGCCCCCAGCCGAGCGCGCTACCAAGCTACGCCATACTCCGTTTTCTTGACACATATGGTATTATAGCAGAAAGTTTCCGATTGGTAAAGTATATTTCTTGAAAAATTTTCAAATTTAATATATTATGGTAAGGAGACGATTATTTAGGAAGAAAAACAGGTGAAGATAGATGAAGCCAATTGTAAGCTTTGATGTAGATATGACACTGCTGGACCATAAAGACTGGACAATTCCTGCCAGTGCCTTGGAAACCATAGAAAAGTTGAGAGAAAATTATACCATCGTACTGGCAACAGGCAGAGACATGGATTCTATTTTCAGCACTGCCATCCGGGATCAGGTAAGACCGGATGCGATCATTCATCTCAATGGGACGAAGGTAACTGTGGGGGATAAGGTCATTTATGAACATACCTTTGATAAGGTACTGCTGAGAAATATTCTGGCTTATACTGAGAAAACTCCATACAGCGTTGGAACTACAGTTGGGGAATGGGACTATTATGTTAATCCTGAAGTGGTAAAAAGGCATGATGCAACGCTTTGGGGAGAATGCGGAAGAAGATTTGAAGATCCAGGAAAGCTTGTGGAGCTTGAAGTGAGGACCATGGCCTATATTGGAGATGAGGCAGGAGCAAAAGCCATGGAGGAGGAATTTCCGGAAATCCATGTACATATGTTTGCTGATAAACGGGGAGCAGATGTGGTGGAACGGAAGGCTTCAAAAGCCATGGGCCTGATGAGGCTCTGTGAATATTATAAAATACCTCTTTCGGATACAATAGCATTTGGAGACAGCATGAATGACTACGATATCATTAAAATAGCAGGCAAGGGAATTGCCATGGGCAATGCCATGACTGAATTAAAGAAAGCAGCCGATTACGTCACGGATCCTATTGATCAAGAGGGAATTAAAAATGCCTGCCTACATTTTGGAATGATCCGGCAGGAGGACTAAAAATGGCAGAACATTACGATATACTTGTGATCGGCGGAGGGCCAGGCGGATATACAGCTGCTTTAAAAGCCGCCGGTCTGGGACTTAAGACCGCCATTGTGGAGAAGGAAAGACTGGGAGGAACCTGTATTAACAAAGGCTGCATTCCTACAAAGGCCCTGCTTCATGCCTCCAGTATATTTGAATCTCTTCAAAACAGCGATGAATTCGGGGTGTCCACAGATTTTATTTCTTTTGATTTTAAAAAGATGCAGAATTATAAAAAACGTTCTGTAAAAGCATATCGCAAGGAAGTGGAGGAGCTTGTTAAAGCAGCAGGAATCGCTATCATCTGCGGGACAGCAACCATACGCCGAGGGCGGACCATAGAGGTGAACGGCCTGGAAGGCAAGGATTATTATGAAGCGGATCACATCATCATTGCCACCGGGGCAAAACCGGTGATGTTAAAGATTCCTGGAGCGGACCTTTCCGGGGTTCTGACCAGTGACCGCCTGTTAGCTTCTGATACATGGAATTACGACCGTCTCACGATCATTGGAGGCGGGGTGATCGGAGTGGAATTTGCTACTATTTTCAGTGCCCTCTGTTCCCATGTGACTATATTGGAGAACAAAGCTCATTTACTAGGGCCTATGGATTCTGAAGTCTCCCAGGCCCTGGAAGAGGAACTTAAAAGAAAAGGAATCGCGATCCATTGCAGGGCAGATGTTAAGGAAATCCGGGAGGAATCCAATCAGGGGCTGACTTGCATCTTTGAAGTAAATGGAGAGGAACAAACCATCCGTTCCGGACAGGTCCTCATGGCAGCGGGTCGGGCTCCTTATCTGGATGGACTGATGGGACCGGATGTGAATCTTGAGATGGAAAATGACCGTCTGAAAGTAGATACAGAATTCAGAACCAGTGAGCCAGGGATTTATGCCATCGGCGATGTGGCAGCTGATATCAAGCTTGCCCATGTGGCGGCCGCCCAGGGGACCTATGTAATAGAAAAGATTGCAGGAGTTGAACATACCACCCGGCTTTCTGTGGTACCAAACGGTATGTTTGTCAAGCTTCCTGTGGTACCGAGCTGCATTTACACAGAACCGGAAATCGCCTCCGTAGGGCTTACCAGGGAGGCGGCTATCGCCTGCAGCATGAAGGTGAGATGCGGACGCTACTCCATGAGCGGAAACGGAAAATCCATTATAGCCAGAGAGCAGAATGGGTTTATCCATCTGGTATTTGAAGAATATTCCGGTACTCTCGTGGGAGCCCAGATCGTATGCCCCAGGGCAACCGATATGATCAGTGAGATGGCGACGGCTATTGCGAACGGCCTGACAGCAGAACAGCTTATGCTTGCCATGCGCGCCCATCCTACCTACAGTGAAGGAATTGGGTCTGCTATAGAAAATTATTATGAAACCAAAGGAGAGATAAAGCGATGATTCAGGAAAGACTGGAACAGTTAAGAAAACTGATGGCTGAGCATCATATGGATGCTTACATGATTCCAACCTCGGATTTTCATGAATCCGAGTATGTGGGAGAATATTTTAAATGCAGAGAATTTATAACCGGATTCAGCGGTTCAGCTGGTACGGCTGTAATTACGAAGGATGAAGCAGGTTTATGGACCGATGGCCGTTATTTTGTACAGGCAGGCAAGCAGCTTGAGGGGACCGGAATCACCCTGGAGAGAATGGGACAGCCTGGAGTTCCTGAGATTGGGGAATATCTGGATCAGGTACTTCCGGAAGGCGGCTGTCTGGGATTTGACGGACGGGTGGTAAACTGCCAGCTGGGGCAGGATTTAGAAAAGCTACTGGCGGAAAAACATGTGACCCTGGCCTATCAGGAAGACCTGGTGGATGTTTTGTGGAAAGAACGCCCTAAACAGTCTGCGGAACCGGTATGGATCCTTGAGGAAAAGTATAGCGGAAAAACTTCTGCACTGAAAATAGAAGAATTGAGAAGCCAGATGAAGAAGGAAAAGGCAACCATTCATATCCTGACAACTCTGGATGACATTGCATGGCTTTTAAATATCCGGGGAAATGATGTGGAATGCAATCCGGTAGTTCTTTCCTATGCAATGATAACCCTGGACCGTTTTTATCTTTTCATCAACGAAAAGGTGTTAAAGGCTGAAGTGAAAGCTTACTTTAAGGATCTTTCCGTAACAATTTGCCCTTACAATGACATTTATACAGTAGTTTCCCAGTTAAGAGATCAGAAGGTTCTTGTAGAAACAGGTAAGACCAATTATGCCATAGTAAAAAATCTTGACAGCTCCAACAGCATCATTGATAAAATGAACCCCACCGCCCTTTCAAAAGCCATGAAGAATCCGGTGGAAGTGGAAAATATGAGAAAAGCTCATATCAAGGATGGCGTAGCCATGGTAAAATTCATCTACTGGCTGAAGCAGAATGTGGGAAAAGAAACGATCACAGAGGTAAGCGCCCAGGAGCATCTGGATCATCTGCGTTCCGAACAGGAAGGGAATCTGGGACTGAGCTTTGATACGATTTCCGCCTATGGAGCCAATGCAGCGATGTGCCATTATAAGGCTACAGCGGAAAGTGATGTAAAGATAGAACCCAGGGGACTTTATCTGGTGGATTCAGGCGGACAGTATTATGAAGGAACGACTGATGTGACCAGGACCATTGCGGTAGGGCCGCTGACAGAGAAAGAGAGAGAGCATTTTACTCTTACTGTCATCAGCATGCTGCGCCTGGGAGCTGTGAAATTCCTTTACGGTTGCCGGGGACTGACCCTGGACTATGTAGCAAGGGAGCCGTTCTGGAGCCGTGGCATTAATTATGACCATGGGACCGGTCATGGAGTAGGATACCTGCTTAATGTCCATGAGCGCCCCAATGGGATCCGGTGGCGCATGGTACCGGAGCGTCAGGATAATAGTGTTCTGGAGGAAGGCATGATTACTTCCGACGAGCCTGGAGTATATATTGAGGGCAGCCACGGCGTCCGTACAGAGAATCTGATTGTTAGTAAGAAGGCAGAAGAGAATGAGTATGGACAATTTATGGAATTTGAATTCCTGACCATGGTTCCCATTGATCTGGAAGCCATTGATCAATCCATTATGACCGAACATGATGTGAAGCTGTTAAATAATTATCACAAAGCCGTTTATGAAGCTCTTTCCCCGTATGTTACAGGAGAGGAAGCACTGTGGCTGAAAGAGAATACAAGAACTATTTAAACAAAATAATTAGGCAGAACCGTAGATTACGGTTCTGCCTGTTTTTGATTGTCCGCGTTTGCTTTAAGCCGCAATAATATGGGAAAAACCGCTTCCAGATCTTCTTTGCTTAAGTTTCTCATCAACGCAGCGGCTTCCCTTAAAAGAGGCTGTTCTTTTCTTTCCGTTTTAAAAAATTCTATGGGAGTAATTTCAAGATAATCGCAGATTTCAAAAAATTGTTTCATAGATGGCATGGAACGTCCTGAAGAAATCCCCTGGATATAGCTCTTATTTTTTCCCAAATCCAGGCTCATTTGATATTCTGAGATATTTTTTTTCAAGCGAAGCTCCGTGATTCGATTCCTGACAAACTGTTCATCCAACATTATCACCTCTAGGTTAATCATAAAGGATATTCTGTGCAGATGCTACGTATTGTATGCGTAATAATGGCAGAAAAACAGGTTGCATATACGGATGAAAAGCGTTATCATATACCATATACGAATGGAAAAGAAGCAGGATGAAGGATTCCGGCAGGTACAGGGGGAAGGATCATGGCAGGTAATTCAGGAAGGCGGTTCGAAAGGTGGAATTCGGTGAACGAGCATGAGTTCTTCCGTTATGATGAGACGGAGCAATTGTACAGAAACATAAACTTATTTAAAGATACGGTTTTATTTGAGTATTCTTATGTAGATGAGAGGTTATATCTGTCACCAAACGCAAAAGGACAGATAGATTTGTTAAATTTTGAACGTATTCTTATTAAGCATAGAAGCAATGCCCCCCAGGTTGGTGAAATCCGTTCGTTTGAATTTTGTCTGGGGAAATCGGGGGAACCATATCACTGGTGCAGTTGCAAGCTGACTGCCCAATGGGAGGATCAGACAGAAAGCCCGGTCAAGCTTATTGGAAAGCTTCAGGATATTACCGGACTGAAGGCGAGGGAAGAGCAGCTGTTACTACAGTCCTTAAAGGATGGACTCACCGGTTTATACAATAAAATGGCCTTTAAATACCGGGTAGAAGAGAAATTAAAGTCCGGTGGATCGGGCTGGCTCTGCATGATCGATATAGATAATTTCAAAGAAATCAATGACTGCTTCGGCCATCTGGCCGGCGACCGGATCTTGATGCAGGTAGGCGGAATGCTCTGTGATATTTATCCGGATCCGGATCTGGTGGGCAGGGCAGGCGGAGATGAGTTTGTAGTTTTTACAACAAAAGATGACGTCCAGGAAAGGGCGGACAATCTGTTGGATCGAGTAGAAAAGATCATACCGGAAGAAAAGTGGTCCATTTCTGTCAGCATTGGAATTGCTCCCAGCACCGGAAAGCGCGGAGAGGATTATCAAAAGCTGTTTTCCAAAGCAGACCAGGCCATGTATCAAGCAAAACAGGCTGGAAAAAACCGGATTGCTTTTTTTTATGATGATTGATGGTTAATGGTTGATAGTTGATGGTTTAGGGATTATGGTGGTGGATTATATAGAATGGAAAGGTAAAATGGGGCAGGAGATGTTAATCCTGTCCCATTTTATTTTTGATTTGTTATTCCTGCTCGGTGGGTAAATCTACCAGAGTGTATTCACATTGGATTGCCGGGAGAAACTTGTCCAGAAGATCCGCAGTTTTAAACTTTAGGCTGGAAGTATTGATGCAGGGATGGCAGCCAAAGAATTCTTGAGATAGCACATCCTTGTCGATCAGCAGCCTGACACGGCGTTTTTTATCGTTCATAAGACCAATGACCGAAACAGAGCCGGGGGTGATGTCCAGGAATTCTTCCATGAATTCCGGTTCTGCAAAAGAGAGTCTGGCGGAGCCGATTTGCTTAGAAAGGGCAGCAGTACGGAATTTCTTTCCGCCGGGCAGCAGCAGGAGATAGAAATCAGTTTTCTGAGCATTGCGGAGAAATAAATTTTTGCAGATTTCCATTTCTAACAGTGCATCAACCTCCCGGCAGGCTTCTATGGTGGGAAGTGGGGAGTGATCTACCCGTTGATAGGATATATTTAATTTTTCCAGTAGGTCATAGGTGCGGATTTCCTTGGGAAGACGCCCGGTTTGATCATTGGGACGCCCGTTATAAAGGGTTTCATCCAGGTAAAAGGCTTCGTTTGTATGAACCATGAGTTGCACATCCTTTTGTCTTTTTATGATTTATTATATATGAGAGGGAAAATAATTCAAGTATTTCTTGAATGAGTGAAAGTATTTAGTGGTTTTGGCGGTGGAGATGTATTATAATAGGTGTGAATAAAAATGGAAGCTAAAGGCCCGGCGGAAAGGTAGGATTGGAAATGTTTTTGGAGGAGGCCGGGATTTTATTGTGTAAAAGGATTAAAATAGAAATGGATTAAAGATTTGAAAGAGTTTAATAATAGGAAGAGTTAAAGATAGGTGAGTTTAAAAAGAGGAAGGGTAGATTGCATAAATGATAGATAACCGGTTGAAGAAAGAGAAATTCAGAAGTGATAGAATGGCAAAAGGCAGTGATAATAGGAAGATAGAGGGACAAAAGGGGAAGGAAAGCGGCTGGAGCGGTAGTAAGAACGATAGTAGGAATGGCAGTAAGGGCGGAAGTGGCATCGGTGGCAGGAGCGACAGTAAAAACGATAGTAGGGCTGATAGTAGGAACGGTAGCAGGGGCGGTAGTAGCATCGGTGGCAGGAGCGACAGTAAAAACGATAGTAGGGCTGATAGTAGGAACGTTAGTAGGTATGGTGACAGCATCGGCAGCAGGAACGGTAGTAAGAACGATAATAGGAATAGCGGTAGGAACGACAATAGTACTGACAGCAGGAACTACAGTAAGACCGATAGTAGAGCAGGTAGTAGGGGCAGTAACAGCATCGGCAGCAGAAGCGGCAGAAAGGCCGATAGTGGGGCCGGTGGTAGGAGTAACAACAGCATTGACAGTAAGGCCGATAGTAGGAACGGTGGTAGGAGTAGCAACAGCATTGACAGCAGAAGCGGCAGAAAGGCCGATAGTAGGAACGGCGGTTGGAACAGCAACAACTTCGACAGCAGGAACGGCAACAATGCGGGCGGCAGGAGTGGCAGTAAGACCGATAGCAGAAACAACGGTAGGAATGGCAATAGCTCCGGCAGCAGGAACAGAGGTAAGAATGGCAATAGCACTGACAGCAGGAACGGCGGTAGGAATGGCAATAGCACTGACAGCAGGAACAGCGGTAGGAATGGCAATAGCACTGACAGCAGGAACAGCGGTAGGAACAGCTATAGCGTAGACAGCAGGGACAGTGGTAGGAATGGCTATAGCACTGATAGCAGGAACAGTGGCAGGAACGGCAATAGTGCCGGCAGTAGGAACAACAGTAGGAATGGCAATAGTTTTGGCAGTAAGAAAGGGCATAGTGAAGATATGCCTAATAGGACAAGCGGAAGAGAAAAAAAATCATTATCCAAGTGTTCTGTATCACGTAAATGCGGAGGTTGTCAGCTTTTGGACATGCCATATGAAAAACAGTTGGAACAGAAACAGAAATATCTTGAAAAATTGTTGAAGCCATATTGCCACGTTACACCGATTATTGGTATGGAGAATCCTTATCATTATCGCAATAAGGTTCATGCAGTATTTGACCATGACAAAAAAGGCAATCCAGTCTCAGGCGTATATGAGGTGAACTCCCATAGAGTTGTTCCGGTAGAGAACTGTATGATCGAGGACCAGAAGGCGGATGAGATTATCGGGACTATTAGAGGTATGTTGAAATCCTTTAAGATACGTACCTATGATGAGGATACCGGGTATGGATTATTGCGCCACGTACTGATACGAAGGGGATTTGCCACAGGAGATATCATGGTTGTTCTGGTAACCGCCTCACCGATTTTTCCTTCTAAGAATAATTTTGTGAAAGCGCTGAGAGAGAAGCATCCGGAGATTACTACAATTATACAGAATGTTAACGGCAGGGAAACAAGCATGGTGCTGGGAGATAAAGAACATGTGCTGTATGGGAAAGGATACATCGAGGACATTCTGTGTGGCTGCCGTTTCCATATTTCTTCTAAATCTTTTTATCAGGTAAATCCGGTGCAGACGGAGATTCTCTATAATAAGGCCATTGAGGCCGCAGGACTTACTGGCAAAGAGCGGGTAGTTGATGCTTATTGCGGGATTGGTACCATAGGTATTGTTGCCAGCAAGTATGCAAAGGAAGTTATTGGGGTTGAGCTAAACCGGGATGCTGTAAGGGATGCAGTGGAAAATGCCAAGATCAACGGTATTAAGAATGTCAAGTTCTTCTGTAATGATGCAGGGAAATTTATGGTGAGTATGGCGGAAGACGGAGAGCATGTTGATGTTGTGTTTATGGATCCGCCTAGGAGTGGGAGCACGGAGGAATTTATTGATTCTCTGGCGAAAATGAAACCGGAAAGGGTTGTTTATGTGTCTTGCGGGCCGGAGACGCTGGCAAGAGATTTGGAGTATTTTAGAAAGAAAGGGTATGAGGCGAAAATGGGCTGGGGGGTTGATTTGTTTCCGGCGACGGAGCATTGTGAAGTTTGTGTCGAAATATGTCGAACAAAAACTAGATATATATAATAGCCCTTTTTCCTATAATATGGTAAAATTGTAATAACTTGGTAGATAATAAAAATTTACTAACATATGTCTGATTTTTTCGGGTTGATTATAGAGAATTAGAATAATAAAAGTAAAACAATGAACTTATTGAAAGATAAAATGGTAAAATCAAGTGAATATATCGCACATCAATAAGAATATGACTCCCGGAATTATATTATAAATAATTCTGGGAGTTTATTTTTTAAGAGATTATAAATTGAAATTCCTAGAGAAATTATAGAATCTATTAAAAATATAAAAAATATAGTGGAAATGAGAAGCGTTGTATATGAACCGAGTTTTGAGGGAGGATTTATCAGATTCATAATTGATTAAAGATAAAAGGAAGAAGAGTATTGATGATACGCAGACATTTAAGAATAAACGGATTAATAGCTATTTATTAATTGTAAAGTTTGTAATTACATATAGACAGGAGTTTTGAACTAATGAGCAATGAATACAATTTAATTAAGTACTGGAGGAATAGCCTTGCAGATGCCGCAAGGATGAATATAGATGCAAAAAAGCTGGAGGCTGCTTTTACAATTCCCCAAAATGATGTCCAGGCTGGATTCATTGATGCTTGCATAACGGATAAATTATTTAGTGAGGCCTTCAGGATTAAAAAGGAAGACTGCAATGGTGAAGATGCTACGAAGGATTTTGTCAATGTACTAATTTGTCCTATAAAAGCCATGGCAAAGGTGGAGCATGGTTCCGAAAACGATACTTTTGAACAGATAATTACACCGCTCTGGATTCCGGCAGTTATATCAAAAAGTGGAAGACTTCTACCTAAAACAGACAGTTTTCCTTGGATACCAAGGGATCTGCTTGAACCAAGCTTTGGTAAAACAATTACAGTGGGGTGTGTCGCAGATGTTGATGAATATCTGACAATACACAAACAGTTGTTTAAGCAGGAGAATGGCTGGAGTGCCGTTTGGGAATATAGCAAAAGTATGTTTGAACATGTGATAAAGTCTCCTTTTGATGAGTATACGATTGAGAATTACGAAATTGATTCCCATGCATACATAGTTGTGGAATCACCAGTGCAGGGAGCAACTAAAAATATAATAAGTTTGTATGACAATATTATTAGAGACAATCAGGTTCCTTTATTACTGAAACGATATGCAAATATTGTTGACGAGCAACTGTTTCCATTGTTGGATTACGCTGGTGAAATGGAAATCTGTAAAAAACACTTAGGTCAGATGAATTATAATTTTTCGCTATCGGTTTCCCAACGACAATCAATGCATCACACTCTTACAATAGGGGCTGGACAGATGCTGGCTGTAAATGGTCCTCCTGGAACAGGAAAAACTACTCTTTTACAAAGTGTGGTTGCATCGTTGTGGGTAGACGCAGCATTGCAAGAAACAGAACCTCCTGTTATTGTCGCTGCTTCAGCAAATAATCAAGCGGTTACTAATATCATTGACAGCTTCGGTAAAATTGATGAACCTGAAGCTTCACTTTTAGCAGGCAGATGGCTGAATGGTATCAATAGCTATGGTTTGTATTGCCCTTCTCAGGAAAACATCAAGAAAACCAAGACTAAATTTCAGGTAGCGGATTGTTCAGCGAAAAATAGAGGGCCATTTCCTGAAAAAGTTGAAGATTCAAAGTATGTTAAAGATAATCTAGAGTATTTTATATCAAATTGCTCTAAATATGCTCAAAAAGAACTATCAAATCTCTCTGTCTGTTTGAAATTTTTACATGACGATTTGAAGGATACTGTGTTAAAAATTGAGGAAGGAATTCACTTGTTCACAAAGTATACGGAATATAAAGAAAAGATTTCCAGCTTCTATGCTGGATACGGTGGAATAGAAACGTACTTAGAACAGAAAAAACTTGAGATAAAAAACCTTAATAGTAAAATTGATGATATAAAGGTAATCGAGAATGGATGGCTTCAGCACTTTGATACGCAGCACTGGCTATTGTCTTTGCTTTCATTTTTACCTCCTGTAAAGAATAGAATTATGTTAAGAAACAGGCGTTACCATAATTCAACCGATTTTAAGATAGTGGCTGATTTTTCAAGCCAGGTTGATATACTAAACTTTATAGATGACAAAAAGAATAAATTGTTTGTTCAGAAAAAGGATTACGAGGATCACTTGAAAAATGTAGAGAGTGATAATAGTGAGCTGAAAAATCTGAAGAATAGCTTTTGGTCCTGGATAAATAAAAATGAAATGGAGTGGGAGAAGAAAGAGAACAATATAGATAACGGTATAAAAAAGGAAATTGAAGACTTATATAGTTTGTTGAGATATATTGATATGAATTTAAGATATAAGGCTTTTAAAATTGCAACGCACTACTGGGAATGCAGGTGGCTGATCCAGATGATGGAACAAATCAACAACGATTACAAAGAAACTGTAAACAAGGAAAATTTGAAAAGGAAATGGTATAGATATGCTAAGCTGACACCATGCATTGTTTCAACGTTTTATATGATACCAAAGTTTTTCACAGCATGGAGGGGAAATGAACAACCATTGTATGACTTTATAGATCTGCTTATCATCGATGAAGCTGGACAGGTACCTGCTGAAATTGCTGGGGCTGTATTTTCACTGGCAAAAAAATCTATTGTTGTGGGAGATGCTCTCCAAATTGAACCGGTCTGGAGTATCAACGAACGCATAGATATCGGTAACCTGAAAAGACATCAGATTATCAGCTCTGACAGCGATAGCGAAATAGATACATTTTTAAAAAGTGGTATGGCCGCCTCTTGTGGAAGTGTGATGAAAATTGCCCAGAGAGCAAGTAAATATCAAAAGTATACGGCTGAGAGAGGGATGTTTCTGTCTGAGCATAGAAGGTGTTTTAGCGATATTATTGCATATTGTAATGAGCTTGCATATAAGGGCAGACTTGAGCCCCAAAGGGAAAATGAGTCCGGTATGCCTTTGCCACATATGGGATATAGGGACATTAAAGGCAAGGCAGCACAATTTGGAGGCAGCTGGGGAAACAAGAAAGAAGCTGAGGCAATTGCGATGTGGATAAGGGATAATAGAGATAAACTTGAACAATTTTATTCAGAAAAGGATAAGAAAAAAAGAAAGCAAGATATTAAAACTATTATTGGTGTAGTCACACCATTTTCATATCAGGGGAGACTTATAAGATCAGAGCTTAAGCAATTAGAAATAAAGGACATAACTGTTGGAACAGTTCATTCCCTTCAAGGCGCAGAGAGGAATGTAATTATTTTTTCATCGGTATATGACTCAAGCCAAAATGGAAGAAACTTTTTCTTTGATAATGGGCCTAATATGTTGAATGTGGCAGTATCACGGGCAAAAGACAGTTTTTTGGTGTTTGGTGATATCAATATATTTGATGCTGGTAGCAATAAGCCATCTGGAATTTTAAGAAGGAATGTTAAAATACCTGTTTTATAAGAATCTTAGTGCAGAAAGCAGTAAAAAATATTTTATCAAGGCAGATATAGGCAATACAATAGCAGTTCTGCTTGAAATTATACAATAAAAGATAATGAATCCTTATTATTAATTATATATAAGTTATTGATAATTGATTAATCTGAACACTAAAAAATTCAAGAAAATTTTTGTGTAATAAAGATAGTATTAGCCTCAAATGGCATCTTTCTTTTATAATTTCAAGACATGTAAATTGTGTTTCGAGATCTTTCAGAAAAATAAGTAAACTGTATAAAATAAAAAAATTGTCTTAGTCTACGAAATTGATACAGATCTGATATGAAAAAAACTAAGATTTTTAAAGATATAAGGTGTGTTTTTATAGTGGATCAGAGTAAAATATGATTCCGGGTACTGTGGTGGGTTAAGGAGAATGAACGTTTTGGCAAAGGGGTTGAATTCCGTTAAATAAGTACTTTTGTTTTGTATCTGAGAGATAAATCTGAATTTGTGAATTAGCTTTAGGGATAGAAAGTAAAATTAATTATCCTAAACAATTAATTATGTGATTATCGAGGAGATGGATGACATTGAACGGAAAAGATGTAAGAGTAGGCGCATGCCTATTAGCTGGCAACATGGACAGCATGGTTCGATTTTACAGAGATACATTGGGCTTTGATACTCAATGGAATGGTGGGGATTTCGCAGAGTTTGAAACGGCAAGCGGTGAACTATCCTTGTTCATGTATAGCAGGAAAGCATTCGTGCAGGCAATTGGGAAATAACAAACGATAATGTACGCTATAGCCTCTATATAGTAAAATAAAAGGTAGCTACAATAAATTAATTGAAGAAGTATTGACTCCCAGAATTTTTACAGAATGTTCTGGGAGTCTGTTTTTTTAGTTTTCATTATCTTATGAAAATATGTGTATGACCTCTGTGCACACTTATTAACGTAACTGTGGAGTTTGGCGAGGACGATGGGAATATATCTGTTGGAAAAATAGAGAAAAAAGCAGAAGTTGACGTACCCAATGCAGTAGAGGAATTAAAACAGCCGAGGAAATATCTAACAGCGGGGAACTTTGAAGTAATCAAAGATGCTTTTATATTTGTACTGTGTAGAAAATTCGAAATGGCACATTCTCTTTTAATAGCACATTCTTATTTCTCAATGATTTTTGAGGTATCTGATTGCTTCTACCAGGTGGTATAATTTTCTTATCAAAAATATGGGAAGTGATACCTGTGGTAAAATAGGTTACTTAAAACGTTGGAATAGAAAATAAATTAATTAACATCAATTAGAGATAAAGTTGTGGAGATTGGAGAATAATATGGAAATAAATACCATACCTTGCTTGAACTGCATGAAACCTTATGCAGCTTTAAGTCACATCGGCAATGTAGAACGTTATATGATATATTGCGAAAAGCCGGGGTCATCCGAGTCGCAGAATAAAATGGGGGGATAATATCATGGGATTAAAAGATATAAAGCTTTGGGAAAAAAATGTTCCTGATGCCGACTTAATTTCTACTATTGGGGACTTGAATAACGAAGGGTTACCTACCCTAACCCCTTATTTATTAAAAGGGGAGAAACCCCGCCCTGCAATTATTGTTTGCCCGGGCGGATCATTTCAAATTAGAGCGTCTAATGAAGGAAAACCAATTGCAAAATGGCTAAATCAAATAGAAATAAATGCTTTTGTTTTAAATTATCGGGTTGCTCCTTTTACTCCATTTACGTCAACCAAAGATGCAGTACGAGCTGTTAGGTATATTCGGTATCATGCCCTAGAATTTAATATTGATCCGGAACGGATCGGCATGATAGGATTTTCAGCGGGCGGTTATCTCACCGCTTTTGTAGGAACTCGTTTTGATAATGGAATTACAGAACCGGATAGCCGAAATGCGCAAATTATGTCGATGCTTTTGGGAGAACCAGATTTTAACGATCCGATTGATCAAACGAGTTCTAAACTTAATGCGATCATTTTATGTTATGCTGAGACATCCCCATTTTCTAAGGAAAAATTGCCGCCAGATTCTCTATTAACAAAAGATATTACAGTGGAGGAATTTATAGACTTTACTTCAAATCATAAATATGTTACAGCGAAGACACCACCGACTTTTCTATGGATTACAGCGACCGATCACTGGAATTTTCAGCGTCAAAACTTACTTTTTGCTCAAGCGCTAAATGAGCTAAATCTACCATTTGATTTACATATATTCTCCCAAGGTCCCCATGGTTTAGGATTAGGTGAGGATGAACCTACGGTATCAATCTGGCCAAAACTTTGTGAAAATTGGCTTCAAGGATTATAGTATTCCGCTTATTAATTTTAAACTCGGAATGGTTAGTTCAAACAACAGAAATAGTATCACGGTGAGTCATTGGAGAATTAAGCGTGGGGGAATATGAAGTATCTTAATAGACTTTTGCTTTATATTTGTTTTATTAATACCATATATTGCCCCCCATGTATAGAACAGAAAAAACCAGAAAAACACCTTGACGGAATATGTGTTTTCGCTTATTATAAAGGAAATATAGTATCTTTAAACTAGGAAAGGTAATGACAAATATGAACTCGATACTTAAATGGGTAAAATTGGAATCTATTATGATCGCAATATTTCAAGTTAAGGCTAGAAGTGCGTCCAAATTTAATAGAATCAAAGTTAACCATATAAGGTTTTTGGAGTATTCAGATTAATATCATTTGTTATTACGGTGATAATTAAAATTAGCAACCCAAAGCTTATTGGCTTTGGGTTTTTTGCGTTCATTTTTAAGTAAAGGGTAAAGGCAGAGTTTAATTATAAGAAAGGTCAGGTAGAGTCATGATAGAATTAAGTATTAATAATTTAACGAAATTTTATGGAGCCAACAAGATATTTGAAACGATATGCTTTGAGGTGAAAACTGGGGAGAGGATTGGATTAATTGGTAAGAATGGGTGTGGGAAGACTACAATTATGAAGATAATTATGGGCAGGTTTAAGGAAAGTAACTTAAATTTACAAGGGTGGTTTGAGGATACCGGGCAAGTGCAGGTTGGGGAAGCTTCGTATGGGGAGGAGGTTTCAGAAGATTATCAGGCAGGAGAGGTAAATCTTCGTAAAGGGATTAAGGTAGGGTATTTAAATCAGATACCTGTTTACAATGAGGATACCAAAGCGATTGATGTAATCCGCATGGCTTTTCAAAAAGTCTTTGATTTGAAGAGACGGTTATCAGAGCTTGAAGGGGTGTTACAGACTTCTTCGGGTGAGAAGCTTGAAAAAGCACTGTTAAGTTACGGACGGCTCACGGAGGAGTATGAGATAGCCGGAGGATATGAGCTGGAAACGAAGATTAACAAGATTACAGAGGGACTTAAAATTAATGATATTTTAAAGCAACTGCCATTTCAAAGTTTAAGCGGCGGAGAAAAAACCAGAGTGATTTTGGCGAAGATACTTCTTGAGGAGCCAGATATTCTGCTTCTTGACGAACCTACCAACCATCTGGACTTAGAAACCACAGAATGGCTGGAGAGCTTTTTAAAGGATTATAAAGGTTCTGTTCTAATTATATCCCATGACAGATATTTTCTGGATAATGTTGCTATGAAAATCGTGGAGTTAGAGTTTAACCGGGCTAATATTTACATGGGGAATTATAGTTATTATGTACTGGAAAAAGAGAGACGGTTCTTAATTGACTATAGGAATTATATCAACCAGCAGAAAAAGATCGAACAGATGGAAAAACAGATTGAGCGTTACCGTATCTGGGGAAATATGAGAGACAGTGAAACGATGTTTAAACGGGCAAAGGAATTGGAAAAACGTCTGGAAAAGATTGAAGTATTGGATAAACCGGTCCTTGAAGGCAGGAAGGTGCGCCTTAATCAGGATAGCACAAACCGTTCCGGAAAAATGGTATTAGAAACCAAGCACTTAAGTAAAAGTTTTGGTGATACGGTATTACTAAAAGACATTGATATGAAAGTTTATTATCAGGATAGTGCCTGCATTATCGGGAAAAACGGCTGCGGCAAATCTACCCTGCTTAAGCTGATATTAGAAGAATTAAAACCAGATTACGGTACGGTAAAAATTGGTGCTCAGGTTAAAATCGGTTATCTCCCTCAACAGGTTGTTTTTGAAGATGAAGACCAGACCATACTTGAGTACTTTTCTGGTCTTCACAATATTACTTATGAAGCTGCCAGAAACCAGCTAGCAAGAGTATTATTCTTTAAAGACGATGTCCATAAGAAAATAAGATTCTTATCCGGTGGGGAGAAGAGCCGGTTAAGGTTATGTTCTTTAACCTTTGAAAAAGTGAATTTTATGATTCTGGATGAGCCTACCAATCACTTGGATATAGATTCCAGGGAAGTGCTGGAGGAAGCTTTAACCGCATTTGAAGGAACCCTGTTATTTGTATCCCATGACCGGTATTTTATAAATAAAGTTGCAGGTAAAATCATGTCATTTGAAAATAATCATCTTATTACTTATCCGGGAGATTATACGTATTATCAGGAAGAATTGCAAAAGGCGGGAAAATTTGAGGACCAGTCAAACGAAAAGGCCAGGGGTCTAAGCAACCTGTTAAAGGTTTATGAAGATGATAAGCGTTATAAGAAGGAACAGCCCCAAAAGCCATATGAAAAGAAGTCTTCCATTGGGGTAGAAGTGAATCAATACAGCAGAACGGATAACAAATCCAGGAAGTTGAATACGCAAAAGTCAAATATTCTTGAGAATGAGATTGAAGCCATAGAAGCTGCATTAAAAGCATTGGAACAAGAGATAAATAATAATAATTCCAATTTCGAATATTTACAGGAACTATTCTTAAAAAAAGAAACTATGGAAAAAGAACTGGATTTCGTTTATGATAAATGGGAGAACTGTCAGTAATACAGAAAAATTATCACCTAATTCTCGGTGAAAGAATTATTAATTTACTTGAAAAGCTTAAAATTGCCAGGCGCAATCATTGCAGGTGTGTGATTGAAACAAAAACAGTTGCATCTTTGCAGGAGTCATTAAATTGGTTGGTAACCCATTGGAGTAATAAGGAAATGCAAGTAGATAAGCTCAAGGCTGCAACGGGTATCTTTTTTCTATAAGTATTAATCTATATAATGTCTACGCCAAGGGCAAAATGCGTTTTTTTAAAATCTGTATTACAGCATCAACACATGTCGAAATAGTGGTTCTGCTGGAGTGGATAGCCCAGGAAGTCAAAGGGATTCGGAAATTTGGACAGGATATGTAGGTGTGTTTTTGTAGTGGATCAGAGTAAAATATGTTTTCGAGTACCGTGGTGGGACAAGTAAAATGAATGTTTTGGCAAAGGGTTTGAATTCCGTAGAAAGTAAAATAATTTATCCTAAACAATTAATTATGGGATTATAGAGGAGAGGGATGACATTGAACGGAAAAGATGTAAGAGTAGGCGCATGTCTATTAGCTGGCAACATGGACAGCATGGTTCGATTTTACAGAGATACATTGGGCTTTCATACTCAATGGAATGGTGGGGATTTCGCAGAGTTTGAAACGGCAAGCGGTGAACTATCCTTGTTCATGTATAGCAGGAAAGCATTCGTGCAGGCAATTGGGGAGAGCTACGTTCCTCCAAAAGGAATCAATCAGACATTTGAAATTGCCCTTTGGTTGCCCTGTTTTGCCGATGTGGATGCGGAATATGAGCGACTATTGAAGCTGGGCGTGCAATTTCCAACTGGAGAACCCATAACCTTTTCCTTCGGCAACCGCAACTTTTACGTTGCCGATCCGGAGGGGAATCTACTAGAGATAGGCAGTACGAGCGAAATGTAGATCGGAAATTCGCTCCATCACAAAGGCTCTATGTTTGCGCACTCTAATTTAAATAATATTAGTATTCATGACAAGATTTCAAACATAAGCTTGAAGAATTTCAGTTTGTAATGTTGAGCAATTGGCTTTGCCAATAGTAAACAGGGGTAAACGGTTGAATAATAATTAAATGGAGGAATATAAAATGTCAATGAAAGATATGGATAAAATGAAACAATTATTAGAGGAGAAGAAATCTCAAAGTAATTTCTTCTATGGTGAAAAAAAGATTGGTGTCGGAAAAGTTCAACAGAGACATAAGAATATCGGGACTGATTCAGAAAGAACTAAGAAAATATCCCGATAGTGTTTAAAATAAATAATCCTCTATCTCCTTTTAACAGGGGGGATAGAGGATTAAGTTCGTTAAAGCTGTTAGTAATACAAAAAGGCATAAGTTTGGCATTATAGGAGAAAAAGAAACATGTGTGCATTGTGTACAATTAACACAAGGGTAAAAGAGCCCTTTGATTATAGTAATAGAGAAGATTTTCAAGTTAAATTAGTTGAATGGATTGGTGACGTTTTGTATGATATCCTTCCTGAGCATGGATACGAAGTTCGGGACGAACAAATATTTACAGCTTTTCAGATAGCTGATGCTGTTTGCAGCAAAAAAGTTCACTTAGCGGAAGCAGGACTTGGAACAGGCAAAACATTTGCTTATTTATTATCAGCAATTCCCTATGCTAGGTTTAGCGGAAAACCTGTAGTGATTGCGTGTGCTAATACAGCACTTCAAGAACAACTTGCTGGTGACACTGGGGATATTAAAACCCTTTCTAGGTTACTTGGATTAGAGATAGATGCTAGGATAGCAAAAGACTCACGTCAGTATATATGCGATGTTCGAGTAAATGAAAATTTAGAAGAATTCGATATGATGTCGGATGAGATTAATCAGTGGTTAAATAAAACAAAATTAGGTGAACGCTCAGAAATATCTACCGTACCAGATCGTATTTGGAAGAGGATTGGTTGGAATGAGTCTATGTCGTGCGATATTTGCATGAACCGTGGATATTGCAAACTTGTTAAGGCAAGAGAATATTATAGACTTGCGAGAGATTTAATTATTGTAGATCATGAAACATTTTTTAATGACTTATGGACAAGGGAAGAACGATTAGCGAATGGACAATTGCCGATACTTCCAAATTATTCTGCAGTTATTTTCGATGAAGGGCATAAAATACTGCTTCCAGCAGCCATGCAAGCAGGACAACAAATAAACAAGGAGGAGATTGACAATATAATCTTCACCCTTGGGGAAATACAGGGAGCAAGAGATTCATTGGTTTCAGTAACAGCTGCGATGGAACAGGCTTCTTATGACTTTTTTGAAAAATTAAATAGGTCTGTGATAATAGCAGAAAGCTCAGAAAGACTATCCATTCGGATGAATGAGACGTTGCAAAAGACGGCTAAAGTATTTCGAAAGACATTAGATCACTTTCATCTAGAGATGCAGATTGAGCAAGAACTATATATAGAGTCATTATCCGCAAACCAAATACAAGCATATGAAGGGCAAATTGAAAGATCCATAATGGCACTAGACAGATTCTGTAGAAATAACAGTACAGATATGATAGCTTGGGTTGATAGAGGGGATGGTAGTTTTTGGGTTGTTCCTAGGAATTTAAATGAGATGTTAAACCGACATTTATTTCAGAAGGAATTACCAGTGATATTTACCTCAGCAACGTTAAGTAATGAAGGGGATTTTGATTATTTTATACGAACGCTTGGATTAAAGGAACCTTCCAAATCTACGGTGGAAAGTCCTTTTGATTTAGAAAAACAAGTTGTTGTCTACTTACCACAGTCCTCACACAGTTTAGAAGCAAAGTCTACCCACGGCATAGAAAAATTAGTATCCCTATTAAATAATAATGAGGGACGAGCTCTCGTACTTACCAATTCGATGGAGGAAGTTCGTAAAATCAGAAAGAGATTGGAAGGATATCAATTTCCATTTGATATTCTGTGGGAAGATAAAGGGGAGAGAGGGCACCTTGTACGAAGGTTTAAAGAGGAGGAATTCTCGGTATTGATTGGTGCAAATTTTTGGGAAGGAATCGATGTACCAGGTGATGCATTAACCTTGCTAATCGTCTGGCAGCTGCCTTTCCCAGCTCTAGATCCTCTCATTGAAGTACAACGTAAAGAGGCAAGAGAACAAGGATTAGATCCCGCCATAACAGTTGATTATCCTGAGATGGGACTTAAATTAAAACAAGGTTGTGGACGGTTAATTAGAACAGAGGAAGATAAAGGAGCAATCGTTGTCTTAGATTTTGTTGTAGGAACACCTTGGGAAAAAGTTGTGATGGGTGCACTGCCTTTTGGAGCGGTGATTAGGGGGATAGAAGGGCTGGAATGAGATATGATTGAAGAGAAACTTAATAGTACTATTATTTTGAACATGGGATTTATGGGAACTGGTGTATATGAAGTTGTTCTTTTTGAATGGCTAAGTAAATAGAAAGATAATATTAAACCTGACTTTTTTATTTTGTGTGTCGATGGATATGCTGATATAATAGAAATTAAGCTTCCAAATATAAAATCTAATTCTATTGTAGGAATGAATAATCGAGATTATTTTAATTCTGAACTCAACACATTATATAAAACAAACCAGAGTGTATGCAATATTTTTTGATGATCCTAATAATAGAAGATGGTTTGAAAGTAGATATGGTTTTAAGGTATATAACGATGGCAAAGGAGAAATGATTATGCGGGGGAAAACAATTCGTCAATTTTTAATAGATGGAGTCGCAGAGGGGAGATGGGTAAGTGAACTTTCTAATTGGACAGGAAAGGCTTATAAAATTCCGCGTACATACGTAAATGCTTGTGGAGATAGAGAAGACCTAAGCAATACAGGAGTTTATTTTCTGTTTGGAAATGATGATAATACAGATAGTAAACAAGTTTACATTGGAGAAGCTGAAAACATTATTAACCGCATTAAGCAGCATGTTGCAGAAAAAGATTTTTGGACAGAATGCGTTGTTTTTATTAGTAAAGACAATAACCTTAACAAGGCCCATATAAAATATTTGGAAAATCATTTGTATTTGCTTGCTAAAAAAAGTAAAAGGTATGAAATCTTAAATTTAAATAACCATCTGAATCATCCATATCTGAAATGGACCAAGCTGAGATGGAGGAGTTTATTGATAATATGCGTTTGATTTTGAGCGTATTAGGCCATAAGGTCTTAGAACCTTCTGTAGGAACCTCACAATGGAAAAGTGAACCAGTTTTTCTTTTACAAGATCGTTCTGGTATTAAAGCTTTTGGAAAACCAACATCCGATGGATTTGCTGTTTTAAAAGGTTCCACCATTGCGCAGTCGGTAGCTTCATCATTATCGCAATCAATCTTAAATAAGCGTCAACAATTATTAGATAAGAGTATTGTTGATCAAAATTTTACGTTTACACAAGATTGGTCATTTAGTAGTTCATCCTTAGCGGCAGCTATTGTGGTGGGATACAGCATTAACGGACGAATCGCCTGGAAAAGCAAAAAAGGAATTTCGCTAAAAGAAACAGAAACAAAAGTTTGACTATCAAGGACTAACTGCGTCTTTCGGGAATCCTTTTTACAGCATCAACACATGTTGAGGTAAAAACTCTGTTGCAGAAAGCCTGAGGAAGAAGTACAGAAAAGTTATGCCAATTAGACATATTAAAACGGATAAGTAAACAATACAGTAAATAAAGAAAGGCATTAGCGTAATTGTACCGTAGGGGAAATATGCGTTAATGTCTTGTGAGAAGAATGCTCTGAAATACAACTATCTTGAGTAAATGAAAGAAGGTTTGTAATGATTAGACAAGTAATGAAGGATGTCGTCTTCCTGAATCAGAAGTCAGAACCGGCAACGGAAGCGGACAAGCAGGTGGTTCAGGATTTGCTTGATACTTTAAAAGCGAATGAAGCAGGCTGTGTAGGAATGGCGGCTAACATGATTGGTGTCAAGAAAAGAATAATAGCAGTGAGTATGGGTTTTGCTAATATTGCTATGATTAATCCAGTGATTATAAAGAAGTCTGGTGCGTACGATACGGAGGAAGGCTGTCTTTCTTTGATTGGAGTTCGCAAGACCACCAGATATAAGGATATCGAGGTGGAGTTTCAGGATTTGAATTTCAATAAACAGTGCCAGAAGTTTTCCGGATGGATTGCACAGATTATACAACATGAAATCGACCACTGCGATGGCATAGTGATATAGAAGTATAGGCATTGATGGAAGTTGTAATAGTGAAATGAATACTAAAAAAGCGGAATAGAAAGATTTTAAGCTTAACATAAGAACCAGGAGGTCAGATCATGTTAGAGCCAGGAATAAAAGCACCAGCATTTTCATTGCTGGATCAGAATGGATTGATGCACACGTTGGAGGAGTACAAGGGTAGGAAGGTTATTTTATATTTCTATCCAAAGGACAATACTCCGGGCTGCACCAAGCAGGCTTGCAGCTTTGGAGAGTTGTATCCGCAGTTTCAGGAAAAGGGAGCTGTGGTTCTTGGGGTGAGTAAGGACAGTGTGGCATCTCATAAAAAGTTCGAGGAAAAGTATGGACTACCATTTACATTGCTTTCTGATACGGAACTTACCTGTATTCAGGCATATGATGTCTGGCAGGAAAAAATGAATTATGGTAAGGTTAGCATGGGAGTGGTTCGAACCACATATCTCATCGATGAAGATGGGGTAATTGTAAAAGCCTTTGGTAAAGTGAAGGCAGAGGAGAATCCGGCACAAATGCTGGCGCTGTTTTAGGATATGAAGATAATAGTTTCTCCTGCAAAGAAGATGAATGAGGATACGGATTCCATTGAGGTTACTGGAATGCCCGAATTTATTAATGATGCTATAATATTGATGCATGAAATGCAGTCCTTGTCCTTATCAGAGGGAAAAGCATTGTGGAAATGCAATGATAAATTAGCAGAATTAAACTATAAGCGCTACAAAGATATGGCTTTGATGCGTAGACTGACACCGGCAGTAATAGCATATGAAGGCTTGCAGTATCAGCATATGGCTCCGAAAGTGCTTACAACCAGGGCACTTACGTACCTATCAGATCATTTGCGGATTCTGTCAGGCTTCTATGGAGTACTTAGGCCCTTTGATGGGGTAACGCCATATCGACTAGAAATGCAGGCGAAGCTATCCGTGAATGATTGTAAAGATTTATATGATTTCTGGGGAGACCGGTTGTATCATAGTCTAGTGGACGATGACAGAATTATCATTAACTTGGCTTCGAAGGAATACTCACAATGCATCGAGAAATATATCACACCGAAGGATCGATTTATTACGATTGAGTTTGGTGAGCTAGTGGAAGGGAAAGTGAAGCAAAAGGGAACAATATCGAAGATGGCTCGCGGTGATATGGTGCGGTTCATGGCAGAGAATAATATTTCTGATCTGAATGGCCTCAAGGATTTTCAGGGGTTAGGGTTTGCTTATTCCAAGGAGCTTTCCAGCAATTCAAAATACGTATTTATAATGTGAGATGAGAGGTTGTCATGAAAACCAGAGAAGAGGTATTAGCATATTGCCTTAATTTCTAGGTTGTAGACGGTACTACAGGAAAATCATTAGATCGTTCACTATAATTGTATTATGAGGTGGCGAACATGGATTGGATTAAAGATACTTGAAACTGTTAAAGAGGAACGCAAGATGAAACTAAAAAGTGGTTGTAATGTGCCTTTTCCAGAGCAGTTGGAAGAGGGATACATGGTTAAGGATAATCAAATAATTGCAAACATCGATATAGACAGTATTGAGTCTGTGATGCAGCATTTTATTGTAATGCACAAGGAGCCGCTTTTCTTTATTCTTGAGCTTCCGGCTTCTGTTGATGAGACAGAGATAAGTCCAGGCATTGTGGAAAAACTCCATAAAGATATTTATTACATTGATGGCTGCTCTCTGGATGAAGCACTGGTTATCATATCAAGAGTTGGAGCTCTTTTATTTAACGATGGTCTTTCTTCGTTTGGATATGGTGGACATGAAAGTGGCGATGAAATTATGTTCGGCAAATATAATGTGCTTACAATTTTCAGCCAGGATATTGAAAAGTACGATGAATTTTTTAGCGCACACGATATTAAGAAAAAGTACGATATCCTTTCAGCTTGGGAGACCTTCTCAGAAAAACATCCAGGTACTTCTGATCGAGTAACGATTGATGATAAAGATGTATTTTCAATTCCGAAACAGTTTGAAGATTGGGGCATGTATCTGGCCGAACAACGGGAATCCGATATATAATGAAGGTTTCGTTCTTGCAAACCATTTTTTAAGGAGGCAGGATGGCATCTTTTCTGTTATCATACTATCATATTGACACGTAATTAAACAAGGATATATGATGTCTATATACGAAACAAGAAAGGTATGGTGATATTATGCAAAAACGGCCATTTGGTAACACAGGTTTACACACTTCAATTCTTGGATTTGGTGGATTTCATTTGCTGGAAATTCCAGTAAGCGAGGCGAACTATCTATTAAACCGATATCTGGATGAAGGGGGTAATTATATTGAGACTGCTGCCAGCTATGGGGATGGTGAGTCAGAAAGAAAGATAGGACAATGTGTATCAGTAAGAAGAAAGGAATTCATTCTGGCAACAAAGTCGGGAGAACGTTACAAGGATGGATTGTTAGCCTCCTTAGATCGTAGCTTACATAATCTTAATACGGATTATGTAGATCTTCTCATTATGCATGCTGTGGGAACCATGGAGGAGTTGGATGCGATCCTTGCTCCCGGCGGGGCATTGGAAGGTGCATTGCAAGCGAAAGAGGAAGGCCGCATTCATCACATAGGAATCTCAATGCATGGGCAACCCGATGTCTTAATCCGTGCATTAAAGGAATATCCTTTTGAGGCTGTAATGACGACCATTAATTATTATGATCATTTCAACTTCCCCGAGATACAAGAGGTATTGCTACCATTAGCACTCAAGAACAATACTGCCATTATCTTAATGAAACCGGTAGCAGACGGTCTATTGTGGCGTTCTGCTCCGCAGGCGTTCCGTTATGCCTTCAGTCAGCCGGTATCCATTGTCGTTGCAGGTATCAATAATAGAGAATTACTAGAGGCGGATTTACGTTATGCGAATGAATTCAAATCAATGTCAGAAGAAGAGATGGAGGATATATATACTAACTCTCCTGAGCTTGGTACCTATGTATGCAGACAATGTGGGAAATGTATGATTTGTCCAGAGAGCATTCCCCTTACTGATATCTTCCTGTATGAGGGCTATTTTGACCGGCAAATGGCGGATGGTATCGTAACCAATGCTTCCGATTATGCTTTAAAGGAACGGCTACGTTTTTGGTTTGGCAATCGAGATATGGCTATGAACCTTTATTCCAAACTGGAGGTTAAGGCTGACAGCTGCACCGATTGCGGCAAATGTACGCCGGAATGTCCTTACAGCATTGACGTAAGACGTAAGTTAGCAATCGCAGATTATAAATTGGCAAAGAAGGATATTTTTTGACATTTAATAACCCTTCATGGTTTTTGTATGAGGGCGGTAGCCAAAGCAAGAGTCATGATGTAGATGGCATGATAGAGAGTCAGCTGGTGAGGGTCCATCCTCACCGGCTGATTGAGCAATTACATCATTAGGCGCCTAACGTAGCTCTGCCGCTTAGCAACAGACTACTGACATAATAACTCCAAGGAGAGAAGGATATCTGTTTGCTGGTTATTTTACGGAAAAAATATGAGAATATCGGAAGACGTCCAACGGGGGCACTGGAACCGGATAAGAAGCGAAATTAGTAATCGGATAGGTACAAGACACTAGTATCTCAAAAGATAAAATAAAATTTAGTTCACTAAGGGAGCAAGGCAAAGATAATAATCGGAACCTTGCTTTCTTATTGCGATTTTAATTTGGAAGATAAGAGATATCATTCCCTCACGAGTATTTTAAATTGTTTGGCATTATATTATTTTGATAAACTGCGAAGCTATTATTTCGCTCATTATACCGATCTATAAGAAAAGAAAGCCGAAGCAGGAAAAGCGTATTAATGTCTGTAAGATCAACCCGGCATATTTCCGTGATACGATTTAAACGGTAGACAAGGGAATTTCGGTGGATATATAGACTTTCCGAAGTTAATTTAATGTTATTCCCCTTTTCTATGTAGACATATAAGGTCTTATATAGCTGCGAACCATTTTCATGGTCATACTGATTGAGTACTGCCAGAGCAGGATGACAGTACCGCCCTAATTTATCTGGATTCTTCACTTCCGAAAACAAATCATAAATCTGATAATCTTGATAGAGGTATACCAATTCTTCCGGGTTTAATTTATGGCCCAATTCTAATGCTGCATGTGCTTGTTCATAGTGGCTTACAAAGTTTTCAATGCAGGAAAAAGAGTTACTGATTCCCATTCGTATGTGTTCCTTTTTAGAAAAATATTTTAACATTTCCAGTGACTCTAAATCTATTTCAGTATCTTCTTTTAACGGAATAACCGCAACAATCCCGTTATTATGATAAGTAATATGGGTACCGGGAATCTGTATTTTCAGATTCTTGCATATAAAATTTTTTAAGTACGGTTGCCCAGGATATTTTGCAGGATGAATGAATAGAACCAGCATTTTGGCAGGAAATTGAAGTTCTGTCAGTCTTGGCATGATATCCTTTGATGGCGTTCCGATCAGCATATCATATAATACTTCATGATAAATGCTGTTTTTTTCAAATAAGTCCGATTTATAGTATGAAATGGTGTAGCTGATAACATGGCTTATTGTACTTAACATTTCAAAATGGGAAGGAAGAAAGTTGTTCTCTCCTTCAATCATCAATAAAAATCCAATCTGGGTTTGATTATGAAAAACTTTACTGCTCAACTTACGGAAAGGGGATTTGTTGCAGGTGACTTCTATGGCGGCTGTAGTCTGGGAAGCGTTGCGTATGGATTTTAATTCTTTTACTTCATTGATAAATTCATAACAGCAGTATCCCTTCTTTGTATTTTCTATCCAAAGAGGATCGAGGACAGGGATAGATGTAGAATAGGCAATGATTTTAAAGTTCGTATCACAGAACAGCAAAGAATTCCCAAGCCTTACAGAGGCAGCATCAATAACGGCTTCAATGTTATGGGTTTTATCAGCGATAGCAGTAAGTTCCTCAAAAATTCCTTTTTGAGACGCTTCAATCAAAGCTTTTGCATCGTTGAATATGGTAAATAAAGAGTCTTCTGCTACCAAAGCGATATTACTACTCACAGTGGGAAGGGGAATCGCTGCAGAATCCGTGCGTGCAATTATGCATTGAGATGGAATAGATACTGCATGTTTTAATTGTTTATCATAACCAAAGTAAAGAGTATTCCTAATCGTATTATCATGCTTGTTGTCAATCAAAGCAACATCCTGTATTTCTAAATCTTCTCCTTGTGATAGGATATCAATTGAATATTCTTCTGAGATTTTTTCTATAAACTTTGCAAATTTCATAGTTTCCCCCATTTTAGAAATGATCTGTTTAAAAGATATTTTTACTATAGTGCACGATGAACAAATTGTCAAATTTTTATCATTCATGGTACACATTGTTAAATTGCTGATTTTAACGTATTCTTATGGCATTATGAAGGTTGTCGTTTCATGCAGATAATCTTATATAGGAACATAATAGGAGGGGAAAAATGTATAACAAATTATTTGAAGAGGAAAGAATTGGAAAGGTAACGATTAAGAATCGTTTGGTCATGTCTCCAATGGGGTGCGGACTTGCCAACCTTGATGGAACGCCTTCTGAAGATATGATTGCTTTTTACGAAGCAAGAGCGGTTGGCGGTGCAGGAATCATCATACCGGAGATTACCCGTATCAATGATACGCATGGAGCAGGGCTTATGAGACAGCTGTCAGTCACAAAAGACAGGCATATCGGACCACTGGCCGAACTTGCGGAAGCAGTACATAAGCATGGCAGCAAGATATTGATACAGTTGCATCATCCTGGACGTGAAACGGTGTCTGCACTTATTGGCGGACAGCCGGTAGTTGCACCGTCTCCGATTCCTTGTAAATTAGTAAAACAGGAGACACGTGCACTTACCATAGAGGAAATACAACAATTGATTTTGCAGTTTATCGAAGGTGCTGTCAGAGTTCAAAAAGCAGGTTGTGACGGCGTGGAATTACACGCAGCACATGGATATCTGTTGCATCAGTTTTTGTCTCCTTATACAAATAAAAGGGAAGACGAATACGGCGGAAGCTTTGAAAATCGTCTAAGAATGATAATTGAAATTATCAATGGAATACGGAAAGAATGTGGCCCGGATTTCCCGATCGGTGTCCGGTTAAGTGTAGAAGAATTTCTGGATAAGACAGGTGTAACAGAAGAGTATATCCATATTCAAGATGGTATAAAGATTGCCATGGCCTTAGAGCAGGCAGGTATTGATTTTATTGATACCAGCTGTGGATTATATGAAACAGGCATGACCTGCATAGAACCTATTTCTTTCCCACAGGGTTGGAGACACGACATGCTTTTGGCAGTAAAAAGTCATGTGAAAATTCCTGTGATCGGTGTATCGGTATTTAGAGAACCTGCAGTAGCGGAAAAATTCCTGGAAGAAGGGGTAGTAGATTTTATTTCCATGGGACGTACCTGGAATGCTGATGAAGAGTGGGGAAAAAAAGTACAGGAAGGAAGAGAAAGTGAGTTACGCAAATGTGTCTCCTGTCTGCGCTGCTTTGAAAGCCTGAATGAATATAACGCTGCCGGTTTACCGCCGGAATGTGCATTAAACCCAAGATATGCAAGAGAGCGGAAATATGGGAATCTTGTTCACGATACAAAAGGACATACTGCAATTGTTGTTGGCGGCGGACCGGCTGGAATGTGTGCAGCACAAACCCTTGCCCTTCGTGGAGTCAAAGTGACTTTGCTTGACCGTCAAAGTGAACTTGGAGGAACCGTTAATCTGGCCAAAAAGCCGCCGTTAAAGGAACGTATGCAGTGGATTGCCGATTACTATAGCGGTGAATTGAAACGGCTTGGAGTAGAAGTAAAATTAAATACGGAAGCAACCGCAGATATGATTATGGAATATAAGCCAGATGCAGTCATTCTTGCCACAGGCTCTGCCTCCATTATTCCAGGAAAAATCCCCGGAATAATGGGTGACAATGTATTTACGGTGGAATCGGTGCTGTCAGGAAATTCAGCATTAAAAGGGAAAAAAGTAGCTGTGATCGGTGCAGGGCTTACAGGACTTGAGACGGCAGAATATCTTTGTGAAGAGGGAAATCAGGTTACCATTATTGATATGCTTGATAAGCCTGCTCCAAATGCGAACCATACCAATGTAGCTGATGTCTGTGGACGACTTACTAAATCAGGTGCAGATTATTTGCTGGGACATTCCTTAAAAGAGATAAAATGTAACAGGATTATACTGGAGAGATTGGAAGATCATGAAGAAGTGATTGTATCTGCCGATGCAGTCGTACTTTCTCTTGGATTCAGACCGGATCAATCTTTGGTTTCTGAATTAGAAGCAAAGGGTGCAGAGGTGAAGGTAATAGGAAGTGCCATAAAAGATGGAACTATCGCACCTGCAGTACGTACAGGTTATGAGGCAGGAAGTGAATTATTTATGGAAAAACAAAAAGCTCCAAGCTTCCGGGTTTCCAAAGATGAAATACCAAACTTCGGCAAGATATCTCTAATGGATAATCAGGAGGGACTCTACATCAGTTATCTTACTGACCCGGCAGCAATTGCGCGGATACTTCCGCCGCCGTTGAAACCGTTTTCTATGCCGGTAGTTACCTTGTCCATCTGCCGTGTGAATAATCCAACATTTGCAGATGACTACTATGAAGCTATTTTGGGGGTTTATGCAACCTACGGTAAGACACTTGGTTTATATACGATGGGTCTGGTACTTGGCGGATCAGGAGCTGAAATGGCAGTACAATGCGGCCGTGATAATGGAAGTATTCCAAAGAAACTGGGAGGAGAATTTGTCATTAGAAGAAATGGTGACACGGTAACAGCAGGAGTAACGAGAAGAGGAACACAGCTTGTAGAAGCAACCATGAAATTAGGTGAATATAATAATCCTCTGACCGCGGCTCTCTATCAATTCCCGGCAGCAGGTAAGCAGACATTTGGAGGCGGGTTCTATTTCCATTTTGACCGGATGCCAGATGAAAACGGTGTTTCTCATTTCCTGAACGGAGCATTGCTTATGAATCAATGCGAATATAATTATCAATCATGGGAGCCGGGATTGGTTTCGCTCAATTTAAAATCAAGTATTGATGACCCATGGGCAGAACTTCCTGTTAACACCATAATAGGCGGTGCTTATTCAAAGAACAGTTTGTTAGTACATAAACTTAATTTAGTAGAAAAACTAGAAGCCAATGATGTAATTCCATATTTGTTAACCGGACGCTATGACCGTACGGCATTTATGGAAACAGGCCGTATTTAATTCGATTTTTGGGAATATTATTTGTGATCTCAATTGATAAAAGTGAAAGGATGTATATAAATATGGAAAATTTTTTTGATTTAACTGAAAAAGTAGCTGTAGTAACAGGAGCTAGTTCAGGGCTTGGTGCAGATGCCGCACTAGCCTATGCAAAAGCAGGAGCAGATGTTGCATTACTGGCAAGACGTATTGAAAAGTTAAACGAAGTAAAAGCAGAAATTGAGAAAATAGGCAGAAAGGTAGTAGCAGTTGGATGTGATGTTACAAATGAGGAAAGTGTAAAAACAGCAATGCAAACAGTGCTTGATTCCTTCGGTCACATTGATATTTTGTTAAATAATGCAGGAGTTGCTGTTCATGGCGGTGTAGACAGCATGTCAGTGGAGGATTGGGATAAATCCTTTGATACGAATGTGAAGGGAATCTTTTTAGCAAGCAAATATGTACTTCCGCAGATGAAGGAAAGAGGTTATGGTAAGATTATTAATATTGCATCCGTAAATGCAGTTGTTGCAGATAAGTTTGATGTATTTATCAGACATTCCTATAATTCCTCCAAAGCAGCAGTGGTAGGCTTAACAAGAGGTATGGCAGCTTCCTATGCTAAATATGGTATCACAGTGAATGCCATTGGACCGGCTCTTTTTGAAAGTGAAATGACGAGTGATACTTTATTTAAGTCAGAGAATTTTCTGAACCAATATAATACATTGAACCCGGCAGGACGTCCAGGAAGAAAAGGGGAATTAAATGGTACAGTTCTCTATCTTTCCAGCGATAGTTCCAGTTATGTTCAGGGCCAGTTCATAATCGTAGATGGCGGCGTAGCCCTTGTATAGAATTAAGTATTTTAATTGGCAGTAGTACAAAATATGGCAAATTATTTTCCGACGGCCTCATCTTAAAAACACGTTCATAGTTTTGGATACAGACAAAACCGAACGTGTTTTTAATTTGGCATTTTATATATTTTTCATCAGTTTGAAGGTTCACTCATATTTTGGGATGCTTTGTTTTTGCTGTTATTATATCACTAGGAAAATAATAATTACCAGCTATAACTTTGAGATGCCTGAATAGTGGTTATCTCAGCATATCTTGACGTTACACCAAAACGCCGATATAATAAAGTGATAAAAATGACAATGCAACAACTTAATAATCTTGTTTAATTAAAAGTAGGCGGGGTAAAGTGGGATTTTGACACGAAGTATAAAAGAACGGTTGCATCACATTGTGAAGTTTGTGTCAAACTATATCAGAAATAAATACCATAGGAGGTAATCATGATTAAGGTTCAAAACTTGTCCTACTCATATCCGCAAAAGGATTTATATAAAAAAGTTTCATTTACAATAGAAGATAATGTACATTGCGCATTGATTGGTACCAATGGTACAGGAAAAAGTACGTTACTCGATTTAATAATGCACTCCGAAGAGTATCTGTACGATGGGAAAATAGAAATCGACAATACAGGCAGAATCGGATATGTCAGTCAATTTTCGCAATTAGATCCAAAAGAAGATATGACCGTGTTTCAGTATATCAGCGATGAATTTGTAAAGCATGAGCAGAAAATATTTGACCTTTGTAAGGAAATGGAAACTGCTGTAGACCTGGAAAGTATTTTCGAGGAATATCAAAAAGAGTTAGATGAATGGAATGCGATTGATGGAGAGTCACACGAAATCAATATTAAGAAACAATTAAAACTAGCTGATCTGCAAAAGTTAGAAGAACAGAAAATCAGTAGTCTGAGTGGCGGAGAATTTAAGCTGGTTCAGGTAATCAGAGAGATGATGCTGAGTCCAAGGCTTCTTATTATGGATGAACCGGATGTATTTTTGGATTTTAATCATCTGAATGCATTAAGAAATCTGATCAATGCCCACAAAGGAACGCTTCTTATTATCACACATAACCGGTATTTGTTAAACCATTGCTTTAACAAGATACTTCACATGGAAAATATGGATGTTCAGGAATTTGATGGAACCTATACAGAATATAATTATGAACTTCTCGCTACGAAGATTGATTTAGAAGAAGCAGCAGCTGCAGACCAGGCTGAGATTGACCGTCAAAGTAGAATTTTACAGAAATCCAGAGCGAGAGCGTCGGAAATGGACAACCCATCCCTTGGAAGAGCCGTACATGCAAGACAGACCTTGGTGGACCGGCTGAAAGCAAGAAAAACAAAGACTCCTTTCGTGGATATCAAACAGCCGGAACTATATTTTGATCTGGAAAACGAAGTGGCAGATGAAAATATTCTGGAATTAACGGATTACAGCGTTGCGTTTGATGAGCAGCTTTTAGAGCATGTAAATTTTGAAATGAAGCCTGCAGAGCATGTAGCAATTGTGGGGAGTAATGGAACAGGAAAAACAACAATGCTATGCGAAGTCTTTGAAAATAAGAAAGACACGATCAGGATTAGTGAAAGTGCAAAGGTCAGCATGTTTTCCCAGATTACTGGCTCATTATATGACGATACGATAACGTTGCTTGAAATCTTCGAAGAAAAAGGATTTGATAGAAAAAGTGATATAGAGAACTATTTAAAAAAATATGGTTTTGAAGGAGAGACGCTTGGTCAGAAAGTGAGTGAATTGTCTGGTGGAGAAAAGGATTTGTTTCAATTAGCGGTGCTCTCATTAGAAAAAGCCAACTTCCTGCTGTTAGATGAACCGACGGGGCATTTGGATGTTTATGCGCAGATTGCATTAGAACAGGCGATTTCTGAGTACAAAGGTGCAATTCTTATGATATCCCATGATTATTATACGGTGGCCAATTGTATGGACTATGTGCTTTTGGTAGAAAACAACACGGTGCGCAGAATGAGCATCCGCAAATTCCGGCAGATGATTTATGCCAATCATTTTGACAAAGACTATCTGCTGCTGGAGCAAAAGAAAAAAGAGACAGAAACCAGAATTCAGCAGCTGCTTCGGACGAACGAATTTGAAATGGCAAAGGTTCTGATGGAGTCATTAGAAGAGATTATTAAAAAAATGAAAATGTCAATGGCATAATTTCAATAAGTTCCATTATGCAGTATAGAACTGTTGTCCCAGCACATATGGAGATGGTTGTACTTTTTTTCCATAAATAACAATTCTTTATTTGGAGGTATTCGCGCTATGGATAATGAACTGAAAATCAAAATGTACTCATTTACGGTGGATTGCATAGACCCTTATGAATTAGCAAAGTTTTATGCGGCGCTGCTCAAGTGGGAAATACCATTTTATAATGAAGATTGGGCATGTGTAGGAGCTCCGGGAACGGAGCAGGGGATGTATCCTGGTATAACGTTTCAAAGGAATCCTGAGTATAAACCGCCTGTTTGGCCGGATAAGCCTGAAGCACAACAGCAAATGGCGCATTTAGACTTCGCTGTTAATGATTTGGAAAAGGCAGTTGAATATGCAATTCATTGTGGAGCGACAATCGCAGATGAGCAATTTTCCGATGATTGGAGAGTCATGCTTGACCCTGCCGGACACCCTTTTTGCTTATGTCAGATGAAATCAGTTATAGAAAGTCCCCATTTTGCGTTGTTATAAAAATCACAACTCAATAAAAATACCTGTACCCTATTGGTTTAAGGCGAAGGGTGCAGGAGATGGAGGGAGTGTCAAGGATAATACGAGCGGCTACTCGGTCCTTGACTCTCCCTCCATTGGATTCCTCCACAACAAAACAGCGGTATGCACTTTATCTGGTGCATACCGCCTTTTGCTGTCATCAGCCCGTTTAACGGTACGCGTGCAGTTCCTTGTAAACTAGCCTAAAAATAGTATAAAAACAAAAATTTGGGAATTTGAACAGTATGAATATGAAAATATATTCCGAAATATGGACAAGATAGTTATAAAGGAAAAAATGCTATTATGTTCGAAGAATTATTTACAAAAATGCTTCGGAAAATACTTGAAGAATATCGGTATCTTATGTGCCCCGCAGGCAGGATTTTATATTACCATACCTGTTGGTCTCTTTTTGGGGATGAAAATTTTACACAAATTTTACCTATAATTAACATAGATAATGCTTTAATTATCATTAATTATTGTATAATTAATATTTGTTGTGAATAGGAAGATAGAAGTTTAAAATATTATAAAGGATAAGCGCTTCTTATAAAAGTTTTAATAAGGAGTCGATTAGCGAGGGTGACGAATGGATGATCAAATGTTAAAATCTGGGCAAAAAGCCAAGATAAAAACAGATGCGGTAAACCTATTTTATGGCAACTTCCAAGCGCTGAGGAATGTCACAATGGATATTACGGAATGTGCTATTACAGCCATAATTGGGCCGTCGGGATGCGGTAAATCTTCTCTTCTGCGTCTTTTTAATCGTATGAATGACCCGATACCAGGAGTTAGGGTAGAGGGAAAAATTATGCTTGATGGTGTTTCTATCTATGATAAAAGTATGGATGTTGTTGCACTGAAAAAAAGAGTTGGAATGGTTTTTCAAAAACCTAATCCCTTTCCTATGTCTGTGTATGATAATATGGCTTTTGGTCCAAGGCACCATGGAATAAAGCAAAGAGCCCGTCTTGATGAGATTGTGGAAAGGAACTTGAACCAGGTAGCTTTATGGGACGAAGTTAAGGACAAGCTGAAAGAATCCGCGTTTGATCTTTCTCCGGGCCAGCAGCAGCGTCTGTGTATTGCCCGTGCATTGGCTGTGGAGCCTGAGGTTTTATTAATGGATGAATCCTGCAGTGCTCTTGATCCGGAATCTACAATGCAAGTTGAGGGGTTAATGGAGGAACTGGCGCAAAAATATACGATCATTATTGTAACTCATAGTATGGAACAAGCGGCAAGGGTATCTCATATGACTGCTTTTATGATGATGGATCATGATAGAGCGGGGACATTGGTCGAATATGCTCCAACAGCAGAAATTTTTGCAAATCCAAAGGATAAACGCACCGAGGACTATATTACAGGTCGGTTCGGATAAAAATTTTAAAATGTGAACTTGCAGTTCTTTAATATATTCTGAGAAATGGAGGAAATCAAGCATTGGAGTTTTATCATAGCTGATGATTTTGATGTTTGATTTTTGTGAGAGACATGAGGAAAAAGATTGTAACGTGCAAATTATTAAGACGAATAAAAGGTTCTGTCAGCGTAGTGATATTGACCCTTTCTATGGGTGTGCTGACTGCATGCAGCCAGGCACCTGGCTCAGCTACGATTGTTGCAGGCTCAACTTCCGTACAACCCTATGCTGAGATTCTGGCAGAAGAGTACATGGCTTTAAATCCAGATGCTGTGATTGATATCCAGGGTGGAGGATCTTCGGCCGGCATTACGGCAACCAAGACACACAGTGCTGATATTGGAATGTCCTCCCGAGCATTGACCGATGAGGAGAAAAATCTGTGGAATGTAGAAATTGCCAAGGATGGATTGGTATTAATAGTTAACCCAAGGAATCCGATACAAGACCTTACATCAGATCAGATTCGCGATATTTACGCTGCTACAATTACCGACTGGAGCCAATTGGGAGGCACAAAGTCAAAGATCAATATCATAGCGCGTGAAGAAGGTTCAGGTACAAGAAGTGCCTTTGCGGAGCTGTTGATGGGGGAAGAAGAGATAACCCCGAAAGCTATCGTACAGGACTCCAATGGGGCGGTACGGCAATTGGTTGCGGATGACCCCAATGCGATAGGATTTATCTCTTTGGGTTTGGTTACAGATGAAGTGAAAGCTTTACATTTAGATGGCATCGAAGCGACACGAGAAAATATAATGAATGGCAGCTATAGACTATCCAGGCAGTTTTTATTTGTTACTGACGGCGAGCCGACTGGGTTAAATAGGGAATTCATAGATTTTACCCTTTCTTCAGAAGGGCAAAAATTACTGACCAATGAGGGACTTATTCCATCAGAAGAGGGGGCAGGAAAATGAAGAATTTTAAAGAAAAATTATCTGAGCGTGTGTTTCTTCTAATTGCTCTTTCGACTTTATCAGTGCTTGCGTTAATCACTGTGTTTATATTTATAAAAGGTATCCCTATTATTGCCAAGGTTGGTATAATAAACTTTGTTTTTGGGATGAAATGGGCTCCAAGCCAAGGTGCCTATGGCATTTTCCCGATGATAGTGGGATCTGTATCGGTCACTTTAGGAGCAGCAATCCTGGGAGTTCCCATCGCCATTTGCTGCAGCATTTTTCTGGCTGAGTTTGCTCCTGCAAAACTTAGAAACATATTCAGACCCGCCATCCAGTTGCTGGCTGCCATACCTTCCGTGGTATATGGGTTCTGGGGAGTATTGTTCGTTGTACCAATGATACGTAACTATCTGGGAGGGCCGGGCTTAAGCATATTGGCCGGTTCCATCATTTTGGGTATTATGATCCTGCCAACGATCATCAGTATCACCGAAGTATCTCTCCTTGCGCTGCCGCGCCATTATAAGGATGGAGCACTTGCATTAGGATTGACACAATGGCAAACGATACGTTCCTTGCTGTTACCTGCGGCCAAGTCGGGTATCGTTGCCGCCGTAATTTTAGGTTTAGGCAGGGCAATTGGTGAGACTATGGCGGTGATTATGGTTCTGGGTAATGCTGTTGCACTTCCTGAATCAGTTCTTGACCCTGTCAGGACACTGACCACGAATATCGGTATTGAGATGGGATATGCATCAGGCGAACACCAGCAGGCGCTTTTCGCCACAGGTATTGTATTGTTTGTCATTATCATGATTTTAAATGCTTCTGCCCAATACATCACACGAAAGAGGTGAGGTCATTATGAGAATTAACGCGAAAGCTTCCGAAAAGATAGCAAAATTTTTGATTTGGACAGCTGCTCTTCTTGTTATTGCAATTCTTTTTTCTATAATTATCCATATACTAATCAAGGGCATACCTATGCTCAGCTGGCAGTTTTTAACAGATATTCCGCGGGATATGGGCCGTTCAGGGGGTATTTCTTCTTCCATTGTCGGTACTTTGATTGTGACTGCAGTAGCCGTAATTGTCGCAACACCATTTGGAATTGGAACAGCTATCTACCTTACGGAGTACACACGTGAGAGCAGAGTCACCCGCATTATCCGTTTCAGTGCCGAGTCTCTGGCAGGGATACCCTCCATTGTTTATGGACTTTTTGGTTTTATCTTCTTTGTTATTTACTTAAAAATGGGATGGTCAATTTTGTCCGGCGGATTAACCATGGCTATCATGATTCTGCCTACTATCATACGTACATCAGAAGAGGCGATTCGTACTGTGCCGCAGCTATACCGGGAGGTAGGCTTCTCTTTGGGACTTACAAAGTGGCAGGCAATAACCAGGACGGTACTCCCATCAGCACTCCCCGGAATAGTTAATGGAGTAATTTTGAGTATAGGGCGATGTGTAGCTGAGACAGCTGCTGTTATTTTAACAGCAGGCTCTGCATTGCGCATGCCTACATCAATCTTCTCCCCAACTCGAACGATGGCAGTACATTTTTATATACTGGCGAGGGAGGGAATATCCATGGATAACGCTTATGGAACAGCAGCGCTCTTGATTATTCTTATTCTTCTGCTTAATGTTGGTTTCAATATGCTGGTCAATAGATTCATAGCTAAAGGCCGTTAAGAGGTGAAAAATGACACAGAAATCAAAAATAGAAATAAAAGGATTAAACTTCTATTATCAACAAAAGCAGGTTATTAAAGAACTTAACCTGGAGATACCTAAAAATCGGATTATGGCTGTTTTTGGTCCAGCCAATAGTGGAATAACAACATTGCTTCGCACATTAAACCGTCTAAGTGACTTGACGGTGGGAGCCCGTCATGAGGGTGAGATACTTTTAGAAGGGAAAAACATCTTTGATCCGGATGTTAATGTGACAGAACTGCGCCGCAGGGTGGGGATGGTCTTTGATGTACCAACGCCTCTGCCTATGTCCATCTTTGACAATGTCGCATTGGGCCCCCGTATGGGTGGAATGAAATCCAAGGCGGATGTGGCAGAGGAAGTGGAAAAAGCTCTGCGTATGTCTGCCCTCTGGGATGATGTCAAAGATAGGCTGGATACTCCTGCAGCCAGGTTATCCGGTGGTCAGCAGCAGCGCTTGTGTATTGCCAGAGTTTTGGCTCTTGAGCCGGAAGTTATTTTGCTGGACAGACCATGTTCAGCACTTGACCCGATATCAACGGCCAAAATTGAGGAATCCTTAATACAGCTTAAAGAGCAATATACCATTATCATTGCACCACATACCGTTCAGCAGGCTGGGCGTATCGCTGACCGGGTTGCATTCATGTTAATGGGAGATCTAATAGAACAAGGTTATACCCAAGAGGTCTTTTCATTCCCCAAGGATAATCGAACGAACGATTATCTCACCGGTAGATTTGGTTAAGATTCCGTATATTTTATAATTTTTTGTAAAAGGAGATGAGCAAATTGGTTAGAGAACGTTTTACTCAGAAGATACTTGAAGTTAAACAAAAGGTATTAAAAATGGGAGCTCTGGTTGAGAATATTATTGACACGTCAGTGACTGCTATGAAGACACAAGATCTTAATCTTGCAAGGAATGTTTTGAAGAAAGATGACGAAATAGATCAGTTAGAACTTGAAATTGAAAAGGATTGTATGATGCTTCTTGCCCTTCAGCAGCCTCTCGCCAAGGATTTAAGGACAATTGCATCGGTTCTGAAAATCATAACAGATCTTGAGAGAATGGGAGATAATGCAGTAAACATTGCAGAGGTATTACTTGAGATTGGCGAAGAACCCATTTTGAATTCCCTAAAAGATATTCCAAGGATGGCAGATATAGCTCAGAAAATGTTAAAGATGAGCCTTGATGCCTTTGTAAATGAGGATATTGCCCTTGCACAAAAGGCAGCTGAGAGGGACGAAGATGTTGACAGGCTCTATGAAACCGTTATAAATGATTTCCTTAACATCATCGCAGAAAAAAGGGAACTTACAAAACAAGGGACTAAACTTCTATTCTTAGGACGGTATCTTGAAAGAATCGCCGACCATTCTACTAATATTTGTGAAAGAACGATATACATGATTACCGGTGAGTTAAAGGAGATAAATTAGAGGCATGCCTCTAATTTATTTCCTTTTTTTAATATTAAAGTCCGGAGTATTATTATGCATGCAGCCTATGGTGGTGGGCTGAGTTAAAGCAGGAGAGAAGGCATTATATATGAAATAGTCAGATGAAGTAGTAAATGAGATCCTCCAAACTCAGTTTATACCGAAACTTCATATTGCAAAGAACCGATGTCACTGAGGCAGTTCCCTTTGAATGAAAAAGAAACAAGAGGGATCTGTCTCAGTATTTTTTTAAAAGATCATTAACCAGTTATCAGCATGGTGGGAGCGAAAACAATTTTTTTAAGACACTTGACTTTGAGAGGAATTCACGCTATCCTGAACATGTTCAGTAATTATGTAGTATATATTTAACATGATGAAGAAGGGAGGATTATGATGAGTTCTAACGAACAAGATTTGCGGCAGAAATTAATCGAAACAACGAAGTCCCTGATGGACGAAGCCGATGATATCGGGAAGATTACTGTTCGGCAAATTGCGGAAAAAGCTGGTGTTGCTACAGGTTTGGTAAATTATCATTTTAAGAGCAAAGACAACTTGATCAGCATCGCAATAGGCGACGTTATGGTGCGGGTCATTTCTGAAATTACAGAAAGCGATGATTATTCCCCAATGGAGCCGGACCTTAGGCTGAGGATTATGTTGAAAAAGCTATGTGATGTAGCTGGAAACGATAAAAAAATGATTCGATTTATGATGCTTCGGGAGATGACCGAAGGGAGTATGCAAGCGCCGTTATACATCATCCCTTTACTTAAAGAGATATTCGGGGAACAGAAAGACGATATGCAATTACGGATTATCGCCCTGCAACTCATACAACCGATACAGGCTTCTGCCATCAACGCGGCTTCATTTCATATGTACAGCGGTATTGACCTAACCAATTCTGAACAGCGTAACTATTTCATTGACGTATTGGTAGACAACTTAGCGTAAAAGTTTTATGCCGCCTCTTATATTCGGTAAAACTATTCTTGCGGATAATAGGATAATTGGAGGGACATTTGTTGCGGTGTTAGGAAGGAAAGGCGAAATAGGCGCAATATTCCTTGATCCCAACGAGCAGCATAAAGGCTACGGGAAACAAATTATGCTATCAATTGAAAAATTGTACCCCAAGGTTAAGAGATGGAAACTTGAAACCCTTGCCGACAGCTATGGCTTGCATAAGTTTTATGAGTCTTTGGGATATGTCAAGGTTGGTGAACGGAAAGATAAAAAAAGCGGCATAACAGGCTTTCGGTATGAAAAGGTTACGCTGAATGGGGGAGAAAATAATGAATCTTAATTTGGAACAGTATTTGAACAATGGAATGGAACGGCTTATCAAAGATGCCCTGAGAGTCACGCTAAAGAACCCGAGGCAAAGCGCATTTTTCTTACAGTATGCCGCTGCCGCCCAACAAGCCGCCCGGCGCAGACTTGAGTTTGGGCAAGCCGGAGAGCATATCCCGCCATTTCTGATAGCCAGTATTACGGATAATTGCAATCTGCATTGCTCCGGTTGTTATGCGCAGGCTAATCACACCTGTAATGTATCTCGGGAACTGCCGGTCACCATGTGGGAACGTATTTTTGATGAAGCGGAGACGTTGGGTGTTTCGGTCATTATACTGGCGGGCGGCGAACCGTTCCTTCGGCAAGATGTGTTAAAAGCGGCGGCTAAGCGAAAGAATTTGCTGTTTCCGGTATTCACAAATGGGACCTTGTTAGATGATGCTGCCTTGGAATTAGTGTCTTCTCATCGGAACCTTGTTCCTGTTGTCAGTATTGAGGGAGATGAAAGAGCGACTGATTTAAGGCGCGGTCAAGGCGTATATAAACAGACTACGGAAACCATGTGCCGTCTGAGACGTCTCGGACTGATTTTCGGAGCTTCCGTCACGGTGACCTCCGATAATCTGGAGGCGGTAACCGATAGTGCTTATATTGACAACCTTAAAGAAATGGGATGTAAAGTGGTCTTCTATGTGGAATATGTCCCGGTGGAGCGGCCTGACCTTGCGCTTGATGATGAGGACCGTAGGAAACTGGCAGCGCGCATCAATGAAGCGCGATCCCGCCAAAAAGGTATGATCATCATTTCCTTTCCCGGCGATGAATCGGAATCAGGAGGCTGTTTAGCAGCCGGCCGCGGCTTCTTCCACATCAGTGCGTCTGGTAATGCCGAGCCATGCCCCTTTTCGCCATATTCGGACGTTAACCTTTGGAATACATCGTTAGGTGAAGCATTGAAATCGCCGCTATTTACCAGCCTGCGGGAGGAAGGCCTCCTTACTGCTGCACATACAGGCGGATGTGTCTTATTTGATCAAAAAGAAATAGTGTCTCAGTTTGTGAAAAAATCTGGCAAGTTGGAGGGGGAACCGGGATTGGCATTTATGCAAGACAGATAAGGCTATAGATGTTAATCCATGGATGCGTATTAAATAAATATTATGTTATACTAAATTTAACAAGCAGGTGCAGGGCAATTACTACCTGATTAACCCTAAAAGCAAAAAAGGAGAAGAAACCATGATTACACCTTACCTCACATTCAACGGTAACTGCAAAGACGCACTGAATTTTTACCGTACCGTCTTTCCTTGCGACGAGCCCAAAATCCTGCCTTACGGTGACTATATGCCGGAGGGGTCAAAGACGCCGCCTGAGCTGCTGCGTACTTGGGTTATGCACGCAGAGATGGCCATCTGCGGTACGAACTTCTGGTTTGCTGATGAAGCTATGCCGCCCAGGAACGGCAATAACATCAAACTAACCGCAACGGTTCCTACGGGCAAGGAAGCGGCGAGTATCTTTGACGCGCTTTGCGTGGGTGGCGAGGTGGTACTTCCACCCACCGAGACCTTCTACAGTGTGTTCCACGCTGCAGTAACGGACAAGTTCGGCGTGAACTGGAATGTCGTCGCGGAAGAAGCGCCGAAGCAAATGGAGGGATGAAAAGTGAATAACGAACGTGTGTACAAAATGAAAATTTCTTTAGTTTACCCTATGTATATTCAAAAAGCTGAGCGTAAAGGACGGACGAAGGCGGAAGTCGATACCGTCATCCAATGGCTGACAGGCTACGATGAACTCGGATTACAATCTCAAATCGATAAAGATGTTGATTTTGAGACCTTCTTTGCCGAAGCCCCTCAAATCAATCCGAACGCTTCCAAAATTACCGGTGTAATCTGCGGGGTTCGCGTCGAGGAAATCGAAGATTCGCTTATGCAGAAGGTACGCTGGTTAGACAAGTTGGTGGATGAACTGGCTAAAGGTAAGCCGATAGAGAAGGTGTTGAGAAGCATGCAATCATAAAATAAGATTGTTTGTTTTCTGTACTGGAATTATTCAAAAAGAAGGAAAAAATAGAGCCAGGGCTTGAGCCCTGGCTCCTTTATTTACAGTTTGAAGCTAGTAAACAATTGTTTTACTAGCTTCGTTTGCGTATTATTTTTGCAACAGACGCCATAGGGTTGTACGGCTGATACCCAAGCGTTTGGCTGCAGCAGTGTGGTTGCCCTCGGTTTCGCTGACCACCCGGATAGCGATGTCCTGGCTGATCTCTGAAAGCGTACGGTTTAAATCCAGAGGAGTGGCGGCATTTTCTTTTAAGGAGGAGAAAGCACCAACGTGCCGCTCCTTGCGCAGTACCTGACGGACATTTTCAGCGGTGATGATTTGGCTGGTGCCCGTAATCGCAAGTTCCCCAATTACCCGGCGGAACTGGGTGTAATTATGGGGCCAGTTGTAACTTTGCAGTAGAGACAGCGCTTCCGGATCAGCACCTAATATCTGCCGGGGCATATTGACGTTCATATGGCTCAGGCATAGATTCATCAGAGTGGGAATCTGATGGGAGAGCTGACGCAACGGCGGCAGATACAAGGAAAGACAGGAAAGCTTTTCTCGGAAAAGAGCACCTACTTTAGATATATATTCGCCGCTCTGGCAAACACAGGAAATCATTACCCTGTTTCGCTGGCACACATCCATTTCCTTTAGCACAGCGATAAGCTGGTACTGCCGTTCCAAAGATAATACATCCACATTTGCAAAGTATAGGGTGCTGCCTTCGTCTGCCAACGGAGAGTTGTGATGCTCCATAAGAAATGCCCAGCTACGGTCGTTCAGCAGGCTGCAGTTGATGGACACCAAGGGGTTGTTGTGCAGCGGGCCCCTGATGTAAAGCATGCTGACGATGGATTCCTTACCTGTTCCATCCTCGCCTGTGAAGATGACAGGGGCAGTGCTTTGGCTTATTTGATCAATTTCCTGCTGAGAACCTTGGAGATTTCCCGCAAAGCTGAAAATGCTGTTGTAGTAAGCTGCCTCTGCCTCGGCTCGACCGGAGAAACTGATACCCATCTGGTTTGAGGATACCGGCAATTTTCTTTCATCGAAGAAAAAAGCGGTGTATCGCAAAGAGCCGCTGGCAATTTGCCGAACACGAATGGAGTAGCGCATGCCTTTCAGTGAACGGCTGATTCGCTGATCCTCTTCCTGTCCGGATTGGGATAGTTCCTGACGCAGCAATTCCAATAATTCAGGTTTTATATCTTCCAGTGTAGACAGAAACAAATTTCCCTGACTGTCAAAGACAATCGTATGCCCGATCTGTCCGCGAATAAGCTCTCGAAAAAACAAATTTTCATCCTGCAGGTATTGTTGGCTTTCACATAGCAGCAATGCCTGGTTAAAGGCATTTCGGATACTGTCTATCCCGGAGGTGATCAGGAAGGAATTGATACCGAGCCGCTGGGCAGCGGTGTTAACAATCACATCGCAGAGTATGGTCTCGCACTGTTTATCCTGAAGACTGCGCAGGGTCGGCTCCACCGCCTCAATAGAATCTACTGTATGGATATCAATGTCACATTCCAGCAATTCGCATAAGGGCAGTACATGGTTTCGAATATCGGCGAAGGAAATCATGGTAGTCTTTTTATTCAGCCCGCCCGCCAGTTTGATGGCACAGAGAATATCGTACATAGAAATTTCAATTTCGATTACCGGAATGGTCAGCTGCTGCCGCAGCATCTGCGCCGTAGCACCACGTGATATTACCACATCGTAATCTCCATGAAAGTTATTCCGGGCGATGATAAGACCCTGCTCCATATCCCCCACATAGACTGTCAGATCAATCTGGGGATATTCTTTCGCCAGATTGAGCATCTGAATTTTCATTCCCTCATAGGGCGCAATGCCCAAAACACGAATATCATTCTTCATAGGCACCTCAATAATTCGTTTCATATTTGAACGTATTATACCAAATGCACAAAAATTAAGCAACAAATTTTTCGAATGTTTCAAAAGTAAACGATTTATAGATGAAAATAACTTGACGAAAGCAGTGGATTTTATATAAAATGAATATAAATTTAAAGAAAAAGGGATTAACAATTTCTGTAATGTACAAAATAAGGAATTGGCCCTTCTAAACTGTTTCAAAATGAAACAACAGGAGTTGAATGTATGGTAAAGCTTTTAATCATTGCAGATGACTTCACGGGCGCACTTGACACCGGGGTGCAGTTTGCAGCCAGGGGTGCAGCAACAGTTGTGGTCACAGATTTAAACTATGATTTCCGATCAATTGAAAAAACAGTAGAAGTTTTAGTTATGGTTGCAGAAACCCGGCATGTGAAGCCCCAGGAAGCCTATGAGATTGTGTACAGCATAGTGCATAGAGCATTGAAAGCCGGAATTGCTTACATTTATAAAAAGACAGACTCCGCACTGCGGGGAAATATTGGCAGTGAATTGATGGCACTGATGGACGCAACAGGTATCGACACCATTCCGTTTCTCCCTGCTTTTCCCAAACTGGGAAGAGTCACCCGGGAGGGGATTCACTATGTCGACGGTGTACCTGTGGACCAGAGCGTATTTGGCCAGGATCCTTTTGAACCGATTTTGGACTCAGCGGTGGCGGATATCCTAGGACAGCAAACAAATATGCCGGTGTTGATACACCCGCGAAAGGAAGAGCATAATATTTCAAATCCCGGCATCCAGGTATTTGATGCTGAAACAGATGCAGATTTAAAACACATCGGCAGGAAACTGGGACTGGATCGTCTGCGATTCTGTGCAGGATGTGCTGGGTTTGCAGCAGTGCTTGCAGATATGCTGAATTTGAAGGGGCCTGCCCCGAAGATACCAAAGCTTGAAGATACCCTGTTTATAGCTTGTGGCAGTGTCAATCCAGTAACGATCAGCCAAATGAAGGCGGCACAGGAACACGGCTTTCCGCATGTAAATTTGAACCCTGTTCAAAAACTGGAAGATCGCTGGGCGGATAGTAAGGCAGCGGTCGGTTGTGTTCGTCAATGGCTGGCACAGGCATATGCTAAAAAATGCTTTATTATTGATGTGAATGACCCGGAAGGGTGTGAGGATACCGATATCTACGCACGGGAACATAACATGACAATGGAACAGCTTCGGGTGCAAATTTCGGATAATCTGGCAGCTTTGATTAAGCGAATGCTTGACGACGGTCTGAACGCTACTCTTTTGTGTACCGGCGGCGATACGCTGATGGCGTTAATGCAGGCGGTAGGCATTTCGGAGCTGACGCCAATTTGCGAAATGGCAACCGGGGTTGTTTTAACAGAATTTATTTACAATGATAAAACATATCACATTATTTCAAAATCAGGTGGTTTTGGAGATCAGGATCTGCTTATTAAATTAGCAGAAAAGATTTCCTAAAAGATCAAAATATGAACTGGAGGTATAAATTATGAACTATCCTACTCTCGCCGGTTTGACTTTAGACGGTCGTATCTACCGCAACGAAGAAATGGGTACTGTGGAATCCATGGTTCCTCCCGGCCCTTTTGCCACATGCCATTCTCCTGCCATGCTGGAACTGCCAAACGGCGACATGCTGTGCTGCTGGTTTGCTGGAACTTATGAAGGAGAAGCCGACGTACATATTGTATGTGCCCGCCTTCCCAAGGGGGCCGAACGATGGAGGTCGCCGGTCTCCGTTTCCGGTGACCCAAAGCGCAGCGAGCAGAATCCATCTTTATTCAATGGCCCTGACGGTGCTGTTTGGTGTATGTACACCGCGCAGCTGGACCGCATTGAGGGCAAAGACAACATGCAGTTCACCTCTCAAATCAGATGCCAGAAGAGCTTTGATGGCGGCCTGACCTGGGGCGGCTATGAAACCGTCTTCCAAAGAGAGGGCAGCTTCTGCCGCCAGCCGATTCAGATCCTGAAAAATGGCCGCTGGATATTTGGCAACTGGCTATGCACCGACTCTGAGGAAGGTCTGTCCGGTGACCCCAGCGTATTTCAGATTTCTGATGACCAGGGCAAATCCTGGCGTATGGTAGAGATGCCGGGCAGCCGTGGCCGTGTTCATCCCACCGTTGTGGAGCTTGATGATGGGCACCTTGCAGCTTTCATGCGAAGCCGTGAGGCTGACAATGTCTACCGCAGCGAATCTCTGGACTGGGGCGAAACCTGGTCAGAGCCGAAACCGACACCTCTGCCTAACAATAATTCCTCTATTAGTGCTATCCGTACCAAAAGCGGCCGTGTTGCTGTGGCATATAACCCCACCGCCACTCCAGCACCCGTTCCAGGCAAAGCTGCATGGCCGGGGCTGCGTTGCCCTGTTGCTGTGGCACTGTCTGAAGACGGCGGTCTTACTTTCCCATTAATCCGCTTGATGGAACGCGGCGAGGGATACATCGGTGAGGAGAATAAAACAAACAACAAGCAGTACGAGTACCCTTACCTGATGCAGAGCACCGATGGCAGTTTGCATCTGACATACGCAGCGTACACCCGTAAGTGCATCAAATACGTTAGCTTCACCGAAGAAGATGTCATCGGCGCAAAGCGTGAGTTCGTCGGCGTGTACAACCCTACCTCCGGCGAGGGCACAAAATAAGCAACAGCCACAAGGAAGTCTTTTACTAAATGGTTACCAGAAGGAGTGATGTCAGATGCAGACTGTATACAATGTAAAATTGCCCCATGCCGTTTACGGCGGCGAAAACTCAATAGACAATATTACCGCAATCCTAAAGATTCATCAAGTTGAACGTGTAGCCATGTTTACTGACAAGGGAATACATGCCTCCGGACTGTTTGATTTGCCGGAAGCAGCAGTAAAGGCTGCGGGAGCAGATTACTATGTACTGGACGAGATTCCGTCAGAGCCGTCCTATATAGCCGTGCAGAATATTGTTGATCAATTCAAGGCAAGCGGCGCAGATATGATTATAGCCTGCGGCGGCGGCAGTGTTTTGGATGCTGCCAAGCTGGCCAGCGTGCTTGTAACCGATGAATACGGTGTAAAGGAACTACTGGATGAGCCGGGGCGTGCAAAAAGGTGTGTCCCAACAATTCTGGTTCCCACCACTGCCGGCACCGGTGCGGAGGTAACTCCAAATGCCATTGTCGCAGTTCCGGAAAAAGAGCTGAAAGTTGGCATAGTAAATGAAAATATGATTGCCAATTATGTGATTTTAGATGCCCGCATGATTAAAAATTTACCTAAACCGATCGCTGCCGCTACCGGCGTGGATGCCTTAGCTCACGCCATTGAGTGCTACACCAGCAAAAAGGCTAATCCATTCTCAGACACCTTTGCCATGGAAGCGCTTGATCTGATTTTGAACAATATTATCCCTGCCTGTGATGATCCCGAGGCAATGGAAGCGAAGAACAAGATGCAGATTGCTGCATTCTATGCCGGTATTGCAATCACAGCTTCCGGTACCACAGCGGTACATGCCCTAAGTTATCCATTGGGCGGAAAGTATCACATTGCCCACGGCGTTTCCAATGCAATCTTACTTGCTCCGGTTATGCGTTTCAATGCACCTGTCTGTCAGGAACGTTTTGCTCAGGCCTATGAACGCTGCTGCCATGACACCGAAACAATCTGCCAGACAGCGGCTGAAAAGGCAGAATGGCTGATTGGGCAGCTTGAGCGGATCGTACGTCATTTAGAAATTCCAACCAGCTTAAAGGAATTCGGCGTTCCACCCGAGGATCTGGATGGTTTAGTAGAGGCTGGTATGCAAGTGCAGCGCTTGCTGGTAAATAATATGCGTCTTGTAACTGCAGAAGATGCAAGAAATCTGTACTTAGAAATCCTATAATTATTATGCAAATAAAAAAGGAGAGAGTTATTATGAAGAATGTTGATTTAAAAGGCATTATCCCGCCGATTCTGACCCCGATGAATCCCGATGAATCGATCAATCGGAAGGAGCTGGGAAACCAGATTGAACGCATGTTGGAGGGCGGCGTCCATGGCCTGTTCCCGTTTGGAACCAACGGCGAAGGGTACATCCTAAGTGAAAATGAAAAAATTGAGGTTCTGGAAGCTACAATCGATCAAGTAAAGCATCGCGTTCCGGTATACGCAGGTACCGGCTGCATTTCTACGTCTGACACCATTCGTATCAGCAGGAAAGCGCAGGAGCTTGGTGCCGACGTGTTATCCATTATCACCCCCAGCTTTGCGCTTGCTTCACAAAAAGAGCTTTACGACCATTACGTGGAAATTGCCAAGCATGTAGACATTCCAATCGTGCTGTACAACATCCCTGCACGCACAGGCAACAAATTACTTCCTGAAACCGTTGCAAAACTGGCTAAAGATGTGGACATCATCATGGGCGCCAAAGATTCCAGCGGTGACTGGGATAACTTACTTGCCTACATCAACCTTACAAAGGACTTAGATAAAGACTTCCGTGTTTTGTCCGGAAACGATTCACTGATTCTGCCTTGCCTGGAGGCAGGAGGTGCAGGCGGCATCGCAGGATGTGCAAACGTATACCCTCATGTTCTGGCATCTATTTATGAACTGTTCAAGGCTGGTAAGCTTGAAGAGGCAAAAGCTGCCCAAGACTCCATCGCCTCCTTCCGTGCCGTATTCAAATATGGCAATCCGAACACGGTTGTTAAAAAGGCTGTTTCTCTGCTTGGTTATCCTGTAGGCGACTGCCGCCGTCCATTCAACTACTTATGCGACGAAGGCGCCACCGCACTAAAACAAGTTTTGAAGGAAAACGCCGACAAAGGGATGTGTTAATATGAGTATGAAATTTAAACCTGTGATAGGCATTTCTATGGGGGACCCCTTTGGAAATGGTCCGGAAATAACTGTTCGTGCACTGGCAGATGAAGATATCTACCAGCGTTGTAAACCCTTAGTAGTAGGCGACGAGACTTCCATGCGTTACGCTCTGAAGGTGGCCGGGAAAGTTCACGGCATTCATCTGGAGCTGAATGTGGTATCCGCACCCGCCGAAGGCAAGTATACCTATGGTACCATCGACTTAATGGATTTGAAGCTGATTCCTGAAGACGAAATTCCGGATACCTCCAGACTGGATGTACCTGAGCCTTTTGGCGTGGGAGCCTGTGCTCTGGGCGGCGAGGCAGCTTTCCAGTACGTTGTAAAAGTTATTCAGCTGGCTCTGGATGGCCAGATCGATGCTACGGTTACCAATGCTCTGAGCAAGGAAGCCATAAACATGGCTGGCCACCACTACTCAGGCCATACCGAGATTTATGCTGATTACACGGACACCCCTAAGTACACCATGATGCTGGCTCACGGCGATCTGCGGGTCGTCCATGTTTCCACTCATGTGTCTTTACGAGAAGCTTGTGACCGTGTCAAGAAAGATCGTGTCCTGGATTGCATCCGCATTGCCAACGAAGGCTGTAAAGCACTGGGAATTAAAGAACCTAAAATTGGCGTTGCAGGGCTGAATCCTCATTGTGGTGAGAACGGCATGTTTGGTTGGGAGGAAGTCAAAGAAATACAGCCTGCCATCGAGGCTGCCATGGCTGAGGGCATCATGATCCCTGAAAAGAAGCCTACTCCTCCCGATACCGTGTTCTCTAAGGCACTGGGCGGATGGTATGACATCGTTGTGGCCATGTACCACGATCAAGGTCATATCCCTTTAAAGGTGAAAGGCTTTGTTTATAACCGTGAGGAAAAGCACTGGGAGGCTGTCGAAGGTGTGAATGTAACCCTGGGTCTGCCTATCATTCGAGCCAGCGTGGACCATGGTACCGGCATCGACCTTGCAGGCAGCGGACGTTCCAGCGAGCTGAGCCTGGTCAATGCCATAGATTATGCCATCCTTATGGTTCATGCAAGGAAAGAAGCCTGATATTGTATGGTATATACACTGTACACGCATTTTACCAAACAGAACGATTGAATTGATATAATGTCCCAAATGCAAAAAATAATCCTGTATAACAGAGAGGAGTTCAATCAAATGACTATCCCAATGATTATTGCCATTGCTATCACTGCATTCATGATTATTTTAATCATGACAGAAAAACTTCCGTTCGGCGCACCTCCAATTCTCGCATGTCTGCTAATGGTTCTTTTTGGAATAACCGATATCAAGACTGCTTTCGGCGGTTTTTCTAACGCTACCATTATTATGCTTGCCTCTTTCATGGCAATCGTAGCCGCTCTTCAAAAAACCAGCCTTATTGGCACTTTCAGAAAAACAATTTTGAATATGGCTAACAAAGGTGGATTTAAGGCATATATACTGTTATTTATTATCGTTATGTTGGCTAGCAGTATCTTTGGCACGGGCTCAACTGCATTCTATGTTCTTACTTTAGGTATATTATCTACGATACAGTATACTGACAAGTTACCACGTGGTAAAGTTATTGCTGCCGCTGGTTTCGCAGCTAACCATCCGCTAATTCCTGTAAATGTCACATTACAATATGGGATTGTTATTGCTGTTTTAGGAGCTGCTGGTTCAGGTATTACCAGCGTTTCCTTAGCAAAATTCTCTATTGTAAATTTAATACTTTCATTAGCTTATGTAGTATGGGCTTTAATTGGTTATAAAGTTCTACCTAACAAAAATGTTGAAGATACAGAACTTGACGCTGATAAGTCTAATGAAACAGTTTACGATTTACCAAAATGGAAAGAAAATACAACATATGCAGCCTTTATTGCAGCTGTTGTTGGTATGATTCTTCAAAGTAAAGTTGGCGATGCAGGATATATGGTACCAGGTTTATCTGCATGTCTGGTTTTAGCTATCGGTGTTCTGAATTTCGATGAAATTCGTAACAACATTGGTGCTCCGATTATTTTGATGTCTGCCGGCGTCATCGGCGTTGCTGATGCTCTAGGCAGTACAGGCTTAACTGCTTTAGTTGGCGAAACTGTAGCTAATATGCTTGGCACTAATATCAATCCTTTCATCCTGATCTTTGTTTTCTGTATGTTAACAAGTGTACTTGCAACCCTTACAGGATCCACTATAGGTACTGTGTATGTATTTGCACCGATGGCTATTGCTACCTGCATGAGCTTGGGCCTAAATCCAACAGCAGCAGCTGCTGCAATTGTAGTTTCGGGCTGGAATGGCCATTTCTTACCAATTGACGGTATGCCAGCTATGGTAATGGGAATTGGTAAGTACAATCTAATAGAGTTTTGGAAATACACAATTCCCATGTACTTTATCCGCCTGCTTGCTTTAACTGCCGGAGCTTTGCTATTGTTCCCAATGTAAGATTCCAAATTACTTAAATGAATGGCAAGCAGTGACCAAATGCATTCAATGTGTATCAAAAAAATATCCGACTTTATATAAAACGGATAATCATCCGACATTATGAGAAAGAGGTATAATTATGGATAATAAATTTGAACTGGAGCATATCGGCATCAATACCCCAAATGCTGAGGAGGCAGAAAGACTGGCTCAGCTTCTGAGCATGATGTTTAACCTGGAGCCTCGTCATGGACAAAAGTCCGAATTCGGCGGTCCTTACTTCGAGTGTATGAAGGCTCCATTCCTGGGGGCAAACGGCCATATAGCTATGCGTACACCTGATTTGACCGCTGCCGCAGAAGAGTTAAAAGAGAAAGGCTTCTCCTTTAACATGGATACAGCAGCATATTCCGAGGAAGGCAAACTGAAGAATGTCTATTTAGACGGTGAGTTTGGCGGCTTTGCCATCCATATTATGCAAAAGTAACGGCAAAACCAATTGAATCAACACAACGAAATCAACCTCATTTTTAATTGCACCCCAAAAGTTAGGCATGTGATAACATGTTAGGCGAAAGGGGTGCAATTTTTTATAGAGGTAACAATTTTCTCGTATATAGTCATCGAAAAAAGATATAGGGCGTTGCGTGATGCGAATGGAAGATATTCTGAATTCAAATGACGATGTGATTATTCAATAAGCTATCAACAGCTTACTTTATTTTTGAGAAGATATTTTTACTGTTTCGCATATTTCCTGCAGGATTCTGTGGATTTTCCCCTGAGCGGATTCATCGCACAGGATTACGATCTTATCTCCGGCCGATAATGTTGTATTTCCCCGCGGAACAAACTCCGCTTCGCCCCTCATAAGCGATACCAGCAGACATGTCTGGGGCCAGTCGATCTCGGAAACCTTCTGTCCATCTGCATCACTTCCGTGAAATATCATTCCTTCTACCAGTACCTTTTCTCTGCTAAGAGAAGAATGAATTTCCGGTTTCATCTTTGCCAGTAACCGGTGAAGAAGCTGGTCATAGACGGGAGCCGTATGAAACATATCGGGGATGATGTAGGCCACCAGGGCAACCATGGACAGTGTCAGCAAATGAGAGAAGCTGCCGGTCATCTCACTGATCAGAATGACCCCGGTGATAGGAGAGCGGACAATGGCAGAAAAACAACCTGTCATTCCCAAAATGATAAAATTGTCCAAAAGTCCGTTTAAGGAACCGGTTACCAATCCAGCTGCATGGTAATAAATACTTCCGCTTAATGCTCCGATTACCAGAAGAGGAAGAAAGATTCCACCCGGTGCACCGCAGCCAAAGCTTAACATGGAAAAACTGAATTTAGCGATCAGAAGTACGATCAATGCCCCAAGTACCATCTGGCTACTGGTCAGTGTTTCCACCAGAGAATGACCTCCGCCTAGTACATATGGGTAGGTAAAACCGAAAATTCCAGCCAGTAAAAATGGTATCTGAACCCGGACTGCCTGAACCCGGATTCTCATATACAAATCCTGAGTCATGGAAAGGCAGTTGTTATAAAGAACTCCCATAGCGCCCAGGATTACCCCGAAGAGAATTACATGGCCATATGTTGATAAAGGCATCATGGTGCTGATCTGAAAATTAAAAGCCGGCTGAAGACCAAACACATTTCTGGATACGAAATCAGCTGTAATGGAGGAAGCCATAGTAGATAAAAGCAGTTCCGGTGAAAAATGCTTGTGAACCTCTTCCAAGGAGAATAGAACACCGGCAATGGGAGCATTAAATGCAGCAGAAAGTCCGGCGCTGGCCCCGCATGTAATTAGAAGCTTCTCCTCTGTTCTGGCTCTTTTGGTCAGGCGCGACAAGCCCTTTGCAGCCATTGCACCCAGCTGAATACTTGGCCCCTCTCTTCCCAGTGACAGACCGCACCCAATGGAAAGAAGACCACCGCCCATCTTTGCGATCAGAACTTTCCACCAACAGGGGTCTAATTCCCCCATCATCTCACCTTCTACCTGGGGAATCCCACTTCCGGATATAAAGGATTCCCATTTCAACAGCATTGCAACAACAAAAGCTGCGGCTGCCAAAAAAACAAACCACACCGGTATCACCCATATGTGATCTTTTCCATAGTTTAAAACTATATTAAGCAATTTCTCCGCATAGGTCAGGAGATACCGGAAAAGCACAACAATAACGCCTGAAATTGCACCAACAGCAATTCCTTCCAATATTAGAGCATAGCGAAAACTTCGGTAACGATTGATGGTATTCTTTACCGTGTGACATTCAGTCTGCATAATCATCCCTCCTGTAGCTGTATTTTGTTTCATCTGCAAACAATATAAAATTATAGTTCTTAAAATTTCTGTTTGCAAGTCAAATGCTGTATTTTTCTCTGTAATGGCTATCTCATAGAAAATTTTATTAATACATCTGTATGAAATTGCAGTCTGGAGTTTTGTAGGATTTAGGTAATACAGCTGAGGGATGCATTTCATTAACTCGAAAAATATGATATAATTTGAGTGCCGGTAATAAACGCAGTTTATAGGTCATAATCATGAAATTGAAACAGAGGAAGATAAAAACATAGGCGAGGATACGTCCGATATTGAAGGACATGCCAAGTGATAAGGAGATTTGTTTGATATGACACAGTTTACTGAGGAAGTCCTAGTAATAATAAAGGGAATACCATATGGGAGAGTTATGAGCTATGGACGGGTTGCAAGACTTGCAGGAAATACCAGAGGTGCGAGGCAGGTAGTCAGGATACTTCATTCTATGTCTGAGAAGTACAACCTCCCATGGCACCGGATCATTAACTCCAAAGGCAAAATTTCAATCACGGATAAAAGAGATGCAGCTATTCAAAGAGAACTTCTTATATCGGAAGGAATAGAGGTGACTGAGGACGGATACATAGATATTTCTGCATATGGAATATGAGATCAATACTGCTGTAGCATTTGGCGGCACCTAACGGATGCCACATTCGGTTCGTGTGAATAAGTCTACTGAGTCAGATTTAAAAGTCAAGTAGCCAGATTGGAAGTTTCAAATTAGAACGCAACTATACTCATAAAATCAAGTATCAATTGATGCATATAAAATGAAAGGGAGTTGACAATATGTCTAAAATGCCGATGATGTTTATAGGCCATGGTTCGCCTATGAACGCAATAGAAGATAACCGCTATACAAGGGGCTGGAAGGAAATGGCCAAGAAAATACCTAAGCCTGAGTCAATAGTATCAATTTCGGCACATTGGTATACGAAAGGCACAAAGATTATGAATGAGGAAAATCCAAAGACAATTTATGATATGTACGGATTTCCTAAAGAGTTATATGAGATTCCATATAATGTTCCCGGCGATCCGAAACTTGCGGAGAGTGTAAAAAGTTTAATCAGCAAACAAAGTGTATTTGATAATTCCTGGGGCATTGACCACGGTACCTGGTCTGTTCTGGTCCATATGTACCCCGAAAGAGATATCCCCGTTATTCAAATTAGCATAGATGCCTCCGCGCCGCCGGAAGTTCATTATCAGATAGGCAAGGAGTTAAAAGCCTTAAGGCATCAAGGCGTTTTATTGTTTGGCACCGGAAATATTGTTCACAACCTTCGAATGATTGATTGGGGGATAAAAGACAAAGGCTTTGATTGGGCATATAAGTTTGATGACTATATAAAAGAAAATATTGAAAATAGAAATCATGAGAATGTCATTAATTATCTGAGCTTGGGAGAAACAGCAAAATTAGCGGTACCTACGCCGGATCATTTTAATCCAATCTTATATATACTTGGCGCCTCCGATAAAGAAGATAAGATATCGACCTATAACAACAGCTGCATGATGGGTTCGTTGTCTATGACAAGCTATTTATTTACATAGATGGAAACACATATGCCACATAACAAAACTATTGATCTGAAAAATATACCCTGCCGCTAAGGACAAACTATGCCTTGCATTCTTGCGCCTACCTGGAACTTTCTGCTAGCCGTGATGAGATAAAAGATGCTTTTGACCGTGCACGGATCAAACACAATGTTATAAAATGCTTTAAACGTATTTAAAATTTGATTAGAAATAATTAAGGCAGTATGGTATAGTTAGCTTATACTAACAGTAAATATAGTTTTTTGATAATAAGACAAGAAAGGAGCTTGTAAATGGAGCATAAATTCTATATCAATTCAAATAATGGATATGCCGCTATGCTAGAGCAATATAGAGCCATGCATGAGCAAATAGGGGATGCTCGTTTCTTGCCTAACCACGATATGAGGAAAGGAATCGTTTATGATATAAAACCGGAGTATGGCAAGGGAACCATACAAATATATCATTTGCTCGGCAATGTTATGCTGCTCATCTATGATTTTGTGTTTAATAAGGATATTGTAACAGCATTTGATTTAACCCACAATTATTTCGAGATTGAATACTGTATAGACGGATGCATGTATATAGAAGAAGAAAAGGCAGGAGATACTTGCTTTAGCCAAAACAACTTATCCATCTCTTTATCACAGGATATGAAAGGTATCATCAAGCGCTGTGCAGGTCAAAAGTATCAGGGAGTTTCCATAACAGCCAACAGGCATGTACTTCCTTCTTATTTTGGAAGCACAGGAGTCGATGTATGGAATGATACAATAGAAAAACTGGAAGACCAGCTTCGCTCGGAGTATTATTTAGGTTTCGATACTCCCCTTGAAATCGCAGCTGCTTTTCTGCAGATATTTAATTGCCGCCTCCCTGCAAAAACCCGCACTTTATTTTACGAAAGTAAAGTTATGGAAATATTATCAATGATCGTATCTAACGAAATTATGAGGTATGATAAGTTTGAGCCAACAGCGCTCACCCCATATGAATTAAAAAAAATAAAGGAAATTCCACGAATTTTGCTTGAACAGCCTTTTGAATTACCAAGCATTCTTTCGCTATCTAAGAAGTTGGTTATTAATCCTAAAAAACTGACCAAAGGTTTCAAGCTTATTTATGGAGATACTATTTTCAGCTATCACAGGAAATTTTCGTTGCAGCAGGCTTCTTCCATGCTGCTGAACACAGAGAAATCAGTTAATGAAATTGCCTATGATATTGGCTATTCCAGCTCCAGCAATTTCTGTGCAGCATTTAAAAAACAATATGGTATTACCCCATTAAAATATCGGGAATCCTCATTGCTGCGTAATGCAGAATAAGTTTTATCATAATATAAAAACGTTGTTCTAAAACCACAAGTACATACTTGTGGTTTTTTTGTTTTTTCCATATTCATTTATTGAAAGTCTTTTACTCAATATAAATCGGCATTGCAAGCAATATAGTTCATAAGCGTTTATGCGGTACAATATACTACTAGTTAGCTTTAACTAACTAAATTCAATACAGGAGGGATATACATGCTAAAAAAAACAACATCTATTCTAATGGCAATTATCTGTTGTACCGCATTGGCGGCTTGCTCGCAACAGTCAACAAACGAAAATGAAGCATCAAAACCAGTATCAACCAACCAGACCAGTACCCCACAACAGGGCGGTTATTATCCTTTAAAATTTACGATCTATGACGATAAAGGAAACGAAATTCAGCAAACTGTTAATGAGGAGCCAGAGAGAATTGTCGTAATTGGGCAGGGCCTTGCAGAGTTGATGATTCACTTTGGAGAAAAAGACAGGATTGCAGGGCTGGCCTATTTAGACAATTCCTATTCCCAATATGAGGATCAGATCAAACAGATTCCGCAGCTCACGGATACGTGGCCTTCTAAGGAATCTATTATCGCACTGGAGCCGGATTTAATTGTTGCCATGTCTTCGACGTTTACCGATGAACGCCTTGGTGACATTTCGTTTTGGAATGAAAGAGGAATTCCTGTTCTTACAGGTATTAACTATACCATGGGCCGTACAATTAACAGTGTTTTTGACGACATCAACAATTTGGGAATGGTATTAAATATGAAAGATAAAACAGATGCTTTTGTAGAGGATCAGAAAACACGAATTAAAGTGATTCAGGACAAAGCCTCACAGTCGGCTAATAAGCCACGGATTTTGCTTTTTGCTGGAGGTCAAAAGGATACTTATTACTATTACGGTCCTACCCTCTGTGTCATTGATGAAATGGTGGAAGGCGCAGGCGGTGAGTACATAAAAATATCAGAGGATACTTATGTGGAGATGTCTACCGAATCCATCCTTTCTATTAACCCTGATAAAATTATTGTCACCGAGTTCCAGAAATCCGACAGCGACGCTGCAAAGCATTTATTACTTAATAATTCAAGCTTAAAAAATGTTACTGCTATTAAAAATGGGAGTGTAATGGTGGCTGATTATACGAATGCTATTCGCGGCAGCCTTAATCTTGCGGATTTATATGAGGATGTTGCAGAGTTTATTCATCCTGAATTGTTTAGGGAGGAATAAGGATGGTTTCAATACAAAAAGAAGAACAAAAGAATGCCTGGCAGACCTTTAAATGCAGCTTACATAAGCAATCTTCATTCTCAATAATTTTTATGATTTTACTCGTTGCTGTCGTTGCAACAGTTGTAATTTCAGTATCCATTGGTCAAGTATCGATACCCTTTCAGCAATCATTTAAGATATTGATACACCAATTGACTGGGGGCAAAATCGGTGATGATAGTGAGTTGGTAAACAGTATGTTTGCAGATATTATCTGGCAAATCCGATTTCCTAGGGTTCTGTTGGCAATGATTGTGGGGGCTGGGCTGGCACTTTGCGGAGTAGTAATGCAGGCTTCCGTACAAAACCCTTTGGCTGACCCCTATATCTTAGGAATTTCATCTGGAGGTGCCTTAGGAGCAACCTTCTCAATTATGCTTGGATTTGGGGCAGGAGGAATGCTCGGAGAGTTCGGGGTTGCGACATGGGCATTTATTGGTGCGCTGAGTGCTGCAGCACTTGTATTAGCTCTTGCCAGTATCGGAGGAAAAACATCTTCTGTCAAGCTTGTTTTAGCTGGAACTGTAATTAATGCCCTATGCAGTGCTTCTTCAAACTTTATCATTTATTTCGCGAAAAACTCAGAGGGTATACGTTCTGTATCCTTTTGGACAATGGGAAGTCTGGCATCAGCGGAATGGGATACTTTGCCTCTTGTGTCTGCAGTGGTAATAGCAGCAATAATCTTTTTCCTGTTCCAATCAAGAGTAATGAACACGATGCTAATGGGAGAAGAAACTGCGATCACCTTGGGTGTTAATTTGAATTTTTATAGACGGTTGTACATGGTGATTTCCTCCGTAGTAACAGGTGTTCTGGTTTCCAGCTGCGGAATTATTGGATTTGTAGGTCTTATCATTCCTCATATTGTACGTAGCATTGTGGGGTCAGATCATAAGCGGCTAGTCCCTGCGTCAATTCTTTTCGGAGGTTTGTTTATGATGTGGACAGATATTTTTGCCCGAACAGTAATTCCAAATGGAGAAATGCCAATAGGTATCGTCACTTCACTTTTTGGTGCACCTGTGTTTATGTATATACTGATTAGAAAAAGCTATGGATTCGGAGGAAGATAATTGAATTTAAAAGTAGATCACGTATCAGTCACCTTATCGGGTGCAGATATTGTAAAAGACATCAGCATGAAAGTGGATGAAAAACAATTTGTTGGAATTATTGGACCAAATGGGTGTGGAAAATCCACCTTGCTGAAAAGTATTTATAAAGTTATCAAACCGCAGAAAGGCATTGTCTTTTTAGGAGATAAGGATGTTTTAAAATCATCTGCGCGTGCTATCTCAAAAGATTTGGGGGTGGTAGGCCAATTTAATGAATTGAGCTTTGATTTTACTGTCCGCGAGATGGTGATGATGGGGAGAACACCGCACAAACATTTCATGGAATCTGACAATATGGAGGATTATAAAATCGCAGCCGACGCGTTAGACAGAGTCAACTTGGCTAAGTATGCGGACAGAAGCTATTTAACATTATCTGGCGGTGAAAAACAACGGGTAATATTGGCCAGAGCAATAGCTCAAGAGCCAAAGTTTCTAATCCTTGATGAGCCGACCAATCATCTGGATATTAAATATCAGCTTCAGATTCTATCAGTTGTCAAATCATTAAATATTGGTGTTCTTGCAGCCCTGCATGATCTTTCTATGGCATCTGTTTACTGCGACATTCTTTACGTAGTAAAAGACGGACAGATCATAGCTTCAGGAAATCCAAAAGCAGTGCTGACGAAAAATCTTATCAGGCAGGTTTTTGAAATAGATTGTGAGGTTTACTCCAATCCGATTACCGGTGATTTAGCAATCGCATACCTGTCCTCTACTAATAGGCGCTAGGAGGGAATAAAAAAATGGAAATTGATATGACCAAAGGAAATCCATCACGGATTATTCTGAAATTTTTCATTCCGTTATTTATCGGAGATTTACTTCAACAATTTTACAGTATTATTGATGCAATTGTAATAGGGAAATTTGTAGGTACAGATGCATTTGCAGCAGTTGGTTCCTCAAGTGCTGTAACCGTGTTTATAACATCTATTTTGCTGGGACTTGCTATGGGCGCTTCGGCAATTTTTTCTCAGCTCTATGGAGGCGGGCAGTATGATGAACTGAAAAAAACGATTTCCACAGCCTTAATTTTTCTGTTTAGTGTAAGCGTATTAATTACGGTTGTAACATCAATTTTTTTACCACAGATTATCGCCCTTTATCAAATGCCAGAGAAAACTGCCGTCTATGCTGCAGACTATTTAAAATATGTATTTTATGGTTTTATTTTTGTCGGTATGTATAACGCATTCGCTTTTCTATTACGGTCATTTGGAGATTCAAAAACTCCATTATATTTTTTAATTGCCTCTTGTATATCAAATCTCATTTTAGATTTGATCTTTGTAGTGGTGTTTCACATGGGGACCGCAGGTGCAGCGATTGCCACGCTACTTACTCAGGGTTTCGCTGCTATAGGCTGTGGTATTTATACAATAAAACGAATGAAATTTCTGAACTTCAAGCGGGAGGACTTAATATTCAGCAAGTCTGCATTTAATAAAATCGCCACTTTTTCCGTCTTGACAGCGCTGCAACAGTCAATTTCCAGCTTCGGAATGATGCTAATTCAGGGATTGGTTAATACCTTTGGCTCAACGGTTATGGCTGCATTTGCAGCTTGCTCTAAAATCGACTCTGTCGCCAATGCTCCTTTGCAAGATCTGGGTAATTCTTTTTCTACATATACTGCACAGAATGAAGGTGCTGGAGAAACAAAAAGAATCCGGGAGGGGTTTCATGCAACTTCAAGGATTATTATAATCCTGTCGGCAGTAATCAGCATTGTCGCGTTTATCTTTGCCCCAAACTTAATCACTCTTTTCGTAAACAAAAATGCAACAGAGGTAATCGCTGTCGGTGTCGGCTATCTTAGAATTGTTTCCATATTTTATGTATTGCTTGGCTTTATTGTTATGTTTTATGGATTTTTCAGGGGTCTTGGAGCCATTAAAATATCAATTTTGATGACCATAGTATCACAAGGTTTGAGAGTATTGCTGGCCTATTCATTAGCACCTGTCAGGGGCTTTTCGGGTGTTTGCTGGGCGATTGTTGTAGGATGGTTTTTGTCAGATTTATTAGGATTTTATATGTACAAGAAAGTCATGCTGCAAAAAAAGGCTAGTTAGTTTAATCAATAGTTATATTTAAAGCAACAGGAAAATCCAAAGGCATCAGGATAAGCAAATCCTGATGCCTTTATTTTAAACTTTATGGTTACGAAGTTTATGCGAAAACTGTTTTGCCGATACTAATAAAGCAGTTAGATAATTGCAGACCTCAAGAAGTTTCGCGGCACGTTGCACATTAGCTCAATACATGAAAAAGGGGTAGGCCTAACAGAAATTTGTACTATTTTTCTGTAATGGCTTACCCGTTTCTTTTAAGATTTTATAGCCCAACGTAATTTCGCACATCGAGCGCGGCCATTGGAATTGCATTCGGCTGCCGATGGCCGAATAGCATCAGGAGCAATTTCTCTATAGATCCCTTCACGATAGAAGCGTTTAAATGATTTTTTAACAAGGCGGTCTTCGCCAGAATGAAAGGTAAGGATCGCAACACGCCCGCCCTCAGCCATCGCCTCAGGAAGTTTTTCTAAAAATGTATATAACACTTCAAATTCATTATTGACATCAATTCGCAGCGCCTGAAAACATCTTTGACAGGATTTTTTTATTTCTTCGTTTCTATCCTTTTCCGGAATGAAATTCAATGCATCTTTGATGATTTGTTGGAGCTGATTAGTTGTTATAATGTCTTCTCCTTTTTTTATTGCGGAAATAATGGCACGAGAGATTTCAGCAGAATGTGGCTCATCCGCGTTTTCTAACAGCATACCATGTAATTCGTCTTGTGAAATGGTTTTAAGGCGATCCGCTGCAGAGATACCTTTCGATGGATTTAGACGTAGATCCAGCGGTCCCTCTGTTTTAAAAGAAAATCCTCTTTCAGGATTATCTATTTGCATGGAAGAGACGCCCAAATCTGCCAATATAAAATCCAATGGTCCTGATTCAGAAGTAATCTGATCGATATTGGAGAAGTTTGTTTGCCTGACCGTTAAAATTTCCGGGCCAAAACCTAAGTGTTCCAAACGCTCCCTGGTTTTAGGTAATTCAATAGGATCTACATCAGTAGCATACAAATGCCCCTTTGAATCTAAGCATTTAAGCATCTCTAAAGTATGACCGCCATAACCTAAAGTTGCATCTAATCCAGTTTGACCAGGGGCGATTTGTAAAATTTCTAATATTTCTTTTACACAAATGGAGCGATGCATACCAGCAGGAGTATTTCCCTTTTGAATGACCTTTGCCACAGCATCAGCATATAACTCTGGTTGAAGTTCCTTATATTTATCTTTAAAAGCTCTTGGGTGAGTGCCTTTATATCTTGGGCGACGCTTATGTTTTTGCTCTTGATTATCCATTTTTGTTTCCACCTTTTTAAATATCTATTTTTTATCTATGATCCAAAGCGCCCGGGAAGCGGACAGCTTTAAATATTCTTACACATTACATGATATCAAATGCATGTCATAATAGCAAATGCATAATATATGAATCTGTAGGAAAAATCAAGCCTGCCTCGGATGGAAGTTAATAAAACAGTAGTTATTGCATTGAACGGTATTCTCATGTAAAATGGGTTAGCACGTAACTTACCCAAGATTGAGGAATCTTTTTTATTATTAAAAAGAATTTAAATGGAAAGAAAGGCTAGATATGGATGTTAGAAAGTTTTATAATTATATAATCAGTGAGGATATTGTAAAGGCGCTTAATGGTCTGGAGTATGATATACCTACGGAAGTTCAGGCTAGAGTCATTCCAGCCGCTTTGGAAAAAAATGATTTAATCGTCAAAGCCCAGACGGGCAGCGGTAAGACTGCCGCATACGTAATTCCGATATGTGAATTTATTGAATGGCTGGAAAATAAACCACAAGCGCTTATTTTGACTCCAACAAGGGAGCTTGCTGTTCAAGTAAAAGAGGATTTTACCAATATAGGCCGATTTAAACGAATAAAAGCAGCAGCAATCTACGGAGGTCACCAGTTTTCTATTGAGAAAGCCGATTTGAAGCAAAAAACACATGTAGTTGTTGGCACACCAGGGCGTGTCATGGATCATATTAAGAAAGGTACGTTACCTTTAAATAAGATTAACTGCTTAGTCATTGATGAAGCTGACCGAATGCTGGATATGGGATTTATTGAACAGGTAGAAGAAATTATGAAAGAACTGCCCGAGGAACGGATGACAATGTTGTTTTCTGCTACTATGTCCGATGAAGTAAAAAATTTATCATCAAATTATATGATAGATCCTATCAATATAGATGTCAGCGAAGCCGGAATCGTGACGGCTGATATTAATCACGTTCTTTATATTACAGATGAAGAAGAAAAATTTGACTTAATGACCGATGTTATGATTATTGAAAATCCGGATAGCTGTATCATCTTTTGCAGTACAAAGGACCGAGTGGATATGGTTTGTGAACGTCTGAATGATTTAGGCTATCCCTGTAATAAAATGCATGGCGGCATGGAACAAGACGATCGATTATCTGCAATCAAGCGTTTTAAAAGGGGAGAGTACCGCTATTTAATAGCTACAGATGTAGCTGCAAGAGGGATAGATATAGAGAATATTTCTCTGGTAATTAACTATGACATCCCCTTGGATGAAGAAAATTATGTTCATCGCACAGGAAGAACAGGGCGTGCAGGGCGAAAAGGAAAAGCCATCTCATTTGTTGTTCCGACTCAAACCAGATATCTGTGCGAAATCGAAGATCTGATCGGGTTTAAAATTCAGGAAAAAATGAAACCTTCCAAAGAGGAAGTAGCCAATCAAAAACCTTCCTTTGATGAAAAAATGAATACGGCCCCTAAGATTAAAAAGATGAAAAGTGATCAATTAAATAAGGATATAATGAAATTACGCTTCAACGGTGGAAAGAAAAAGAAACTCAGAGCAACTAATTTTGTCGGAGTCATATCCAATCTGGAAGGTGTGAAGGCAGAAGATATCGGAATAATAACCATTCAAGATACCCTTACCTATATAGAAATATTAAACGGGAAAGGCCCATTGGTACTGGAAGCAATGAAAAATACAATGATTTGCGGCAAACAATTGAAGGTGACGAAGGCAGTGGATAAAATTTAAAATGCTGCATTGTGGAGAGAAATTTGAGATGCCAGCTGGGCTGAGCCACTGTCCAGGTTTCAGTGGCGTGTGAACTTCAGGGATTGACTGATTAATTGGTCAATCTCTTTTCTATTTTAGGCTTGATCACAGGAAAAATGGATTTATTGTCTAATATTTTTCGTGTCCACATTTACATAAATTCCAATGAATTTCAGAAAATTAACATAAAGTTTCGTCCAATTGCATAGAAAACTGCACAGAACCAATTCCTTTAGAATAAACTGAATTGAGAATGAAAATGCGTTGCAAATCGAGCAGTTTGCAGGAGTTTATATGGACAATATCAGCTATAGTGATGAAGCAATGACAAGTGCAGGATTACCTTATGATAATATAAATTGGTATAATATTGCGGGTCAGCCTTTTGGTACTGCCTCTAGATTTAATGTTATTGTATTTAATGATGCCAATAACATTATAGATATTGAAGGGCCTGTAGCAATAGGCGGAAGTTTTTACAGCCCCAGGGGTTTGAGTGTTGGCTTTGTCAGTAAAGGTAACAAAGCAGTCAATTACTCACCGGATTTAGTACGCTTTTTAGTTGGCGGTAATGTATCTATGACCGGCCCTTTGGTTGTGATCGGTCATGTGGTTGTGGGCGGAGGATTCCGTGCAGCCAAGGGAAGTACCTATTTAATCGGAAAAGATGGAATGAATGATGGGATACAAGAACTGAAATTTTTGTACCAGGCCAATGGAGGCAGCCAATATTGGACACCATCAGATAAAGGTGATCACTATGTGGTTCCCAGTTATGACGTACCAAGATATATACCTGCAAGCAGGATAGGTGCTGACCTACCCAGATTTTTTAGTGATGCCAGGGAAAGCATCGGTTTCTACAAAGACTGTATTGAGTCTTTAACTCCAAATGGAAATGTAGTGGATAATAATTACGAGTGGATTTTAAGGGGCAATGATCCTGTACAGAATGTATTCCTTATCGATGTAAGACCAAATGGTTTAATCAATAAAGGAATTCGTGCAGAAGTTCCACAAGGAAGCAGAGTTATTGTAAGGCTGAGAACAGGAGCAAATGCCCATTTGCAATACGGTGTTTATGGGGAAAGAAGTAAGGCTAATCAGACATTGTATGTGTTTGAGGATGCAACTAATATTTATATGGAAAAGTCTTCTGATATCTGGGGAAGTATATTAGCACCACAGGCTATGTTCCATGCTCATCCTACCGGCGGCCATGTAAGCGGCAATGCTGCCTTAGGATCTTTTGCCGTAAATGCTGAGAGCGGCTTTGAATTTCACTATTACCCATTTATTGGAGGAGTAATATGTCCAGCTGCAGCACCAGCGCCGGAAGTACCTCAGGTATCACCAGGACAGGAAGAACAGGTATGCCCACCTTGTCCGGCACCCACACCTTGTCCGGCACCACCACCTTGTCCGACACCACCACCTTGTCCGGCACCAATCCCTTGTCCGACACCACCACCCTGTCCGACACCACCACCATGCCCCACCCCGGAACCCTGCCCAGCATGTCCGGTACCGCCACCTTGTCCAGTACCACCACCTTGTCCAGTACCGCCACCATGTCCTGCTCCGGAACCCTGTCCGGCATGTCCGGTACCACCACCATGCCCTACCCCGGAGCCATGCCCAGCGTGCCCGGTACCAGAACCCTGCCCAGCGTGCCCGGTACCACCACCCTGCCCAGCGTGCCCGGTACCAGAACCCTGCCCAGCGTGCCCGGTACCACCACCATGCCCAGCGTGTCCGGTACCAGAACCCTGTCCAGCGTGTCCGGTTTGTCCACCATGTCCCGTACCGCCACCCTGTCCGGTACCAGAACCATGCCCTGCATGTCCGGAATGCCCGATACCGGAGCCCTGCCCAGCCTGCCCGGAACCGGAAACCATATTTGTTCCCATTCCAATACCAATTCCTGCAGAGTGTCCGGAACCGGAACCCTGCCCTGTTTGTGAGGAATGCCTGATTAAACCCTGTATTATTGCGGGCTGTGTCTGGGGCTGTTGCTGCAATAGTTTCCATGATTGGGATGTAAAGTTATATGAGAGATGCAAAGACATTGATACCTTACTGTGCTGCGTACAGATCAATGGTTGCGGCTGCTTTGAGTTTACAGTTCCTTTTGAAGGTTTTTATATCTTAAAAGTAAGAATGTCTGATAACTGCTGCAAGGCATTCCGGTGTAAACCAATCATTACGTTGAATAATGTTGGCGTAGCCTGTTTTATGATTGATTAATTTTATATCAATTTGCTGTTTATTATATTTTATCGGAGCTGCTGCATGCGGGGGATACCTTAATTGCAGCAGCTTTTTTATTTTCCTTTAGATGTTTGCCTTACCTTTAGAAATGGAAATGCTGCCCGTTCTCTGGCAGAAAACGAAGGCAGCGGATAAATTTTATAAGTATAGGAGTAAATAATATAATAAGCGACAGCATTCATTGACTTTCCAGAACTCATATGTTATCTTGTAATTATATTACTTGGATGGAGGGATTACGTGTGTTGATTTTTTTCCGATAAAGGGAGTTTTGCAATTAAATGCAATATTCTTTTAAATCTGCCTATGCAGATAATCGGGATAAGTCTGTCCATACGTGATACCTTATTTATGTTATAGCAAACGAAACCTCTCCGATTTAAGGAACGGTTGGTTTTTGTGTTGGCATTTATTATAATTATGGTATACTTTTTCCGATTCTATTTTGCATAGGCAGTAAATTGCCTGTGCTTTTTGTTATTCCTTGAAAGGGAGTTTTCAAAATGCGCTGGATAAGAGTAGGTTGACAATGCTTCATTTCAATGTTGAACATTAATTAAGTAAAATAGAAAAGGAGAATATCTATGACACATAATATGATAAATAAACGAGTATGGTTTATTACCGGAGCAAGTAAAGGACTTGGTTATGCCTTCACTTGTGCTGCACTGAAAGCCGGGGATAAAGTTGTAGCAGTTGCAAGAACGATTGACAAATTGGAAACACTAAAAGCTGCGTATCAGGAGACTTTGCTGCCATTAAACCTGGATGTTACAGACAGGGAAGCTGTTTTTTCTACGGTTAAAACAGCGATTGAACATTTTGGCAGGCTTGATATTGTCGTTAATAATGCGGGCATCATGACATTAGGAATGATTGAAGAATTGAGCGAAATGGAAGCCCGGAAAATGATGGATACAAACTTTTTTGGAGCCCTTTGGGTCTGCCAGGCGGTGATGCCATATTTAAGGGCTCAGCGTTCAGGACATATAATACAGATAACCAGTATTGGTGCCATTATCTCGGGACCAATGTCGGGCATTTACAGTGCAAGTAAATTTGCTCTGGAAGGAATGAGTGAAGCTTTAGCAAAAGAAGCTGAACATTTCGGAGTGAAACTTACCATGGTTGAACCAGGAGGCTACTGGACAGATTTATACCTTTCGATGAATTACAGCAATCCATTGGATTCATACGGGACACTTCGCGAAGAACTGGCCAAACAGTATTCCGAAGGTTCGGCAGATAGTGATCCTTCCTTGGCAGCGGAAGCCCTTATGAAATTAGTAGATAGTGATAATCCTCCCCTGCGGCTTATCCTAGGCAGCATGGTTTATGATTTGGCAATGGACGCATTAAAGAAACGTATGAATGCTTGGGAGGAATGGGAGGCAGTTAGCCGTGCATCGGAAAATGCGATCCCCGCACCTGAGGGATATAGAGTAACTAAGGAGGAAGAGTAATGACGTATATATATTTGATGAATAATGTAAAACCATTAAATAAGGAACTCATAAAGAGTCATGTGGATCATTTAAAAGAATTAAAGAATCAAGGCAGACTTGTATTTTGCGGGCCTTTTACAGATTACCCCGGAGGAATGGTCATTTTTTTAGCTGAAGATTTGGCAGAAGCAACGAAGATTGCAAAATCAGACCCTTTCATTGCTTCCGGATATAAATCTTTTGAAATCAGAACGCTGGAACCAGCTAATGACGATAACAATTACCTTTTGGGAGTATAAACTGGCATTCGGATCATTTTTGACGGATCAAAACATGGAACCCTTGGTATTGATTTCAAAAGTGTGCAGCTTTTAAAGTCTTGAAAATACTAGGGTACACGGATACTGATACTGTATTATAAAAGTTAATATTTCGTCTTGTTTTTATCCCTCGATATGTGTTTATGAAAACATATCGAGGGATTTTACATATATTCTTGACAAAATATAGAAATTGGAGTAGTGTTTATATATGTCTAAACGACATATAATCTACAGTTTTATAAAGGAGTAATTGCATGATAGAGTTAATCATTTTAGGATTTTTATCTTATAATAATCCTCTTACCTTATACGACATAAAAAAGGGAATGGAAAGAAGTACCGAATATTTTGCAAGTACAAGTCAAGGCGCAATCCATCCGGCCTTAGTGAAACTTGAGAAGAATGGATATATAACTTCAAAAGAGGAAGTTAAGAATAACAGGACAAAAAAGTTATATAGAATTACGGATTCTGGAAGAGAACGATTTAGTATGCTGATGAGGCAGGATTTGGGTTTTGATAAGTATAAGTCCACACAATTGCTAAAGATGCTATTCTTTAATGAATTAACCAAAGAGGAACGGTTGGAATCGATCAACCTCCATATTAAGAACTTTAAAAATATGCAGAAAGACCTTGTAAACATTAGAGAGGAAGGGAATCTGCGCCTTGAGGAAATGGGGGTATCTCTGGAAAACCATAGGCCGGCAAAATATGAAAATGATGCTCTTGCGTTTGGCCTTGCGTATACCAGCTTTGTGATAAAGTGGTTTGAAGATTATTTTATAAGGATAGAGGAGGAGTCATGAAAATATCAATTTTTGATTTAGGACAAAATAATAGAAATGAATCACTGGCTCAGGAAATTAAGAATTACTATCTGGAAACAAAAAAGGAAACAGAGGTAGTCATCTATCATTCTATGGATACCGAAATGAAGGATTGTATCGGTTGTTGGAGTTGCTGGTGGAAGACCCCTGGAAAATGTGCGTTGAACGATGATGCATTTAGATTGTATAAGGACTATATAAACAGTGATGAAGTGGTTATTTTGTTTCATACAGCAAATGGCTTTATTGATGGAAAGGGAAAAACATTTCTGGATCGATTAATTCAACATTATCTACCCTACATTAAATTAAGAAATGGTGAATGCGGTCACTTGAAACGATATGATAAATATCCTGTTATGAACTTCTATTTTGAAAAGAGTGGGTTAAGTACTGAGGAAGAAAAAGTCATAAAGGACTATCTCACCCGAATGGCATACCATTTCCAAAGCTCTTGTAAAGAAATTTTGTATAAAAACGAAAGTATACAAACAGCTGTCTTAGAAAGCACAAAGCCTATGGCTGAGGTTTTGTCAAAGGAAGTTATTGAAAGAAAACCAAGCGGCAAATGGGTGATTTATAATGGATCTCCAAGAGGGAATCATTCTAACAGTAAGCTGATCATTGAAAAGATAATAATGGGAATGAAGGCACAGGGAGCAGAAAATATAGAAGTTAGGAATTTGATAAATATAAAAGAACAGAAAAATTGGGCTGAGAATTTCAGCTCCGTTGAAAATAATTTATTTGTATTTCCGCTTTATGTTCACGCTATGCCCGGATCAGTAATGAAATTCTTTGAACTACTAAAGCCAATTAACAATAAAGAGGTACATATGGCATTTTTAGTTCAATCCGGTTTTCCAGAGACTAGTCAGTCGTACTATTTGAGACCTTATCTTGAACTAATTACAAAAAGGCTGGGAGTATCCTTTGATGGAACCATTATAAAAGGCGGTGTGGAAGGTATCCAAATGAAACCGGAAAAAGCCAACAAAAAGTTCTTTGATCAAATGGAGTTAATAGGAAGAACGTATGCCAGCAAAGGAATCATGGATTTAGACCTGAAAAAAGAATATGAAAAATCGGAGTATCTATCAAAAGGGACTCAATTATTATTTTCTATATTCACATTAACCGGATTAACGAACTACTATTGGGATTTCAATCTTAAGAAGAATGGTGCTTATGAAAAAAGATTTGCAAAACCATATACGGAATGAAAGCAAGTGGGGAAGTTTTTATAGTAAGGGAGGAATCGTACGATGCGAGAGTATTTTCTAGAAACAAACCGGATTGGTTTCTCGAAGTGGAGTGCTTCCGATTTGGATTTGGCTGCTCAGCTATGGGGGGATAAAGAGGTTACACAGTTTATTTGTGCTGCCGGAAAGTTTTCATATCAGGATATCATTAACCGCCTGGATATTGAATTCCATAATGATGAGGTGTTTCATATACAGTACTGGCCTATTTTTGAGCTTGCTACAGATGAACTGATTGGATGTTGCGGTATCCGCCCCTTTAAAACGGATACGAATTCCTATGAGTTTGGTTCTCATCTGCGAAAAAAATACTGGGGCATGGGATATGCCTCTGAGGCAGCAAGAGCCGTCATAAATTACAGCTTTGATATTTTAAAAGCAGATAAATTGTATGCAGGACATCATCCGCAAAATAAAGCATCAGAAAAGCTGCTTTTGAGACTGGGTTTTCAATATATTGGTTTGAATTTTTATGAACCGACGGGATTGTATCATCCGTCTTATGAAATCGGGAGAGGAAAATTATAATAGGTTTTATCATGAATGCCCGATTTTACAGATTAAGGAAGATAAAACAAGCGCATCACGCCGAGCAGCCTCCATGCTGCTCGGCGTTAGTTCTTATTAGCCCGAGAACTTATGATTCCAAGAATTTTTATTTCGTTTTATTCTTCGTTCTAAATGGTCTGAAGAATGCGCGAATATCATCGGCCATAACTTCGGGTTCCTCCATGGCAGTAAAATGTCCGCCGCGAGGCATTGAAGTCCAGCGGGTTATATTCAGATTTTGCTCAGCCCATTTTTTAGGCGGCAGCAAGACATCAGCCGGGAAAAGGGCAATGCCTGTGGGTACCTCTATGCGCCCCATCAAAGGCAAAGAATGCACGTTTTCATAATACATATTAGCTGATGACCCTATAGTATTAGTAACCCAATAGATCATGATATTCGTGAGTAGTTCATCCTCGCTAAACCTTTGTCGAAGGTCGCCGTTACAATCGCTCCATGAACGGAATTTTTCAATAATCCAACCAGCCAAACCGACTGGCGAGTCGGTAAGTCCGTAGGAAATGGTCTGAGGTTTTGTGGATTGGATCGACATATAGGCTCCCTCATTGGAAATCCATTCCTGCGCATTTCTTTTGTATTGCAGTTCGTCTTCCGAAAGATCCTCTAGGTCTTTCGTATATACGATATTTCTTATTATTCCGATATCTGTCAGGTGAATTCCGTATAGAAGCTCCGGATGGTTTAATGCTAAATATCTCGTAACACCAGATCCCATATCTCCGCCTGCAGCAGCAAACTTTTCATAGCCGAGTTTTTCGGTCATTAGTTTAGACCAAAGCTCAGAAACCCGATAATTGTTCACACCGCCATGCTCAGGGCGACTGGAAAAACCAAATCCAGGTATGGAAGGGACGATTACATCGAAAGAGTCTTCCGGGTCACCGCCGTGGCGAGCCGGATCACTGAGAAGAGGGATCATCTTCCGGTAACGCAAATAACTGTCAGGCCAGCCGTGAGTAAGAATAATTGGCAAAGGGCACGGCCCCTTACCGCGTTCGTGAATGAAGTGTACATTGATACCATCGATATCACATTGAAACTGAGAAAAGCGGTTTAATTCGGTTTCCTGTGCGCGCCAATTAAAATGATCCCGCCAATACGTAATCAGAGATTTTAAGTAACCAATATCAGTCCCTCGTTCCCAGCTGGTGTTTACTAATTGGTCTGGCCAGCGAACATGCTCCAGCCTGTATCTTAGGTCATCAAGTGTTTCATTGGATACTTGGATATGAAAACGTTCAATGTCCATTATTTTTCTCCCTCCATTTATAGGTTCATGCAAATGTTTTTACCTTAATTTGATGAAAAATTAATTATATTTAAAGTGTACCATTTTAAAAATATGATACAATGAGAGAAATGTAGTTTTTAACTATACTATCTGCAGAGAGGGGGTAGACTGCTATGCCTCAATTTGACCGCCATAAAAAACGGACGGTAAAGATTGAATTTGTTACTGCCGAGGACTTTAAAACTCTTCCCTATAAGGAGCGTTTTACAATTATTTTTATTACAGATGGAAGTATCACAGGGATATTGAATGACCGCCCAATGAAAATATCTGCACCAGGTGTTCTGTGTTTGTCGAAAGAAGATACAATAAAAATATCTGACAGTAAGAAAGTATCAGCACAATCCTTCAGCTTTCATACGGAATTTTTAAACAGTACACGAATTTCTGAAAAACTGGACAACGTTTCAACTAATTTAAGAATACAAACCGGTCTTTCACTTTTTCGCCGAGATCATACACAAACCGGGGTACCCCTTCTAACCGCTAAAGCATATCCGCAGTTATTTGAGTGGTTTTTTGTGCTTGGAACAGAAGTGTTTGCTCAGAGCGATGCACTTTGGGTATGCAGAATAAAAAAATACCTCATACAAATATTGGGTTTGCTTGAAAATCTAAGCCGCCAGGCGGAACAATCACCAGTTGATTTAGTATTAGAATATATATACACGAATTATTCAAATAAAATTATATTGGAGGACTTAACCAGCTGTGCACACTTAAACCGGGTATCTTTAAATGAACTGTTTAAAGAAAGATGCGGTTGTACAGCAATGGGCTATTTGCAGTTGTACCGAATGCAGGTAGCAGGGGATCTTCTAATCCACACAGATATGAGTCTCAATGAAATTGCACGTTCAACAGGATTTGAATATGACACTTACTTTATAAAACAATTTACAGCTAAAAGAGGAGTATCTCCTACCTCATATCGGAATATTTGCCGCGAACATGCCGCATCTTTATGAGAGAATTGCTCTCACATTCAATGCTTCTTTTTCAGTTCGGGATAAAAATTCTTCCGCATAAAAGTCCAATGACATGTTCCGACAAAAAATCCTTTTAAGGGGCTTTTTATCTTTTTTATTTCTTTAAATCCTAACCTGGAATAAAGGTTTTTTGCAGAATTATCTTCAGCAACCACTAATGACCAAGAAGTATAGCCCCGATCCAATAATGCCTGTTCGGCGTGTTGAAGCAGCAACCTGCCAATTCCTTTCCCACGCAATGCCTCACTAACTGCAATGTGTTCTATATAGCATTCATTTGGCGTGTTAGCATCTAGCAGCAGCATTTTAAAAAACAGAAGTATGGTATTAATGACGCCGTACTTTTTGCATAAGGAAATGACCGGTATTTTTTTATTTCCTTTTTCTTTTTTACCGCAGAGTATTAATATCACTCCAACAATATTCTGATTTTGTTTTGCAACAAAATGGAGATAGGAGGGATCACCGGCTTTTAAATCCCAAGAAGCATATATAATATCTTTTATTTCGCTAATGCTTAAATTCTGACGATGGCAAAACTTGCTGTTAAAAGAATGAACCAATAAAGCAATTACGCTTTCGAAATCTTTGTCTTGATACTCTTCAATAATAATATGATCCATGACAGGCCTTCCTTTACAAACGATTATTTAGGTACTATACTTACCATAAACCCTTGAGCGGCTCAAGAGTCAATAGGCTCAATTCAATTTTAGGAGGGCAAGATGCACGGATTGTTACGTATAGGACAAGTAAGTAAATTATATGGTATATCTTTGGATACTTTACGACACTATGATCGAAAGGGGTTGCTTGAACCTATCGTCGATTCCCAAAGTGGTTACCGGTATTATACTCTGGAACATCTGGATATTTTAGAAATGATTCTGGTAGGAAAATTTACTGAAATCCCTCTGGATCAAATGAAAGAAAAAATAGATTCGGAAAGTATTAATGGTTATTTGTCCATGATACAAGAACAGCGCAGCCGCATCTATGAAAAACAAAAGATATTAAACCAGCTTGGGCAATATACGGAGGGTATGCTGGAACTACTGAAAACGATTACTGAATTTAAAAATGATCACAGCTTTTCTTCCGTTACCATTAATAAAGAGTTGAATTTGACTATTTACAACGTGGATTTACAAACACTTCTAGGTGAAAATACAATCTCCCATCAAATAGATGGAATGGAATCTTTTGAGCAATGGTTTTCTTATCATGTTAAAGCAAACGGAACAATTGTAGAAAACGGCGAGACAATCGGACTTTCCGTTCTTGATAATATGATAAATACGAAGAGATTGAAAAGTAGTTTAGAATTTGCATCTAAGTCTGATTTTGTATCACGGCACCACGTAGCCGGTAGTTATGGAATCATTTCATTTTGGGGAACTCAAAATGATTTAGTGGAATATCTATATGAATTATGTCGTCATTTTGATTTGCATGATACTGTTCTGCTAATTAAATTTCGATTTGCGTTGCCTCATAAAAGTATGGACCATGAGTATTTTGTGGAAATATACTTTCCCCATAATCCGGTATAATCCTATATATGTGTTGGAATAAAGTTTTTTTGGAGTGGAAATAAAAGGCAGATATATTGTATAATGAGCTTGAGGTGATTAGTATGAATAGAATTATAGCGGCAGCCATTGTAAAAGAAGGTAAGACTTTTATAGCGAGGCGCAATTACGGATCGCTGGCAGGCTATTGGGAATTTCCAGGTGGAAAAGCAGAAGGTAATGAAACAGATGCAGAATGCTTAAAAAGAGAAATTATGGAAGAATTATCTGTGAAACTCAAGATAGAAGAGTGTCTTGGTGAACAGCAGTTTTTTGTTGATAGAAAAGAATATATGATGGTTTTGTACAAGGCAGTTTTATTAGATGAAAACTTCCGGCTCAGTGTGCATAGTGAAACTGCATGGGTGGAGAAGGAGCAGCTGCATAAGTATAAGCTGTCGCCAGTGGATGAATTAATGGTGCAGCAAGGGTGTTTGGAGAGGCTTACTGTCTGAAAATACAACAGAGAAGAAAAGGATAATAAGGAGCTGTGAAGGGAGAGATATTTAAATGGAGTGTAAAATTCGTAAATGGCAGATAGAGGATGCCGAAAATTTAGCATTAGTAATAAATAACAAGAAAATCCAGGATAATCTAAGAGATGGGCTACCTTATCCCTATACCGTTGAAAATGCAAAAGAATACATTGATTCTATGTTGTCAGCGGACAAGGATGAGACATATGCTTTTGCAATTACGGTAGACGATAAAGTGATGGGAAGCATTGGAGTGTTCCGCTGTAACAACATTCATTTCAGAAGTGCTGAAATGGGTTATTATATAGCAGAATCCTATTGGGGGAAAGGAATTGGTACAATTGCAGTGGAACAGACCTGCAGGTATATTTTTGAAAATACGGATATTATTCGGATTTTTGCAGAACCCTTTGCTTATAATACGGCATCTTGCCGTATTCTTGAAAAGGCAGGATTCCAGTGTGAAGGTATCTTAAGAAAGAATGCAATTAAAAATGGGGCTATCCTCGATATGAAAATGTATGCACTGATTAAAGAGGATTGATAAATTATATATACACGATCCATACTTTATATTAGGAAGGTGAATCCATGGGACATATTACAAGCAAAGATGCCTATAAGAATTTAGAAGAAAGAATCAATTGGTTCACACAAGGGGCTCCGCCAACGGAAAGCCTGTATAAAATTTTGCAAGTTCTATATACAGAAAAGGAAGCCAAATGGGTCGCATTATTGCCGGTTCGTCCATTTACAGCAAAAAAAGCAGCTAAGATCTGGAACACCAGTGAATGGAAAGCAGAAGCTTTTTTAGAACATCTTTGCGGGAAAGCGTTACTTGTGGATTCATTTTATAATGGGGTACGTCAATTTGTTATGCCGCCGCCAATGGCAGGGTTCATTGAATTTGCATTGATGCGCACAAGAGGCGATATTGATCAGAAATATTTAAGTGAATTGTATTATCAATACATGAATGTAGAAGAAGATTTTGTTAAGGATTTATTTTTCGCAACAGAGACATATCTTGGACGAGTCTATGTTCAGGAGCCGGTACTGACAAGTGAGAACACAATTCATATTTTGGATTATGAAAGAGCCAGTCATATAATTGAAGATGCAGCTTATATAGGCCTTGGAACCTGTTATTGCAGGCATAAGATGCTGCATGCAGGCCACCCATGTGAAATAAATGCCCCGTTGGATGTTTGCCTCACCCTTGGTAATGTGGCCCGTTCTCTTGCGGAAAATGGGCAGCATGCAAAATTAATTGATAAGAAAGAAGCAATGGATGTGTTAGAACGTTCTTATGCTGCGAATCTGGTACAAATTGGCGAAAATGTTCGTGAAGCCCCGGCATTTATCTGTAATTGCTGCGGTTGCTGCTGTGAGGCCTTACAGGCAGCAAGAAAATTCAGTCCAATGCAGCCTGTAGCTACCACAAATTATATACCTAAGATTTCGCAGCAATGTATAGGATGTGGTAAATGTGCAAAGGTATGTCCGGTATTGGCTATTTCCATGCAAAAAAACAAAGAGGGGAAAGCAGTAGCTCAAGTGGACGAGGAGGTATGCCTTGGCTGTGGTGTATGTGTGCGGAGCTGTCCTAAAGATGCCATTGAATTAGTGCGAAGAGATGTACAAGTCATTACACCGGTAAATAGTACTCATAGATTTGTGCTGCAAGCAATCGAAAAAGGAACCCTGCAAAATCTCATATTTGATAATCAGGCATTTGCCAATCATCGTGCGATGGCAGCAGTACTCGGAGTTATTCTTAAATTACCTCCTTTAAAGCAGATGATGGCCAGCAAACAGTTTAAATCCATATATTTGGATAAATTGTTGTCAAATAAGAGCAGCAAAAGGTCGTAAAATGTATGCAGAAATAATGAGGAGTAATTTTGAGATATAACTTACTATAAAATCAAGAGGCTAAGTTTTTAGGTCGGCATTAACGACCTAAAAACTTAGCCTTTTTTACAAAGATGCGGAACGGAAGAAATCTACAGAAGCGTGAGCGAACAAGTACAATAAAAACCTGTTGATTCCGGAAAAACTGATATTATGTATACGAAGGCTGTTAAAGGCAAGATTGACTGCATAATCACATAATCTAACAGTAGATTATCAAGTGATATACAGTTAGTTTAAAGAATAATAGAATTTTTAAGGAAAAAATGACACGAAAGAGCATATGGTGGATTTTTATTATCAAATGGGCAGGCTTTATTAATATTCTTAAAAGACCGATTTAATATATTCAACATTTGAATCAATTATTTTAATAATAATATTAATATTATTGATTTGAATATTGACATATTTAATTTACGGTTGTATATTATAATCAAATACTACATCAGAAAGGTGAAAATATGAAATACAAAGCTCCGGGTAAATGTCCCGTATGTGGTGAGAAGCTTTCCATAACCAAGCTAAGCTGTCCCAGGTGTTCTACAGCCATTGAAGGCGATTTCCAGCCTTGTGAATTCTGCCGTCTTCCAGAAGAGGATCTCGAGTTTGTCAAGGTATTCATAAGATGCCGCGGTAATATCAAGGATGTTGAAAAAGAACTGGGCATCTCTTATCCCACGGTCCGGGGTAAACTGGATTCGGTCATAAGAGGCCTTGGGTATGAAGTATCATCAAAAGAATCAATGAAGGAGAATGAAGATAAAGCAACCGCCAGGAATGAAATTCTTGACCAATTATCAAAAGGTGAAATCTCCCCAAAGGAAGCAACGGAACGAATTAAAAATCTATAATTAATAGGAGGGTCAGTCCATGAGTGAGCAACAAAAAATACTGGAAATGATAGAAAAAGGGCAAATTACCGCTGCAGAAGGCATGGAGCTTTTGGAAGCTCTGAATGTGACTAAGGGAACAGAATCAATCCAAAGGGTTGAAACTGTAACATCTGCAAGACGAAACTATAAGTTCCTTAAAGTAAAAGTAACTTCGGATGACAATTCCGTTAATGTTAACGTAAATATACCGTTACGATTGCTGACTACGATCAGTGAAATCGCTGATAAGATGACTACTATGGTTCCTGCTGATGCCAGAAGAGAGATGGAAGCAAAGGGGATCGATATTTCCAGCATCGATTTTGCAAAGATAATCGAAGAGATCATAAACGGCACCTTGGAAGATCCGAATATCGTTGATGTAGAAGCCTGGGATGAAAGCCATAAAGCAATGGTAAAGGTGAAAGTATATGTCGATTAAGGGCTGTCATTTTTTGCGGATCAAGCTCCAGATTGAGAACAGAAGGTTCATAAGAATTCCCTTTCCCATTCCCCTGTATATCTTTCAGGAATTATTGGACTGTTTTCAGGATTTACTGACTGTCGCATGTTTCTTTGTACCGAAAGTGCCTGATCCCGGCTCATCCTCCTCAATCACCATCCATTCAGTGAAAGTGCTCAATATTGCAGCCATGAAGCTGCTGGATTCATTATCCGAGGATGAACCATATAATCTTGTCGATGTCACAACCGACAAAGTCAAAGTATTAATTAAAATCAGGTAAAGCATGTCTATTGGAGGTAAAAATGACGAAGCCGTTCATAAAATATATATCAATCGTATTAACCATATATCTAATGTCATATGTATCACACTCGGTTTATATTGGCAGCATCCCGGCACTTCTTATTATGGGATTGGTACTGTTGGCAGTAAACTTTATATTAAAGCCGATTCTGCTGCTGTTTACACTGCCGGTCAACTTACTGACCTTAGGATTATTCAGTTTTATAGTGAATGCCTGGACGATTATGATTGCAGATCAATTTGTAGCAGACATAAGCATGGGCGGCTTTCTTAATTCACTTCTGGCTGCCTTTATCATTGCTATCTTTAATCATCTGCTCAGGGATATGAATAAGGGATAAATTGATAGGTTACAGGTGTAAGACGCATATGGTAATATTAAAATCGAAGAAAAGAAGAGGATAGTCCGGAAATGATTTTGGAGTAGCCTCTTCTTTATTACGTTCTGCAAATAAAGCCGGTGGGAGAAGATTGCAATAAACTAAAAAATTGTGATTTTTACACAAAATAATTCTGATAATTGTTATATAATTAACATTGAATAATAAAAAGAAAACCAATATAATAACAGAGTATCAATTGTTCTTTGAAAAAATCATATCTATATAGCTGTTTAAAACGTAGCTGGGAACACGCGGCATACTGCTGGTATCATATATACCGATTAGCGTATGAGGGTGTTTCGTGGCCACCCGAACCGCCGGCAGTACACCAGTCATATAGTCTATGAAACAAAGCTTGTTATGTATTTAATACCAGGAGGTAATGATGAAAGGAACCCTGCTTGTAAAGAATGTAAAACATCTTGTGACATGTGACGCTGATGACAGACTGCTGGAGGGAGTGAATGTGCTGATAAAGAACGGTGTAATAGCCGAAGTCGGCAGCAATGAACAAACAGCTGATGATGTGATCGACGCATCTAATATGGTGATGTATCCGGGACTTATTAATACTCACCATCATTTATATCAAACCTTCAGCCGTAATTTGCCTCAGGTTCAGAGGATGGAATTATTCCCGTGGTTAAAAACTTTATATGAAATCTGGAAGCACGTAGATGAGAACGTGGTTTATTACAGTTCCCTTACAGGACTTGGGGAGCTGTTAAAAACAGGGTGTACCACCTGTTTGGACCATCATTACGTGTTCCCCAAGCATGCCGGAACAGGACTATTGGATGCCCAGTTTTCTGCAGCGGAGGCGCTTGGCATCCGTTTTCACGCCACAAGAGGCAGTATGGACTTAAGTGTGAAGGACGGCGGTTTGCCGCCGGATTCCGTTGTCCAGACAGTGGATGAGATTTTAAAGGATTCCGAAGCTGCTGTGAAAAAATTCCATGATGGCAGCCCATATTCCATGCGCCAGGTGGCATTGGCTCCCTGTTCCCCCTTCAGTGTGACCGGGGAACTTTTGAAGGAATCGGCAAAGTTGGCCAGAAAGCTGGGGGTAAGACTACATACTCATTTGGCAGAGACAAAGGATGAAGAACAATTTACCCTTTCTCACTTCGGTATGCGGCCTTTAGCATATATGGAAAGCCTGGGCTGGGTCGGCCCCGATGTATGGTATGCCCACGGGATTCATTTTAACGAGGATGAACTGGAGCTTTTGGCCAGAACTCAGACAGGTGTAGCTCATTGTCCCATCTCCAACATGAAGCTGTCTTCAGGCATCGCTTCCATCCCGGAAATGCTTAATCTGGATGTCCCTGTAGGCTTGGCTGTGGACGGATCAGCCAGCAACGACGGCTCTAATCTTCTGGAAGAAATGAGAGTGGGCTACCTTCTCCACAGGCTAAATGACAGCCGGAAGGCACCTAGCGGATATGATATGCTGAAAATCGCAACCAAGGGAAGTGCGAGAGTACTGGGCCGGGAAAATTTAGGAGAAATTTCCGCAGGTATGGCGGCGGATTTTTTCCTGGTCAATTTAAACCGTATTGATATGATAGGCGCTCAGTTTGATCCAATGTCGATTTTGAGCACGGTGGGGCTTAAGGGCAGTGTGGACTATACGGTTGTAAATGGCAATATTGTTGTGAAAGAAGGCCGGCTGGTGCGAATGGACGAAGAGATTTTGGTTCGGAAAGCAAATGAGGCCGTAGCTGACTATTTAAATAACTGAAACATTTCCTGCATCACTGAACAGATTTGTTCGCCATGATTGCCAAGGAAGAACTGATTGTAGGGGCTGCCTTTCGACTGTTTTGTCCGCAGCCCTTACAATAGGCAAAATACTGGAGAATCGTATAGAACAGTCAAGTAGTATTACGGATCTTAAGTCTGATTTTGAAGGCCCAAAGTTTCGGACGCTTTAAAACCAAATAAATATGATCATCGAAGTCAACATTTATTCATTGGAAGTCAGTTTAAGAATGATCTGCTGATGCTGAGGATATTTTTCTATCAACTCACTTCTTTTGAATAACTCAAAGTCTTTAAATTCAAATCCTGGCGATACCATACAGCCCACTAATGCATATCCTTTATTATTCATAGCGGAACCAAATATATAATCCTTTGGCACCAATACTTGAGGCTTTTCATTATTTTCAATATCAAGTCCCAGCTGTTCGGTGAGAAGCTCTCCCTTTGGGCTGATCATATAAATCGTCAGGGGAGAACCCGAATGATAGTACCACATTTCATCTGATTTTAGTCTGTGAAAATTAGATACTTCTCCGTCCCTGAGTAAAAAATAGATACTTGTCCAAAGTATTCGTGAACCTTCAAAGTCAACCTTTAACTCTTTTGATGTTATAGTTTCTTCCGACGCATAATTTTCTTTGTAAAACCCACCTTCCGGATGTGCTGTCATGTTCAAGTTTTTAATAAAATAATCTGCAGTATGCATAGTGATACTCCTTTCATTTTTTTCTTATTTTATTATATCTTATTATTTGGATATGTAAATTTAATTCTACAAATGATACATTTAAAATAAGATGTAGAGGAGATGAAAAAAACTCCGTATGGAAGAGCCATAAGAATACCTCCTGACTGCAGATGGCAGTATAGGAGGTGTTTGTATCATTGACTTTCTTCATTTCTAAGGATAAAATTAATAAGGTAATAAACGCAAAGGTCATAGAAAGGACAATTTATGCTATTTGACATTTTAAAATCCAGGAGAAGCATAAGAAAGTTTCAAAATAAGGAAGTTGAAAAAGAAAAAATTAATGTGATTCTTAAAAGTGCCCTGCTGTCTCCATCATCCCGGTCCATCAGACCTTGGCATTTTATCGCAGTCACCGATGCGGATCTGATCCGCCAGCTCTCTCTTTGCAGAGAACCTGGTTCACAGTTTTTAGCAGGTGCTCCTTTGGCAATAGTAGTATTAGCGGATAAAGGTTCAAGTGACGTATGGATTGAGGATACGTCCATAGCGGCAGCCATTATTCAATTGATGGCACAGGATTTAGATCTTGGGTCGTGTTGGATTCAAGTAAGAGAGAGATTCCATACAGAACAGGAGACAGCAGGAGATTATATAAGAGAAGTACTGGAAATACCTGAGCAATTTAGTGTTGAATGTATGATTGCCATTGGCTATCCCGCAGAGGAGAAAAAGCCATATGAAGAACGTACGATGCCATATCAAAAGCTTCATTACAACAAATTTTAAATCTAATAAGATGGATATTGCCCTCAAAAACCTCTTGTCGTAGGATTAGAATACGACAGGAGGTTTTAGTCATGCCTGATAGCTATATAATATTGTCCCCATACGCACAAAAACAGGCCTGATATTGATATTATTCGATAATATATGCACTTAGAATCTCTCCGTAATAAGCGGTATGAAAATCTCTGTTTGCGCCATGGAATGAACTGTCTACATCCTGCGGGTAAAATGCGTTTCTGTATTCTTCGGTAATTTCGTGCTCATCTTGCTTTTGCTTATATACAACCCTGCACTCAAGCGTTAAAGGAAGTTCCTTAATACCAGGAACAGAAATGGTATTGGGTGTTTCAAGCGTAAGGTTAAGTTCTTTGATTTTATCAGTGGAATAACCGGATTTTGTCCCGCAAACCCCTAAGATCTTTTTGTCAAAATTGCCATATGGTATATTTATCGTGAACTCAGGATTTTTTTCCAGTTGAAATTTTGTAAAACGATTCTCTCTAACGAAAACAGTAAAGATCGGCTTTGACCATTCAATTCCCAGGGTACCCCAGGAAATTGTCATAGAATTCACTTTGTCTTCCGTCTTTGTGGTCAACAAAACACCTGTTTTTAGTGCTTTCATAATCTCATTGGTATAATCAAATACTTCAATTTCTTTTTTCATTGTGTGATCCTCCTTGTCATTTTATAATTATTATATTATGATAGGATAATTATATTAGCAAGTATGCACTTTTAGGTTAGATACTATGAAAAAGGAGAGTTAGAATGGCTGACGGATAAAGGGGAGTCCCTTATGCCGGTGCTAGACGCAATGTGTAAATGGGGACATCAGTTTGTGGAATAATATAATACGAAAAATTTTATGAGCATATAAATCAGGACATACGACGGAGATTATAAATGAAAGATAATATTTTAATTTTAGAAGCCAAACAATCAAATCACGAGGAATTACGAGAGATATTTTTTACGGTACGTAAGGATACTTTTCACTGGATAGAACTAAACGCGCTGAAATTGTCAGATTATGATGAAAGTACTAAAGATGAGCTAATATTGGCTGCATTCATAAATAATAATATAGTTGGGTTTGTATCAATTTGGGTACCAGATAAATTTATACATAATTTATTTGTACTAAAAGACTTTCAAGGCAAAGGTGTTGGAACAGCTCTTATTAATGAAGCCGCTAAAAGGGTAGGACTGCCATTAACTTTAAAATGTGTAAAAGAAAACACTAAGGCTTTCGATTACTATAAATCGCATAATTGGAAAATTGAAAAAGAAGATATGGGTAATGAGGGGTTATATTATTTAATGAAGTATAGTAGACCCTTAAATGAGGAGTGAATATCAGAAAATGGAAAAGTAAAAATAACTGATCGAAATAATAGCGGGTCTGTGACATTAGCCATAGGCCCGCCTGTTTTGGTAATACACATCTTTTTAGTTACCTGCATACCCATTGATTTGCATATTTTTTATCTCATCAACGGAATAAAGCTGTTGCTGTTTCCAATTCACCATTCACAATCTCATTAATATAATTGCAGTAACTACATCCAGCTTTCGGGAGCAGCGATACCAGTCTTGAACTTTTCTAAAAATAACCCCACATGATATCCGTCAGCCACAGCATGGTGAACGGTAATAGAAAGGGGCATAATTTTTTTTCCTTCTCTATCAAAAAATTGCCCTGCCTGTATTACCGGAAAGTAATTATTGATATCGGCATAAGGTACCGGTGTATAACTTGTAAACTTTATCCATGGCAGCATACCTATCATAAAGCTATTCTGGGGTGGAGTATCAGGCTTTGCCAATATCCCATGGTTATCTGCATATTTTTTTTGATCTTCCATGTAATTATGATAGAAAGTCTCAAAATTGGGGTCATACTCCGTCCATATATTTGACATCGTCTTGTCGTCTTCATGGAAGCATGCATAAGAGGGGTGCAAAACCTCATAAAATCCCAGCTGATCATTTGAATTGGAGATACGAAACTCCTGCTGCTCAGCGATTAGTTTTGAAGCCAGATATAAATAAGCAGGGAAGAACTTTTTGTTTTGCTTTTTTATCATGTTGAAGGTGTTGGTGATGTCAACATCAACACTAATGGAAAAACCGGTAGGTAACATCTTAGTAAAATAGTAAAAATATTGTTTCCTATCCCAATTATCAAAATCAATGGGATGAAAGGCAGTATTTAATCGTAATTCTTTATTTGTTTTATTCGGCAGATCGGTTTTGGGTTTCCAATAACGTGATCCGTTTGGCTCACGGCATAATAAACCATTGTCAATCAGTTCCCGCCTGAGTATGAAATAATCCCCGAACGTATGCCAATCTTCACAGATAGAGTTCACTTCTTTTTCTGTATAATTACGGTCTGATTCAAATTTTTCCGCCAGATGACAGAGCGTTGCAGCTCTGGTGGATTGCTTTTGTGGTAATTGCGTAATTTTACCTTGATCATCAAGAAATTTATCTATTTTAATTTTATCCAAATTTATTTTCTCCTTTTCAATTCATTTTCGTATCATCTAAAATAAATGAAATGATCTCCTCACGAACTATTGTAACCCCTGATTTTTGGTTTTTCAATAAACGCTCCGTAGAGTTCTTCCATCATTGCAATAGAAGTTGACAAGATAGTCTAATTAGACTAAGATAAAAATGTATAGTCTAATCAGATCACATGACTACAGTACGATATTGAAAAAGAGGGTAAAAAAATGGTTAAATCATTTTTAATGTTAGGACAGTCTAATATGGCTGGTCGGGGATTTATTCACGAAGTATCCCCTATTTATAGCGAAAGGATACAGATGCTGCGCAATGGCAGATGGCAGATGATGACGGAACCCATTAACTATGACCGCCCTGTTTCGGGAATAAGCCTTGCAGCATCCTTTGCAGACGCATGGTGCCAGGTAAATGAGAAGGATACCATTGGATTGATTCCTTGCGCTGAGGGCGGTAGTACCCTTGATGAATGGGCTGCCGATGGGGTACTTTTTAAACATGCAGTGAATGAAGCTAAATTTGCAGTCCAGAATAGTGAGCTGACAGGAATTTTATGGCATCAGGGGGAAAGTGATAGTACCAATGGAAATTATAAAGTCTATTATAAAAAATTACTTTCAATCATTGAAACCCTTAGGAAAGAATTGAATTCTCCAAATATTCCTCTGATCATTGGCGGGTTAGGAGATTTCTTGGGTAAAGAAGGGTTTGGAAAAAGCTGCACGGAATATAATTATATCAATCAAGAGTTGCAGAAATTTGCCCTTGAGCAAGACAATTGTTACTTCGTTACCGCTGCAGGTTTAACTTCTAATCCAGATGGGATCCATATTGATGCAGTTTCCCAAAGAAAGTTTGGTCTAAGATATTTTGAAGCGTTTGATAAAAGGCAGCATATAATGGAGCCATTAGTGAATGAGAATGAGCTGATAAAACGTAACGACACCAGAACTCATACAAAAACTGAAACGATCTATATCATAAGCAAGGATTTTGCATTAGGAAAAATGTCGTTTGAGGAATTCCAATCTCAGCTCACACAAATCAGCAAGAATTAACCTTTTTATGAAAAGGCTGTCAGTATGTTATAAGCATAGGAGGTAACTTCTTGATACCGCTATTAATATTAGGCTTATTGAAGCAAAATCCAGGTTCTTATGGTTACGAATTATTAGCTTTAATGAAAAAAAATCATTACAAATATATAGTGAACTTTACAAAAGGATCCTTTTATTACAATCTTCAGCAATTAGAAGAAAAACAACTTATTAAACAAGTGGATGTTGACAAGAACGACCGCACCAGAGAAACGTACAATTATATCATTACAGAACTGGGAAATAAAGAATTTGAAAAATTAATGTATCAGTATGGTTCGAAGACAGAGTATGTAAATTTATCATTTTATACAACCATGTTGTTTGCCAATGAATATAAAACAGAGGATTTTATTCAATTATTAAACATGCAAATCATGCAAACCAGAGAGAAGATTACTCTACTAGAAAAATCCCTTGAACAAGATGATAGGAATCCTGCCTATTTTAACCACATGTTGAATAATTCACTTGCTCACCATTTAGTAAATGTTGAATGGTTTGAAGGACTGTTAAATGAAATAAGATCCAAAGATGTATAAATGCAAGGGCTTTTTTATTTATAATTCCTTTACGATGTTGAAATAGAGACATATTTTCAGTATAATATTGTTAATACACCAAAGGGTGGGAGGATAGGCCATGAAAAAAGAAGAGCAGGTCATAGCTGGTTTCTGGGACTTATTTAGCAAGAAGATCTGGCTTGATGGGTATAAGATGAAAGAGAGCCTTAAGGATTATAAGCCTTCTGAAATACATTGCATTGAATACATCGGAAAAAGTGAAGATTCCAACGTGACAAAGCTTGCAGAGACCTTTTATATGACCAGAAGCGGCATAAGTAAAATAACGAAAAAACTCATAGAAAAAGGCCTTATTGAAAGCTATCAGAGGCCTGATAACAAGAAAGAGATTTATTTCAAGCTTACGGAACAAGGGAAAGCAATTTACAAAGTCCACGAGGAACTGCACAAAGAGTTCCAAGAACGGGATAAGGCCGTATTTGATCATGTAACTGAGAAACAACTAGACAGCATGATTGGTTTTGCTGAAAAATATAATAAGCATTTGGATGCGGAAATAAAAAAACTGGGTGTAGATATTAAGACGGAAAGCTATGATAAACTATAGTTATGTGAAACCACAGGCAGCCCGGCTCTATAGAGAGCGGGCTGCTTTTTTGTATCTCATACAATAAAACCCCCTGTTATACAGGGGGAAGGTATAAAACTTATAGTTATATTAAAAGCCTCCAGCTATAATAAATGTGGGTTCGCAAGCCACAAATAAAAAACTGGAGGTATCCAAATGGATAAGAATACATTAACACATACAACTTGGAATTGCAAATATCATATAGTTTTTGCGCCTAAATTTAGAAGAAAGGCAATCTATGGAGAGTTGCGAGAAGACATCCGAGAAATTATTAAGATGTAATGTGAAAGAAAAGGGATAGAAATATTAGAGGGAGAGTTGATGCCAGACCACATTCATTTGCTGTTAAATATCCCACCGAAATATAGTATTTCAGAAATAACGGGATATCTAAAATCAAAAAGTACTCTTATCATATTTGAAAGACATGCTAATTTAAAATATAAATATGGAAGTAGAAAATTTTGGTGTAGAGGATATTTTGTGGATACAGTAGGAAAAAATGAGAAGAAGATAAAAGAATATATTCAAAATCAGATGCAGGAAGATCTGCTGTATGATCAAATGAGTATAACGGAATATATTGATCCGTTTACCGGAGAAATGGTAAAAAAGAAAAAATGAGCATGCCCCAGAAGGGGCGGCAGAAGATCCCAAGGGGATAATGGATAAAGGTGCATAGAAAATAGGCCCGAAAGGGCTAGCAAGAGAATGTGGTACAAAAGGCGAACCTTTCTATGCGCCTTTAGGCGTAGGTCGGAGTAACCCCCTTATAGGGGGTATGTCAAACCGCCGGTTTTACCGGCGGTACTGATTGTTGCTATTATTGTTGACAAGGACCCAAAAAAGTGATAAAGTATGTTTCCGAGGACACAAAAAGTGCCGCGAAAGGAGAATAAATAATCATGCAAACCAAAGCGATATTATCAAAAGATTTTATACTTGTTGCAATCGGTCAGGTCATTTCCTTGTTTGGTAATCAGATTTTAAGATATGCCCTACCTCTTTACCTGTTAAATCAAACGGGCTCGTCTGTTTTGTTTGGGACAATTCTTGCCTGCTCTTTTATTCCGATGCTATTTCTGTTTCCTATAGGAGGAATCATTGCTGACCGTGTGAACAAGAGAAATATCATGGTGATTCTGGACTTTAGCACAGCATTACTTATTTCCCTGTTTTGTCTGATGGTAGGGAAACTAGATGTTGTTCCGCTTATGACAATAACAATGATAATCCTGTATGGTATACAGGGCGCATATCAGCCGGCAGTAAAGGCAAGCGTACCTGTTCTGGTAGATACAGAAAATATCATGCAGGCTAATTCCATTGTTGATTTAATAAGCTCACTGGCCGGTATGGTTGGGCCGGTAATCGGCGGTATATTATTTTCCATTGTTGGGTTAGCGCCGATTCTATATGTAAGTATCGGCTGCTTTTTCCTGGCTGCCGTAATGGAGATTTTTATCCATATTCCATTTGAAAAAAGGCAGGCAGAAGGAAATATATTCATTACCGGCTTCAACGACTTAAAAGAAAGTTTTGGTTTTATGTTTAAGGAGCAGCCGATTTTGTGGAAGCTGTCATTAATTTTTGCTTCTATCAATCTTTTTTTGACTTCTCTGGTTTTAATAGGAGTTCCAGTTCTAATTACTCAGCGTCTGGGGTTTGCCCCTAATACTGCCAATCGGTTATACGGATTTGCGCAAGGTACCATCGCTGCCGGATGCATATTAGGAGGACTGCTCGCCGGAGTATTTTCTAAGAAACTAAAATCAAAGACAAGTCCATTTCTCTTAATGGGATGTGCGATTTCCATTCTTTTAGGAGGGGCTGCACTTCAGGTTCTAAAAGGGCCAATGGAGGTTTATATTGTTTTGCTTATGGGGTGTTCTCTGATGTTGGTATTGTCAACATTATTCCAAATACAAGTAATGACATATCTTCAGATATTAACGCCAAAAGAATTAACAGGGAAAGTCATTTCCTGTGTTATGTGTATTTGCATGTGTACGAATCCTCTTGGACAGTTCCTCTATGGTTTTGTGTTTGAAAAGATCGGAAGCAGTACATACCTACCTTTTTATATGGCTGCCTTGATCATGTTAGGAATTAGTGTCTTTACCCGCCCTATGTTCTATGGAATGGATCAGACAGGCCTTAACGGGCATCAATCTCACGGATGAGGTTGACCATTTCAATGGCTCCGACCGCACAGTCAAAGCCTTTGTTGCCGGCCTTGGTGCCAGCACGCTCAATGGCCTGCTCGATGTTTTCTGTGGTCAGCACACCAAACATAACCGGAATATCACTGCAAAGGGATATACTGGCAATGCCTTTGGACACCTCGTTGCACACATAATCGTAGTGAGATGTGCTGCCGCGAATGACTGCACCAAGGCAGATCACCGCATCGTATTTCCCGCTTTTTGCCATTTTAGAGGCAATCAGCGGAATTTCAAAGGCTCCGGGAACCCATGCGATGTCTATGCTGTCATCACTGACCTCATGGCGCTTTAGTCCATCCAAGGCACCGCTTAGTAACTTTCCAGTTATGAATTCATTGAAACGTGCAGCAACAATGCCGATTTTAATATCCTTTGATACGAGTTTTCCTTCAAATGTTTTCATTGTAAGCTCTCCTTTAAAAATATATTAATAATTCAAAATATGTCCCATCTTTTCCTGCTTGGTTTTTAGATAAAACAGATCATTTGCGTTAGCATCCATCTGGATGGGAATTCTCTCTGTAATCTCTATCCCAAAGCCGGAAAGCTGATAGACTTTGTCCGGGTTGTTTGTGAGCAGACGCAATGTTTTTACCCCAAGGTCACGCAGAATCTGCGCACCGATAAAATATTCCCGCATATCCCCATCAAAACCAAGGGCGAGATTAGCTTCCAGAGTATCCATACCCTTATCCTGAAGGGCATAGGCCCGCAGTTTATTGATCAATCCAATTCCGCGGCCTTCCTGGCGCATATAGAGCAGAATTCCGCGGCCTTCCTTCTCTATTTGTGTCATTGCCGCAGCAAACTGCTGTCCGCAGTCACAGCGCTCAGAGCCGAACGCGTCGCCGGTAAGGCATTCGGAATGAACACGGCATAAAAGATTTTGGCCATCACCGATCTCACCCTTTACTAGCGCCACATGATGCTCACCGTTTAGCTTATTGATGTACCCATAAACCTTGAAATCACCGTATTTTGTGGGAAGATCCGCGCAGGTAGCCTGTTCAACAAGTTTATCTTTTCTTTTACGGTACTCCTGTAAGGCTTTTATGGTAATTATTTTTAGCCCCCACGTTTCTGCCAGTGCTATTAATTCCGGTGTGCGCATCATGGTTCCGTCCTCCCGCATGATCTCGCAGCATATACCGCATTCCTTTAATCCGGCCAGCCGCATGAGATCCACCGTAGCTTCGGTATGTCCGTTACGCTCCAGAACGCCATTTTTTCTTGCAAGAAGAGGGAACATATGACCGGGCCGGCGGAAATCTTCCGGCTTTGCGTTGTCCTCCACGCATTTCATGGCAGTAAGACTGCGTTCTGCTGCTGAAATTCCGGTGGTGGTACCGACATAATCGATGGACACAGTAAAGGCCGTTTCGTGGTTATCATTATTGTCAGAGACCATCTGAGGGAGCTTCAGCTTATTACATAACTCTGCGCTCATTGGCATGCAAATGAGACCTTTGCCATGGATTGCCATAAAATTCACATGGTCCGTGGTAGCAAATTCAGCGGCACAAATAAAATCTCCTTCGTTTTCCCGGTTTTCATCGTCTGTCACCAGAACAATTTTTCCTTGCCGCAGATCCTCCAGTGCTTCTTCTATGGTGTTAAATTGAACCATTTTAATTCCTCCTAAAATCCATATTTTGTAAGAAAGTCGGCGGTGATATTATGTTTGGATTGCTGTATGCCCATCAGCCGTTCCACATATTTACCGATGCAGTCGTTCTCAAGATTGACCCTGTCGCCAACGCGTCTATGTGATAAAGTAGTTATTGATGCAGTATGGGGTATGATAGAAACGCGGAAGAAGTCCCTTCCTACGTTTGCAACGGTAAGACTGATTCCGTCGATCGCTACAGATCCCTTTTCAATGATATACCGCAGAATGCCAGGGGTGGTTTTGATCGTATACCAGACGGCATTATCGTCTTTTTCAATGGCAGAAACCATTCCGGTACCATCAATATGGCCTGAGACAATATGCCCCCCAAATCTTCCGTTAGCCGGCATTGCACGTTCCAGATTGACAGGGCTACCCGTTGGTAAACTTCCGAGAGAGGAGCGGTTAAAGGTTTCGTGCATAACATCGGCAGTAAATCCGCTCTGAGAAAATGTTGTAACCGTGAGACACACGCCGTTGACAGCGATACTGTCCCCAATGCGGACATCCTGCATGATTTTCTTTGCCTGAACAGAGATAGAAGAGGACTCTGCACCTTTGCGGACGGTTTGTATTCTGCCGATTTCTTCTATGATTCCTGTGAACACCTGATTACCTCGCTTTCCAATAAAAGATCCTCCTCCAACCATGAGATGACCGGCTTGCTTAAATGAAACGCATTATCCGGGCTGTCTGCTCCAAGGCCCATTACCGGTGTTTTCCCGCTGCCTCCAAACAGCTTAGGGGCAATGTAGGTCTGTACTTTGTTGACGATTCCGCATTGCAGCGCAGACCAGTTTAATGTACCGCCTCCTTCCAGTAATACACTGTCAATTTTTCTTTCGCCCAGAGCTTTTATAAGGCAGCTTAGATCAATATGCCCTTCCTTTTCAGGAAGTACCAAAATGTTACAGCCTGCTTCCAGATATGGCCGATGTTTGTCATGATCCGTGTCTGCCGTAGCAAGGAGGGTAGCGGTCATGCCTGATGTAGCAACAAGCTTTGCGCTTAGGGGCGTTTTAAGATGGGTGTCACAGATGATGCGGAGCGGGTTTCTGCTGTTTTCCAGCCGGCAGGTCAGCAGCGGATCATCTGCAAGGACGGTGCCAACCCCTGTCATAATGGCAGAATAGCGGTGCCGGTCCTCATGAACACGGTGCCGTGCCGCTTCACCGGTGATCCATTGGGATTTTCCAGTACGTGTCGCAATCTTCCCATCCAGAGTCATGGCGTACTTCATGATCACATAAGGTGTTTTGTTTTGGATGTAGTGAAAGAAGCTTTGGTTTAGTGCATCACATTCATCTTTTAAAATTCCTTTGGTGACTTCGATTCCACTGGAACGCAACAGCTCAATGCCTTTTCCCCCTACCAGCGGGTTCGGGTCACAAGAGCCGGTTACCACACGCCGGATACCACTTTCCAGGATTGCGTCGGTGCAGGGGGGAGTTTTTCCAGTATGGCAGCAAGGCTCCAGTGTCACATACATGGTTGCTCCCGCCGGCGATGTCTCGCAGTTGGCCAGGGCGTTGCGTTCCGCATGAAGGCCCCCGTACTTCTGGTGATATCCCTGACCAATCATCTTACCGTCCTTTACAATCACTGCCCCCACCATGGGATTTGGATTTGTCCAACCACATCCTTTCTTTGCAAGCTGCAAAGCTAATCGCATGTATTCCGTATCAGTCATACAGCACCTCCTAAAAACAAAATGCCTTGAACAAAGTCGTTCAAGGCATATAAAAATCACGTGTACAGAAGGGTATATACTACAATAAAAAACTCTGGAACAAAAAAACTAGTTCCAGAGCAAATTTACATATACACAGAGATACTGTGACTTATCATCTTCTTTTATCCAGACTATACTGTCGGCTTCGGAATTACACCGAATCATGCCTTGCGGCTCGTGGGCTTTACCACCGGTAGGGAATTGAACCCTGCCCTGAAGATATTATTCAATTAAAAATCATTATACTATGTGTTTTTCATTTGTCAACTAGAAATATATCTGCTATTTTGCGTTAAGTGCTTGAATAGGCCAAAAGCAGGCTGCCTTGAGAGCCAAAAGCAGCAGTATGAAACCTATGGTATCAGTTCAAATATTATGTCGTTTAATGCAATATATACAACAATAAATAATAATTAAAACTCATTGACAACAAAATTCACAACTGCTATAATAGGTTTAACGTTAAATCAACAATACATAACATACTGCGATGCAAGTTTAACGTAAAACTACATAAAAGCATATCAAAGGAAGGGGAAGATTTATGAAAAAAATGAAAAGGCTTGTCAGTATGCTTATGTGCTTACTGCTGGTCGCAACAACGTTAGTTGGATGCAAAAAAAACGAAACGTCTGCAGTGGCAGCATCTACAGAGGGAGCAGCAGCGGGGGCGCCTGTTGAGAAATTCCAGATCAAGCTTGGTATCTGGCCTGAAGATACATTAACTGACGATGTTAAGCTTCATGAAGGATATGTAAAAACCTTCAATGCGGCTCACCCTAATGTAGAAGTGATTCCTGCATATTACAAATACGCAACGGATACCTTCGTATCCTTAGCAGAGTCAGGGAATCTGCCCACTATTTTCGATACTTGGTTTACAGAGCCCCAGAAGTTAATTAATGGAGGCTTTGTGGCTGATATTACAGATGAATTAAAAGCCAGGGGCTGGGATGCAGCAATGAATCCTTCTATCCGCGATATGCTTTCCAAAGACGGCAGGATCTATGGACTTCCCCGTGATGGATATGCACTTGGTCTGATGCTTAATGTTGAGCTTTTTGAAGAAGCCGGCTTAGTTGATGCAAACGGATCTCCCCAGTATCCAAAGACTTGGGATGAACTAGCTAAAACAGCTAAGATAATCAAAGATAAGACCGGTCAGGCAGGTTTATGCCTCTTAGCGAAAGATGGCGCAGGCGGGTGGCACTTCAGCAACATTGCCTGGGGATTTGGGGCAACATTTACACTTTTAAAAGACGGAAAATATGCTGCTAATGTAAATAGTCCTGAGGCGATTGCAGCTATGGAATATGTGAAATCGTTAAAATGGGATTATGACGTACTTACTGCTGATCCTACCAATGAAGACTGGGGGACTGGTTTCGGTGCGTTAGGAACCGGAACAGCTGCTATGTATATAGCTGCAAACGATGCCGTAAACCAGCCGACACAGGTTAACGGTCTTCCTGTTGATAAGTTATCGATCGTTCCCATTCCGGCAGGACCGAAAGGACAATACTCTTTATCTGGGGGTACACCTTATATGTTCTCAAAGGATGCAACACCGGAACAGATTAATGCTGCTCTTGATTACCTTGAGATTATGGGGAAAGCACCTGTTGCAACAGATGTAGCGATTGCCGGCATGAAAGCGGATGATCAGAACAAAGTTAATAACAATGTACCTGTAATTCCCCGTTTCCCCTGCTGGGTCGATCAGAAAGTTTTAGATGCGGAAACAGCAGTAACGGAAGAATATAGTAACGTTGATATGAAGCTTTACAACGACTACTTTAATATTATCAAAACGAGTGGCAACTTAAGAGCCGAAGAGCCCGGCTCCGCACAGGATTTATATGCGGAACTCACAAAAGTTCTTCAGGCAGTCATCACAGATAAGAATGCGGATATTCCAGCACTTATGAAAACAGCAAACGATAACTATCAGGAGATGTTAGACCAAAAAGTTAACAAATAAATATAGCATCAGGCTGATGGGGATCTTTTGCAAGATGCCCATCAGCTTTGATAAGACATTAAAACATAAGGAGGGCAGATAACGTGGCTGAAACAAAACATAAACTGGCAAATAAGAAACCTTGGACGGGGTTAAAAAGAAGAGATCTGACGGGATGGTTTATCATGCTGCCTACAATCCTGTTATTTGCATTTTTTGTGTGGGAGCCATTGATTGAAAGTATCCGACTCTCTCTTTATACAGCGAAAGGAATTCGTCTTCAGGAGTTTGTGGGCCTTCAGAATTATGCGAAGGTTTTGAAACACCCGGACTTTCTTGCGGCGTTTTCCAATACATTTGTCTATATTTTATGGTCCTTGATCATCGGGTTCTTTGTACCTATCATACTGGCAATTCTCATAACAGAAACAACGTGTTTAAAGAGCTTTTTCCGTGTTGGAATATATTTCCCTAATGTTATGCCGGGTCTTGCCATGGTTTTGATGTGGGGCTTCTTTTTCCGCCCCGGCAATACCGGTGTTTTAAACATTCTTTTGGATAAGATCGGGGCAGCACCGCAGATATGGCTTACAAATCCTAAATGGACGATCCCCTTAATTGTAGCTGTGATGACCTGGAAAGGTGCCGGTTCTACTGCATTTATCTATATGGCAGGCATATCCAACATCAATCCTGAGCTGTATGAGGCAGCTACCATAGATGGTGCAGGAATTATAAACAGAATGCGTTATATTACCATTCCAAATATTTTTGCTCTTGGTAAGACATTACTGATTCTTCAAATTATTGCAGTATTCCAGATTATTTATGAACCGCTGGTTATGACCAATGGCGGGCCTAATAATGCAAGTATTTCGATTATGCAATTGGTATATAATTACGCCTTCAGGGATTTTAATTATCCCATGGCGGCTGCATTATCCGTAATGATGAGCATTGTTTTAATTATTCTAAGCGGTTTGTATTTTAAATTCACCGCGTCAAAAGAAGATTAGGGGGGATTTGAATGTTATTTGACAGTTACAGAAAAAAAGAAGACGGAGTCGTCCGTTTTTATGACCTTCATTCCAAACGCACCAGAACTTTGCTTATCGTTATCTATTTGTTATGCATTGGCATAGTCATCGCTTCTTTGTTTCCTCTTTTATGGGTATTCTTAGCGAGCTTTAAGGATATTAAGGAGTTTAGAAGAAGCGCAACACTTCTGCCTTCCAATTTTGATTTTGGTACATATATAAAGACCTGGAATGATTTAAAGTTCGGTAAGTTTTATATTAACTCTTTTACTTCCGTGTTAGGCAGTGTTGTAAGTGCTGTTATTTTTAATGGTCTTATTGCTTATGTACTTGGCATTATAAAGCCAAAGGGACATAAAATCGTTTTCGGACTGGTTATGTGGAGTCTTTTGATTCCCGCCACAACCAGTGTTGTAGCTTTATTTGTCAACATCAACAGAATCGGATTGAATCAATCCTTTTTACCGCTTTGGCTGTCATTTGGAGCCAATGCATTTTATGTAATATTATTTAAACAGTTCTTTGAAAGTCTGCCCCAGGAATTAATTGAAGCAGCTAAGTTAGACGGATGCAGTTATTTAAAGACATTTGCCAGAATCGTGCTTCCCCTGTCAAAGTCCATTGTAGTGGTAGTGGTTATCTTTGCAATTAATGCTGCCTGGTCTGATTTCCTTCTTCCCTATCTGGTTCTTAATGGTTCCGGTAAGGAAACGGTGATGGTAAGACTGTTTATGTTCCGCACTTCCAATGCAACGGACGTAGAGATATTAAGAGCGGTAGCATTCTCAATCATACCTCCTATCGTATTATTTACTTTATTCCAAAAACAAATAACAGAAGGTGCAGCAGCAGGAGCATTAAAGGGGTAGAATATGGCAAAATCAGCAGATTTTTATTATAAGGTACATCCGTGGAAAATTACCGAAGAGGGATTTAACAAGGACTATGCTTTGGTTTCTGAATCTATTTTTTCACTGGGTAATGAATACATGGGCACCAGAGGCAGTTTTGAGGAAGGGTATTCCGGCGACAGTCTTATGGGGTATTACTTTAACGGCATTTATGAAAAGACGCAGCTTGAAAAATCAAGTTACAAAGGGATTGTAGACGAAACAGAGTTCATTGTAAATTCTGCAGACTGGTTATACACCCGAATAGAAGCAGACGGAGAATTATTAGATTTAAACACGGTACAGTTTAAAGACTTCTACAGGGAATTAGATTTAAAGAGTGGTATTCTGACCAGATCCTATCTATGGGTATTAACAAGCGGCAAGGAAATAAGACTTGAATTCATACGCTTCCTGCCTATGAAAGAGGCAGAGTCTGCAGCGCAGAAGATAATCATAACTCCTCTTAACTTTTCAGGAGAAATAACGCTTCATTCCGGCATTGATTTTACCGGGATTCATCAAATGACTGGACGCAATATGTGGAATGTCGTGTCTAAGCCAGCAGATGAGAATACAATCAGTATGCTTGGAACTACCATTGGTACAGATCAGTCTCTTTTCGTTAGCTGTAAATTTCTCTGTGATTATGTAAATAGGGAAGATGAACAGGAAGAGAAACGATACGTCAGAAAATTCACACTTTCTCTTGAAGAAGGTAAAGAATTTGAATTCACTAAGATTATAAGAAATATCAGCAGAAAGGGTATTGCAGAGTCTGATAAGAAAGCTTTTAAAAAGAAATGTGAAGAGAATGCGGCAGTTTTAAATGTATTGACTTATAACAAATTAAAAGAGGATACCCTTGCATGGTGGGATGCAGCCTGGCAGGAATCTGATATAGAGATAAAAGGAGATGAGCGGAACCAGCAGGGGATCAGATACTGTATCTTCCAGCTGCATCAGACGTATCACGGTGCGGATCAGGGAACGATCATTGGTGCGAAAGGATTAACAGGAGAAGCTTACAGCGGCAACACATTCTGGGATACAGAAGCGTACTGTCTGCCATTTTATATCTTTAACAATCCACAGGCAGCAAAGCATTTGCTGGAGTTCCGTTATCTGACTCTTTCAGAAGCCATGGACAGGGCAAAAGCACTTGACTGTGAAGGGGCCTTCTATCCTATCGCTACCATAACAGGAAGGGAATGCTGTTCTCTCTGGCAGCATGCAAGCCTTCAGCTGCAGGCATCCACAGCAGTCGCTTATGGTTACTGGCATTATGAGAATAATACAGGTGACAATGGATTTATTTTTGAAAAGGGTCTTCCGATTCTGATTGAGGTCAGCCGAATGCTGGCTTCCAGAGGGGATTGGAGCGGTGACGGTACCCGCTACGGATTCTATGGAGTCATGGGACCGGATGAGTTCCAGATGATGGTAAATAATAACTGCTATACCAATTATATGGGGAAGAAAACCCTGGAATATACATTGGATGTAATAAAAAGATGCTCTGAAACGGCACCTGAAATCTATGGTGCTGTCACGAAGGACAGGGGCCTGACAGAGAAAGAAATTGAGAACTTTCGTAAGATAGCAGAACATATGTACATTCCTTATGAGGAAGAAACAGGAATTTTTGAACAGCATGAGGGATATTTTAATCTTCCCCAGATTGACGTTGATAAAATACCTGTGGAAGAATTCCCTCTTTACCACCATTGGAGCTATGACAGGATATACCGCAATAACATGTTAAAGCAGCCGGATGTCTTAATGATGATGCTCCTTTACAACAAAGATTTTACCAGGGATCAGTTGGAGAGTAACTATAACTACTATGAACCCAGATGTATCCATGAAAGCTCACTTTCCCCATCGGTCCACTCCATTTTGGCATCTCAGCTTAAAAAAGAGGAGGAAGCATATAAATTCTTTGGTTTTGCAACCAGAATGGATCTTGATAATTATAACAGAAATACCGGGGAAGGACTGCATACTACTTCCATTGCAGCCGCTTGGATGAATATTGTATACGGATTCGGAGGAATGAGATCTGACGGGAAAGAACTGACCTTTGCTCCTTCTTTGCCGAAGCAGTGGGAAGGATACTCCTTTCGGGTGCATTTGAAAGGAGATATCTTATTCGTTGCCATTGACAAGGATCATATGAGAATATCCTCTAAGAAAGGAAGCAGCATTAAGGTTCTGATTTATGAAAAAGAATATGCCATAGGTCAGGAAGAAGTGGTTATCCCTATAATCTATTAGGTAATGAGCCGCCCTATGGCGGCTTATTCCATTAGACTTTATGCCGCTTAAGCGGCAGAATGAGAGGAATGATACATGATTAGCTGGAAGATCGAAGAGAATGGATATGATCCCCGGAAAACAGCAAATCTGGGAAATAAATTTCTAGCCGGCAATGGTTATATGGGAATCAGGGGAACCCTGGAGGAGTACACAAAAGAACAGTTTCCCGCGATAAATCTTGCAGGTATTTATGATCAGGCAAATGGATGGAGAGAACCTTTAAATGCTCCCAATGGCCTATATACCAGACTTCTGGTCGAAGGGGAAGAATATAGCCTGCTAAAAAAGGAGTGGCTGTCCCATAAGATGAGTCTGAACTACAGGCATGGTCTATTTAGCCGTGAGACTGTATTTCAGACGAAAAAAGGAAGTATATCGTTACAGACGGAAAGATTTGCAAGCATGGAAGAAAAACACCTGATCGCCTTAATGGTAACGCTTACTCCTTCCTTTGACGGAGAGGCTGAGATAATAACAGGTATTGATGGTGATGTCTGGGATATTAACGGTCCTCATTATGACAGCATAGATACCGGTTCTTTGAATGAATGCCTGTATGCATTTGGCACTACACATGAGAATCAGGACCATGTGGCCGTGGTTGAGGCCATTGGGCTTCTTAAGAAAACAGACCAGATGGTCAGCAATGGTGACAGAAAAGTAATGCGGCGCATCAGTATTCCTTTAAAAGCCGGTGGGCAGTACAAATTTTATAAATACATAGCTGTTTATACCAGCAAAGACGGTGAGAACTATCAGTCAGAAGCAGAAAAGCTTGCACTGAAAGCAAAGGAAGCCGGATATGAAAAGCTGCTGTCAGGCCATAAAAACAACTGGGAAGAGAAATGGAAGGTATCAGAAGTATCAATTGAAGGAGACGATGAGGCAATGGAAGCTCTTAACTATTCTCTTTACCATCTCCACAGCATTGCGCCAAGACACTCTGAAAGCCTGTCCATCGCAGCCAGAGGGCTATCAGGTCAGACCTATAAGGGAGCGGTATTCTGGGATACTGAGATGTTTATGCTGGATTTTTTCCTCTTTACAGAGCCCCAAATAGCGAAAACACTGTTAAAATACCGGATTGATACGCTGCCCGGTGCCCAAAAGAAAGCTGAAAGCTATGGGTTAGACGGTGCTTTTTACCCGTGGGAGAGTCAGGAGGGCGGATATGATGCCTGCTCTGATTACAATGTAACAGATGTATTTACCGGCCGTCCCATGAGAACTTATTTTAAGGATAAGCAGATCCATATATCGGCAGCAGTGGTTTACGGTATTATGCGTTATACCTTATTTACCGGAAAAAGAGATTTGTTGTCAGAGGGCGGGGCAGAAGTAATATTGGAATGTGCGAAGTTCTATTACAGCCTTTTGATCAGGAAAATTAAAGATGAGCGTTATGAACTTTGGGATGTAATCGGTCCAGATGAGTACCATGAGAGAGTAAACAATAATGCTTATACAAACCGAATGGCTAAGTATACCTTTGATGCAGCCGTTGAAATTCTAAAAGAAGAAAAAAAAGAAGCAAATAAAGATTCATTACAGAAGAAAGAGCTGCTAGAGAGACTGCAGGATGCAGCAGAACATCTTTACATCCCAGCGCCCGACGAAAAAACCGGTATTATTGAACAGTTTGACGGCTACGAGCAACTGGAAGAAGTTTCAATTGCTGAGGTTAAGGAAAGGCTTCTTCACGAAAAAGAATACTGGGGAGGAGCTTATGGCGTGGCATCCCATACCAAGATCATAAAGCAGGCAGATGTTGTAACCATGATCAATCTATTCTCCGAAGAGTATGATGCTGAAACACGTTATAAAAACTGGATTTATTATGAACCCAGGACGGAACACGGTTCTTCCTTAAGTGCCTGCATGTATTCCATGCTTGCCTGCAAATGCGGTATGGCGGATAAAGCATATCCTTTCTTTATCAAGTCAGCCGGAGCAGATCTTGGAGATGGCGGAAAGCAATGGGCCGGACTTATCTATATCGGCGGCACCCATCCGGCAGCCAGCGGCGGAGCGTATATGACTGCAGTGGAAGGGTTTGCCGGACTGCGGATCGAGGACGGAAAGCTAAAAGTATCCTCCCGGCTATCATCCGCCTGGATCAGATTAAGCTTTAAGGTTTATTATCTGGGAGATTTGTATCAGATTACTGTAACTAAGGATGAAGCACAGGTAAAAAAAATCAGATAAAAATAAGGAGGGAATGCGTTTTAACATTCCCTTCTTACTAAGATCAGAGTGATATCACACTTTCTCTTTCAACAAGATGAATTGGAAGAATGATCTCATTGTCTGGTATCGGTTTGTTGTCAAGCTTATCCATGAGGAAGTAAACAGCCAGTTTGCCCTTTAAAGGAGCATCCTGATGAATGGTGGTAAGTGTTGGTGATGTAAGCTGACATAAGTTAATATCATCAAAGCCCATGACAGAAAAATCTTCAGGGACCCTTTTACCGGCTTGTTTAAGACCTGCCATGATTCCTGCAGCCAAAATATCCGCTGTAGCAAATATGGCTGTTATATCTTTTCTGGCGGCTAATTGTGTGCCAAGGGTTATGGTAGTTGCCGTATCAAGCTCCTGTTCAAAAACCAGATTTTTACGAAAAGGAATGGAAGCATCCGCCAGAGCGTTTTTATAACCCTGAAAACGTTCGTCAACAACGCCCTTCTTTTTGATGGGAGGAGAGGCAAATGCAATATCTTTATGACCTTTGTCAATGAGATATTTTGTGGCGGTATATCCACCGTCATAGTCCTGAAGGCCCACATTGCAGATATTCGGATGAGCTACATAGCTATCGATTAATACCACGGGTATTTTAAGTTTGGTAAGTGCTTCAAAAAATTCATCCTGAAATACACCGGTACAAAAAAGACCGTCAACATTCCAGTTATGAAGGAAATTCATTAAATCGGAAGTGGTTTCCACGGTACGGAGCATTAGATAATAACCGTTTTCCCTTAAGGTTTTTTCAATGGAACCTATGAAGGCAGAATGAAAGGGATCTTCTACAATACTTTCTTTTTTATTTGAAGTCAGGTGACTGATCATCCCGATAACTTTAGAGGAGTTTGACACAAGAGCACGGGCGGACATATTTGGAACATAACCCAATTGATCGATGGCTTCATTAATAAGGGTAATGGTCTCTGTTGATACACGACCGGCCCTTCCATGAATCACATTGGAGACGGTGGTGCAGCTTACCCCTACAGCCTGTGCAATATCTTTTATTGTAGCCATTTTATGCTCCTTTCTTCCGCAAGTTTAATGTTAAACTGAATTAGTAATAGTTTAGCATAATTGAAAGAGATTGTACAGATGAAATGAGAGACCTAAAGAATATAAGGAGAGATAATTATGATTCTCGGAGTGATTTTTGATTTAGATGGAGTATTGGTATCCACGGATGAATTGCACTTTAAAGCGTGGAAGATACTGGCAGAGGAACTTGGAATTGATACATTCACAAAGGAAGATAACAAGAAGCAAAAAGGTGTCAGCAGAATGGAATCTCTTGAAGTGGTGCTGGGAAAGGGAAGTAAGATTTATACCCAGGTGGAGAAAGAGGAGTTTGCTGAGAGGAAAAATAATTATTATAAAGAGCTCTTAGAGAAGTTAGATGAGCAGGCGATCCTTCCTGGGGCGATCGAGTGTTTAAAAATGATAAAAAGCAAAGGCTTATTAATCGGTGTAGGTTCAGTGAGCAGGAATGCACCTCTCATTCTTGAAAGAACAGGACTTCTTTCTCACATTGATAAGGTAAGCTGCGGACTTGATATTACAAGGTCGAAACCGGATCCTGAAGTTTTTGAAGTTGCTGCAAATAAATTGGGTTTAAAAAATGAGGATTGCCTTGTAGTGGAGGATTCAATGGCCGGTATAGCAGCCGCAAAAGCGGTACATATGAAAACCCTGGGAGTCGGGCCAGAGCATGCACAGCTGAGGGCAGATTATGCAGCCCCCGGACTTGCGGCAGATATTGACTGGATAGGGATTTTAGGAGATAACTACTAGATTAAGCATAGCCAAACCTCCAAACTGATGTAAGAAAGAATTACTCAGTTTGGAGGTATTTTTATGGCAGGAATATGCCTGGCTGGGATTGAATCATCTTTCTGACTTAGAACTTATCGGCTAATGCTATGACCTGTTCCAACCCATTTGTCTTGTAAATATCCCCAGGTGCAGCAACCGATGGTACCAAAACCTCACCCACTGACTTCCATTGAAGCAAATCAGTGGTTTGCTTGTAAGAAAAGCGGATTCCGTCAAACATAGGCATATCTTTATCTTCGCAACAGACAATGAGAGCACATTCCTTATTGCCGACCCCTCTCTTGCCAACTAAAAATGCATAAAATTTGTCAATTACGGCTTTTAATTTTGCCGGGTATGAATACCAATACAGAGGTGTGGCAAAAACAAATACATCAGCTTCTAAGAGCTCAGGAGCTATTTTATTAAAATCATCATCAAAACTGCAAGCCTTACCTGTATTAAAACAGGTTTCGCAAGCGGTACATCCCTTAATAGTCATATCAGCTGCATCAAAGCGCGTGACACTGTGCCCTTTCTTTTCTGCCTCCTTGGTAAATGCTTCCGCCATAGCAATGCTATTGCCGGTTTTTCGAGGACTGCCGGTAAGTATAACGATTTTTTTGCTTTTTTTCATATGATCCACCTTTCTGCTAAGATTGATGACAAAACCGGGCGGTGTTTATTACAAAGAATGTTGACACCAACCAGTATGTCTGCTTTAATTATATTGTAAACTAGCTATTATTCAAGTACGCACATAAATGTTCAATACTAATATTAAGGTGTAGTACTTACGAAAAGGAGAGTGTAAATGAGTTTTTCGTGTATTTCAAAAGCTGAAGATTTAGAGAATACAGGATTTAGTTATACCTTATCTCTGATCAACGGAAAATATAAAATGGTAATATTATATTGTTTGATGGAGTTTGAAGTAGTAAGATATAATGAAATGAGAAAATATATCAAAACCATATCATATAAAACTTTGAGTACAATGCTGAAAGAATTAGAGGCTGACGGGCTTGTCCATCGGGAGGAATATCCGCAAATTCCGCCTAAGGTGGAATACAGCTTAACCGAACGGGGCAAATCCCTGATTCCAATTCTTGATATCATGTGTGAATGGGGGAATACCAACCGTACGACGTAACAAGGAACATTTGATTGATTTCAATAAGTACGATGAAATAGTTTCAGATATCTGGTGAGGGGCGGGTGTGGACATACAATTTAGAAAAGGAACGGAAGAATATTTAGATAGTTGTATAAAAGCGATGGAACATTCATCAATGTGTACGGCTTATTTTCAATCGGAAGAGAGCAGAGCGAATGCAGTAATGGAAGGTATACATAGAGGAACTTTGTATGTGGTTCTGTGCAGCGGTGAATGCGCCGGATTTGCATATTTTATTCCAGAAGGTGCCTTTCACGCATTTCATTACCTGCATCTCATTGCTATTAAAGAGGAATACAGGGGAAAAGGGATAGGAAAGAAATTACTTACAATCCAGATGCAAAGATTTTTTATGAGAAATTAGGATATAAGTACCTGGCAACAATTCCAAGCCTTTATCGTAAAGGGATAGACGAATTTTTAATGATGAAGGTATACGATGGGGGAGAGTAATTCAGGCAGAATCTCATGACATGTGGAAGCTGTAACGCTCAGTATTTATAGATTATAATGGTAATAGTTCAGTAGGCTTTAGGTCCGGCTTGCTTGAGAAGGTTAATTGTTTATAATTTCAGCTTGGAACTTCAACATGAAGGTGGGGAGCAATAAAATGAGTTTAGACTTCAGCATCAAAACTCTTATATTTACAATTGTGATAGGACATCTTTTTTCTGGAATATTAGGTATTGCCTACATGATCCAACATAAAAAGGATTCTTCTTTATATATCTTTTTATTTGCAAGACTGTTTGATACCTTTGCATGGGTTCTTCTTGGGTTAAGGGACGTTATCAATCTATGTATTTCAATATCCTTTGGTAATTCCTTTTTAATTATTGCTCAGGCCACGCAGATTATTGCGTTCTTGATTATAAAGAAACGCTGTAACAGATCAATAAAACGGGTATATGTTATGCGGTGATCCATCTGGCCTTATTGCTGCAATATGCGGAGGGTGTGCGGGTTTCAATTATGTCCGTCAGTATGATTATACTTTGGTGCTTCCCAATCTATGTATTTTTAATGGATAAAAATTCATCGGTTTTACAAAAGACAGTCGCTTTCATTTATTTAACAGGATTTATTTTGCTTATTCTAAGAGCTTTTATGGGAATCAGATTAAGTGAATCCGTATCTTTGATGTCGAATAATATGTACAATGTTTTGTTTTTCGTTTGCTTATATCTGATTATGCTGATCGGGAATATTGGTTTTATCCTTATGGCAAAGGAAAAGTCGGATTTAGAATTGACTAAGGTTGCTACATATGACGAACTGACGGATATATTCAACCGAAGAGCATTTTTACTGCGGGCAAAAGAGAACATCTCATTATTCTCAAGAAGAAAGGAGCCTATTTCATTCTTTCTTATTGACCTGGATAATTTTAAAAAAATCAATGATGTTTATGGCCATTTTGCAGGGGATATGGTATTAAAAGATTTTGCAGTGAAAATAAAAAATCAATTACGGGATTATGATCTGTTTGGCAGAATCGGCGGCGAAGAGTTTACAGTACTGCTTCCTGGAACGAATGAAAAGGAGGCTTTAGAAGTCGCAGAAAGATTAAGAAGGATTGCAGAGAAAGCTTCTGTCAACGTTGGCAGAGATCATATTATAAAATATACGATAAGTATAGGAATCGTCACCGTTATTCCAGATGAACACACTTCTATAAACACACTGTATAAAATAAGTGATGATGCTTTGTATGCGGCAAAAAGGAATGGACGGAATCGGATTGAAGTAGTTAAATCATGATTTATGGATCATGGGGGATTAATGCTAAAGGAGTAGAGCGATTGAATAATAAAAGAGAACAACTTATATTAGAATTAAGAAAGATCCAGGAAAATCAATACATGGTGGCAGGAGAACAGGATCCGTGGGATTATGTATTGCAGATGCTTGACCATATCGGTGATACGGATTCCGAGTTTCGTGATGAGTTAATATATAATACCTTCAGTGAGTGGATAGAAGAGAAGGAATCTTTCAATGAAGAGCAGCTTAAATATATTCTTACCATCCTGATGGATAAGGAACATTTATTTTATCAAATAGGCAGCGACGGAAATGACAGCGTTTTTACTAGGACGTTTTCAGCGCTGGTCGTAGTTCTGGTTTTAAATAGACATAGAAAAAAGGCATTGTTAAGTATTGATGAGTTTATTGATATCAAGGACAAAGTGATAGAATACTACACTTCGGAAAAGGACTTAAGGGGATATGTTCAGAAATCAGAATGGGCACATGCAGCAGCACACGGTGCAGATGTAATGGATGAGTTGGTACAATGCCGTGAATGCAGCGAGGATATAATGAAAGAAATTTTAAATGCCTTTAAGAAAATCTTGCATAATGGAACCTATATTTTTCATACAGAAGAAGACGAGCGTATCTGCCGTGTTGTTTTCAGAATCATGAAAGGGAATCTGTTATCAAACCAAGAGATTATCAATTGGATCGAAGAGCTAAGTGAATGTGCGGGCTGGCAGAATAACCGGATGCAGTATATTGCAAGAGTCAATTCAAAGAACTTCATAAGGTGCCTGTATTTCAAAACAATGCATTACGACAGTACATTGGATCTTATAAATGTACTATTCCATGCAGAAGAAAAATTAAACCGTTTCCATAAAATAGATCGGGAATTAATAGAAAATTAATTTTAACAGCTTCACTGACAGTAGTTGTCAGTGAAGTTGTTTTATTATAAAGATAACATCATTTTCTCTCGCGGCCATTTGTTTGATCCGCGCTTGGAAAATTAAAAAATGGAGGATGTGTGTATGAATAAAAACGTTGTATATCTTTATGTATTTGATACAATGGCTGATTGGGAAATAGGTTATTTAACTGCGGAACTGAATTCCGGAAGATATTATAAGAAAGGCGTAGCCCCATCAAAAATCGTTACGGTCGGAACGAGTAAGACACCTGTTATCACAATGGGAGGCCTGAACATATTACCGGATATAGAACTTCATGAGTGTACCATGGAAAACGCAGACGCCTTGATTTTACCTGGCGGAAATACATGGACAGAACAGGTTCACGATCCCATTTTATCTATGGCAGAGCAGTTTTTAAAGGAAGGTATTATTGTGGCAGCTATTTGCGGAGCTACAATAGGTCTTGCCCGGAAAGGATTGCTGGATTCCAGCCGGCATACGAGCAATGATTTGGGATATCTTAAGATGATCTGTCCAGGCTATGAGGGAGAACAGTACTATATGCAGGAACCTGCCGTAACTGCCGGGAATTTGATAACTGCTTCCGGAATAGCGCCCCTGGAATTTTCCCTCCATGTCCTGAAAGCTCTGGATGTATTTTCTGCAAAAACATTAGATTCCTGGTATCATCTTTATAAGACACATAAAGCGGAATATTTCTATGAGTTGATGGATTCAATCCAATCATGAGGGGATAAGCGCTAAGGTTTCAATGGAGTGATAAGATCTGGTTTATTGAAAGGAGAAGAAATTATGAGCGGATTTAAAGTGGAGCATAAGAATCCGGAGGGGTTATTCGTATCAAAAGCATTTAGTCAGGCGATTACCGTTAGCGGTAAGGCAAAAACAATTTATATAGGCGGACAAAATGCGACTAATTCAAAAGGAGAGCTTGTAGGAGCCGGAGATTTGGAATTACAGACAAAGCAGGTGCTTCATAATATTGCAGCCATATTAGCTTCTGAAAATGCAAGCTTTGCCAATCTGATTAAACTCAACATTTATTTACAAAATGGATGCGACCCGCAAGTTGGCTACAAAGCGTTTCAGGAAATGGCTGGTTTATCAGATAATCCGCCGTTAGTCACTGTTTTATTTGTTTCAGGAGTCGGACGTCCAGGGTGCTTACTTGAAGTGGACGGAATTGCTGTCATTGAGGATAAAGACTAAAATGGCTGGCATTCAGTAATCATAATACTTAATACCGGCAGGTTTTCCTGCCGGTATTTGTCATGCTTATTAAACTGAACGAACTCATTCTCCCCAGTATGACAGTGCGATTCTCTGCCCCTGATCAATTTTTGCCCACTGTTCTTCTTCCGTCAGCTCGTTGCCGCCGTCACAGGAAGCAAATCCGCACTGGTGAGAGAGGAGCAGGCGGTCTTTTGGGATGATTTCAGATGCCTCGTTAAGCAGCCGGATCACACGGGCTTCGTCATCCGGCGTATTGGTTTTTGATGACAATAAGCCCAGAACAATCTCTGTATCCGGCTTATCCTGAAAAACTTTCAGCGCCTCTAGGGATCCCGCACGGTCGTCATCCCATTCCAGGAAAAAACGGTCATATTTTAACTGCTTTAAAAACAGATTGGCAATCTTTACATAGGATCCGCCGCCCATATTCCGTGAATCGTAGTTGCCGCGGCAGTTGTGGGTCCACATAGCAAGCCCCAGGCTGTGGCCGAAATCAATCACTGTATTATTGATTTCGATAAATTCAGCCGCAAGTGCCTTAACTTCATCCTGGTTGATGTGTTCGCCCGTGTAGGGGGAATTGGGATTATCGTCTGCAAAAAGCTCCCAAAGACAGTCATCTAACTGCAGGATTTTTCCGCCGGCAGAAGCGTATTCCTCTACAAATTCTATGTAAGCCTGTGTCAGTCCTGCTTTCAGCTCCTGCGGGTTATTGTAAACAGAGCCATTTCCGCCGATGTTATCTGACCATAACAGTTCTCCAAAGATATGGGATGGGGATGGGATGCAAAGCTTTGTTTCCTTATCTCCGGCAATGGATTTAAGCTGCTCAAAGACTTTGATGAAATGGTGATTCCTGCCGCAGAGCGGTTCCGTGATTTTAAGACCGATGTCCCGGCGGGTTTCGTATTTACGGGTATCATCTTTGTCACGGAAAAAGTAGCCGTGTTCCGCGATGTAACGGCTGACGCCGTGAAATCCCCAAACAAAGTCCAGGTGCCACATGGACTTGGAATACTCGCCATCGGTAATGACTGTTAACCCGTGTTCGATTTGTTTTGCGACGACATCTTTCGTAGACTCTGCCTCACACTGCTTATAGCCTTCAAAACCGTTGTAGAACGGGTAGGTAATATCATCCTGCTTCTCTATCTGGTTCTTGTATTTCAGCAAAGCTGCCGGGCGCAGCAGACTGCCTACTATCTGGAATTTTTTGCTCATAGAAAAATCCTCCTTTATCAGGTACATCAATTTAGTAAGCTGATTGTACCATCCAGGGAGGACTTATTGGTAACATGAAAAAAATATGCCAAGTTATAGCTCCAGGCTATAACTCATTTTTAATATCAACGCCATATTCGGCCACAACTGCTTTCAATTCCTCAAGGTACATTGCCGCCTGCCGTGACAACTGAATATCTTTGTGGGAAATCCAGCCAACCTCTATCGAATCGTTGACGCGAAGAGGTACTGCCGTGATATTATCCCCGTTTAAGTCTGCGCTTACAATTCCTGTAGAAATTGTATAGCCATTAAGCCCTATCATAAGGTTAAAAATAGTGGCTCTGTCACCGACATGAATATCTTTCCTGGCGTATTCGGTGCTGAGTATTTCTTCTGAGAAATAAAAGGAGTTGTAATCCCCCTGCTCAAAGGACAATCGGGGGTAATCAGCCAGGTCTTCAAGAGTTACATATTTTTTCCTGGCAAGGGGATTGGAGGTGCTTATAAAAACATGAGGAACAGCGGCAAACAGCGGATGAAACGTCAGATTGTTTTCACGCAGCAGCTTTTCTAACACCTGGCGGTTAAAATTGTTCATGTAGAGGATACCGAGTTCGCTTCGCAGGTTTTTCACATCCTCCACAATCTCAAAAGTCCTTGCTTCCCGCAGCGTATACTCATATTCTTCTGCATCGGTTTTTTTTACCATATTGACAAATGCATTCACAGCAAAGGCATAGTGCTGGGTGGATATGGAGCACAGCCGCCGTGACGGTTTCTTATTCAGCCACCGTTGTTCTAAGAGACTCGCTTGTTCCACGACCTGCCGGGCGTAGCCCAGAAACTCCGCTCCGTCAGTGGTTAAAGATATGCCTCTGGGAGTCCGGGTGAGAAGTTCGAGTCCGATTTCGGTTTCTAATTCGCGAAGAGCATTTGAAAGGCTTGGCTGGGCAATAAACAATCGTTCGGCGGCTTTGTTGATGGAACCGCAGTTTGCCACTTCAATAAAATATTTTAACTGTTGTAATGTCATCTTTTTTCTCCCTTACACAACCGGCTGTATGACTGCCCAAAAGTAGTCTGCGATTTCCTCCGGTGGCTGCTTCATATGATTTTTCAGCCACCACCGCACCAGATTAACAAAGCTCCCTGATATATGATCGATGAGAAAGTCCTCCGGTACAATGGGATTCTTACGGGTGCTCCCGCTAAATATGTGCAGCGTAACAAGCTCATGGAAGTATTGATGAAAGTAACGCTGGAACAGTTCCCCGTTTTCACAGGTCAAAAGGATAATCATCGTCCGTCCATGCTCTCTTAAGTGGTATAGAATATGAGTCACTATCGCCTTTGGATCGCCGGTTGCCATTGAAAAGTCATGAGTCGGTTCTGCTTCCGGCTTATGAGAGAAAACATGCTCAAACAGTTCGGCACACATTTCCCGCAATAGATCGTCCTTTGTTGGAAAATGGGCATAAAAGGTTGTCCGGCCCACGTTGGCCTCATCAATGATTTCCTGTACGGTGATTTGCGAATAGCTGTTATGAATCAGCAGTTTGCTGAATGCATCGAAAATAGCTTCCCTGGTTTTTCTTTGTCGTCTGTCCATATACCTCTCCATTTTGAACAATTTTGCAGATTTGTTCGGTATCGTACATTTTAAAAAAATCGTTTCTTGTATCGCTTATATACCATTGTTATACTATTTAAAGAACAATATGTTCTGTTACGAACTTATTGTACTGAAAAATGACGAAAGAATCAAGGGATAATTTTGGAGGACAGATCATGTTGAAAAAAATAAGCGACTTATTCGCTGGTCTTACAATGACAATTATTTCCGGTGCGTTTCTGGTGCTCAGCCTGATACTGCTGCTGACGGGGAAGGAGGTCCCTTTAAATCCGGCATGGATAACCATTCTTTTATCCGGATACCCGCTTATTTATCTTGCAGTCACCCGATTGGTATATGAAAAATGGATCTCTTCCGCATTGCTGATCTCCATTGCGATGGCTGCCTCAGTTGCCATCGGTGAGTTCTTTGCTGCCGGTGAGGTTGCCTTTATCATGGCAATTGGTGCAATTTTAGAGGAAAAGACAGTTGAACGGTCAAAAAGAGGATTAAAGCAGTTAATCAGTCTTACCCCCATGATGGGAAGAAGAATTCTTACTGATGCATCGGGAAGCCGGGAAGAAATGATCCCGCTGGAACAGATCCAGCAGGGCGATATTCTTCGGATCCTGCCTGGGGAAACGATCCCCGTAGACGGCGAAATAACGGAAGGCAACACTTCAATCGACCAATCGGTCATAACCGGAGAATCACTCCCGGTGGATAAAAGCGTAGGAGATCAGGTTTTCTGCGGAACCATCAACCGTTACGGCTCGATTGAGGTTGTTACAGCCAGGGCTAATGAGGATTCTTCCCTTCAAAAACTGATCCGAATGGTTCAGGAAGCTGAAAATAAAAAAGCACCTATACAGCGTATTGCGGATCAATGGGCGGCCTGGCTTGTGCCTGTGGCATTAGGGATTTCCGTGGCTTCATTAGGTATCACATGGGCCCTTGGATATGAAATCATGGAAGCCTTAAACCGCGCCGTTACCGTCCTTGTGGTATTCTGTCCATGTGCATTGGCTCTGGCCACCCCCACCTCTATTATGGCGGCCATCGGACAGGCAACAAAGCACGGTGTTATCATTAAATCCGGTGAAGCATTGGAAAACATGGGAAAAGTGGACTGCATTGCCTTTGATAAAACCGGTACACTGACCAGAGGCATTCCGGTGGTCGCAGATGTGGTTCCTTTGAAAGAAGAAGTAGGGGAAGAACAGCTTTTAAGACTGACGGCCTCTGCAGAAGCCTATTCAGAACATCCCTTGGCCAAAGCGATTGTCTCTCATGCGAAAGAATTGCAGATGACAATAGAACCTGCAGAGAATTTTCAGATGCTGCCGGGAAAAGGCATCTCGGCAACGGTCAACGGACAGACCCTGCTATGCGGAACCGTAAGCTTTCTAAAAGAAAAGCAGATACTTGTGGATGAATCGGTGTCCATTAAATTAGAGAAGTATCGTGCACAGGGAAAAGCGATGATACTTGTAGCAAGAGAAAGGTCATTGATCGGAGCGATTACCCTTTCCGATACGCTGCGGGATACCGCTTATGGTGTGGTAAAGGAACTCCATGGCATGAATACCCGGGTTGTGCTTCTGACTGGAGATCATATTCAAGCGGCAGGATATTTTGCCGAAAAGATTGGCATTGGTACTGTAAAAGCCGGGCTGCTGCCTGAAGATAAAGTAAGCAGTATCTCAGGGCTTAAAAAACAAGGGAAAAAGGTATGCATGATCGGGGATGGCGTCAATGATGCACCTGCACTAAAAATCGCAGACGTAGGTGTGGCTATGGGGAGTATGGGAAGTGATATCGCTATCGAAGCGGCAGACATTGCTTTGACCGGCGACGATATTTCTATGATTCCATATTTGAAAAGGCTGTCCAATTCCACGGTTCACACCATAAAATTCAACATCACTATCTCAATGGCAATTAATGTTACCGCCATACTTTTGTCGGTAACAGGCGTACTAAACCCGGTTAGCGGTGCATTGGTACATAATGCTGGTTCTGTACTGGTGGTATTGAATGCGGCGCTGCTCTATGACCGGAAATTTACGTAATGCGGAAGAATTGTGGCTTTATGAATGTAGAATTCTTTGGATACATATTAGGATTCAGGAAAAATAAATAGAAGAAAGAGCATCCTTTTATGTATGGGGATGCTCTTTCTTTTACCATTATTTATTGAACTTCAATTCATTAACGCACCCAAAGGAACACGGAGTTCGTATAAATTTTATAAATCTGACAGGAAATTAATAAAAAAACATAAAAAGTGCTACAATATAATACTGCGCTATTTTTTATAGAAAAACAGACAAACTATCTGTAAAAAGATTTGTTATGCCGGAAGGATTTCTTAAATAAGGAGGAGCTTCAATTGCAGAGCTTTTTGGAAAAAACTAATTTTTATATAAATTCACCGTTTCTGCTGAATATTCTATTGCTGCTGGCTGCGTCGATCTGCCTTGTACTATTCATTTTGTATTACCGGCGTTATCATTTTAGTAAGAACGTGCATTTCCCGGACTGCTTCCAGGGAGAAGAAAATAAATTTGACCCAAGCGAATGGGAGAAGCAGATGCTTGTTCTGGCAGAAGGTCATGACCAGGTCAGGCTGGTGGGACGCAGCTTTGTTCTTAATGATTATAACCAGGCTGCTTATAAAAAACTGAATAAAATAAGAGACAGTATCTCTGCCGTTTCCACGGATATCATTTCCCTGATACCGGCAGCACGCTGGCTCTTTGATAATTTCCAGATGCTGTACCGGGAAATTAAAAAGGTCCGTACATCAGGAACCAGCTATGCCGTTTTGCCGGTTCTGGAGGGAAAGGAATACCGGAACTTCCCCCGTATCTATGTTGTGGCAAAAAAAATGGTGGCTCTTTCCGGCGGGCACATAAGTGAAGAAAACATTTCTGTGATGTTAAAGGCTTATCAGCAAAAGATCCCCCTTACAGACAAGGAAATCTGGGTTTTGCCGGAAGTGCTGGGCTTTTGTATTCTTGAAGAAATCATTGTGATCGCGGAAGAAATTCTTCATATGATTGATGTGAAATCAAAGGCAGAAAAATTTCTCCGTGATAAGCTGGCAGATAAAAAGGGACCGGCCGATATATCCGCGCTGCTTTGCAAAACAGAGGATAACTTAAGGCTTAACTACTCCTTCCATGCCCATGTAATACATCTGCTGAAGAACCTGTCTTTTGATGAGGCTTCCATTCAAAAATACCTGGAACATCACTTTTCTTCCCTGGAGAGACAGGTAAAGACCTCCGGCATATTCATGGAGGAAGGAAAGATTGAATCATTTCTTGAGACAAATATCCGGACCTTGATTGTCAGCCTGAGGGATATCAATGAAGTTGATGAAGAGAAGTTCTTTGAGGAATATTCCTATCTGGAGCAGATTTTATCACAGGATCCGGATGGGGTATATCCAAAGATGGATTTGGAATCCAGGGGCATGTACCGTGGGGTAATCGTTAAATTATCGCACCGTTACCGGCTGTTGGAGGAAAAGATAGCAGGAGACTGTCTGGAACTGGCGGTTGAGGGAAGAGAGGACCTGCATTGTTCCCATCATGTGGGTTCCTATCTTTTGGGTAAAGGGTATCCGATTTTAAAAGCAAAGGCGTTAGGAAAGCCGATTCCTCAAAATATTAAAAAAAGAATGAACGTAAGCGGCTTCCTTTATTTCCTAGCCATGTTCCTTATTATTCCGGGACTTTGTGCCTGTCTGCTTTATGCCTTTTGGAACCTTGGCGGGCTTAGGAATATCAGCCGGCTAGTCATTCTCTTTTTATCGGCAATGCCGCTGTTAATGGGTATTTCCATAGAGCTTACAAATTTTATTTTTACTAGAAGAATTAAAGTCAGGAAGATTCCTTCTCTGAACTATCTGGAGGAAATACCAGAGGATGCAAAAACTTTTGTGGTTATGCCGGTTATTGTCTCCTCAAAGGAACAGGGCCTGGGGTACATGGAACGTCTTCAAAAGCATTATCTGGCAAACAGTCAGTCCAATCTTTACTTTGCATTGCTGCTTGATTTTGCGGATTCCACGGACGAGTTCATGGAAAATGACAAGGTGATTGAAAACGCCCTTGCTGCACGTATGAAGGAGTTAAATGAGCTCTATCCGTCTGAACAGCAGCGCTTTTCCTTATTCTTCCGCTGCCGCAAATGGAATAAAGCGGAGAACTGTTATATGGGCTGGGAGCGTAAAAGAGGAAAGCTGGAAGAGTTTAATAACCTTTTAAATGGCGAAGAAAAGGAGAATACCACCTTTTCCTCTATTTACTGCGACGAAAAGCTCCTTCCCACCTTCCGGTATGTAATCACGCTGGATGCGGATACCAATCTGCTTCGTGACAATGCCGCAAAACTGGTCGGTCTGATGGATCATCCTTTAAATAAGCCGATTCTTGACCCGGCAGGCCAAAAGGTAGAAGAAGGCTATGTCATCATTCAGCCTTCAGTAAGAAACCATATTGTGGATAAGAACGGCAGCAGGTTTGCGAAAATCTTCGGTGGGGAATCAGGCCTGGCTCATTACGGAACCGTAATATCAGATATTTACCAGGATATTTTTAATAAGGGAATCTATACCGGGAAGGGCATTTACGATCGGGAGGCCTTCCACAAGGTGCTTCAGAACAAGGTGCCGGAAAACAGGATTCTCAGTCATGACCTTTTTGAGAGCTGCTATGCAAGAACGGCTTTTTCCAGTACGGTCAAGATTATGGACAATTTTCCAACCAGTGTTTTATCCTTTACCAAAAGGGAACACCGATGGCTGCGCGGGGACTGGCAGCTTCTGCCCTGGCTGTTTTTAAGAAAGACCCAGGATGGTAAAAACTTATGTGCTCTGTCAAAATGGAAGATCTTTGACAACTTAAGAAGAAGCATGGTTCCTTTAAGCAAGACGTTATTTGTATTGTTTAATCTGGCATGGATGCCTAAGGCATATTATCTTTGGTTACCCATTGTTTTCTTTAATGATTTATTTACTCTGGTGATTCTTTTGCTTGCAGTTATCTCCCAGAAGCTGATCCGGCCAAAGCTCGCCCTTGTCTATAAATGCTTTTTTAGGGAACTTGCTGCAATGCTTTATCGGGCTTTCCTGGAGTTTACAATTACTCCTTACCGAGCTTATGTCGCAACGGATGCAATGATCAGAACCATGTACCGGATCTTTATCAGCAAAAAAAATCTGCTTCGCTGGAATACGGCGGAAGCAGTGGACGCCTCCATTGTCAATACCAGAAGGGGATATTTTATCACCATGTGGAGTTCTCTTCTTCCGGCGGCTGCCCTTGTGATAATCTTATTTATGGGACATTTAAACCCGGCCGGAATGATTTTGACAGCAATCGTAATTGCCGACTGGTGCTTTGCCTCCCAAATCGCCTACGGGATCAGTCAGCCGGATAAAAAGCTTCAACTTAAGAATCTAGCACAGAACAATGAACTGCTCCTGGATACTGCACGCAGAACCTGGCAGTTTTTTAAGGAGCTTTCCACGAAGGAAAATAACTGGCTCTGTCCGGATAATTACCAGATTTCAATGGTGGAAAAAGTCAGCGATAAAACATCGCCGACCAATATGGGACTTCAGTTTCTGGCAATCCTGTCAGCCAGGGATTTTGGTTTCGAAACGTTAAGCTCTACGGTTGAAGTCGTGGAAAATCTGATGGAAACGATTCAGAAAATGCCCAAATTCAATGGGCATCTCTATAACTGGTATCATATCGGGACCCTGGAGGTATTAAACCCTGCCTATATATCAACCGTTGACAGCGGCAATTTCCTGGGGCATCTGGTGGCGCTTAAAAATGGACTTCTGGAACAGATAGACAGGCCGGTTTATCCGGAGAATTTTCTGTCCGAGCTCAGGATTGCGGTTGAAAACAGCAATGAAGAACTTCGGATAAGAACAGGCAGCTCTGCCGGACATGAACTGAAACCAAGGTATCAAAGGATAGGGGAGCTGATAGATGATATTGTGCAAATCAGGGAAGATTTAAACCATAGGGAGCTTTCACCGCCGGAAGACTACCCCTGGACCAGACAGTTAATGAATCTCATTGACAGCACTGTAAAAGAAGCTGAAGCTTTAAAACTGAAGGAGAAGACCTATTTCTCTTATCCTTCCCTTCGCAGTATTACATCGGAGGACAATAAATTTGCGGATAGCATGATAGAACGGATCAGAGCGCTCAGCAATAAAATAGACGGCATTTTAACAAATGTAGATTTCCGTTTTTTATTTAACGAAAAGAGAATGCTGTTCCACATCGGATATCATGTTTCAACCCACACGCTTGATGAAGGCTGCTATGACCTTATGGCGTCTGAATCGGCGCTTACAAGCCTTCTTGCCATAGCCATGGGAGAAGTGCCGCTAAAGCATTGGAATAAACTGGGAAGACCGCTGACCATTGTGGGAGGCATTCCCTGCTTTGTGTCCTGGAGCGGTACGATGTTTGAATATCTGATGCCAAATCTTGTATTCAAAGAATATGAAGACTCCGTCTATGCACAGACTTCCAGGGCGGCGGTGCTCCAGCATATGAAGTATGCAAAAGAGGCGGAAATACCCTGGGGAATATCGGAATCCCAGTATTACCGGTTCGACCTAAACTCGAATTACCAGTACAAGGCCTTCGGTGTTCCAAAGATAAGACTCCAGCCGGTCCGTAAGAACTCCATGGTGGTTGCTCCCTATGCGACGATGCTGGCACTGGATATTGCAGAAGAAGAGTGTATGGAAAACTTAAAACGACTGAAGGAATTAGGCGCTTACGGCACTTACGGTTTCTATGAATCCGTAGATTTTAATGTGCCGAATTCTGTGGAACTGACCCCTTATTGCATAGTAAAATCCTATATGGCCCATCATCAGGGGATGAATCTGGCTGCAATTAATAATTATCTGAATGGGGGAATCCTTCGGGAGAGGTTTCACGGGGAGATGATGATAAAAGCCACAGAAGTTCTGCTGGAAGAAAAACGTCAGTCCTATTTGATTTCCATTGCAAAGCAGGGATATACCATAAAGATTGGAAAGCCTCTTTTTAAAGAAGACATTTACAGTAGCCGGTATGTCAACCGTACCGGCATGAATCCACCGGTTGTGAATTATTTATCAAATGGTAATTATTCACTGATGATAACCACCGATGGGGATGGCTTCAGTAAATATGAAGACCGGATGCTTTACCGTTTCCGGTCGGATATTTATGCGAATACAGGTAATTATATCTATATCAAAGATATGAAGCGGGGAAGGGTCTGGAGTGCCGCTTATCATCCGACCAGAAAGACACCGGATGCTTACCAGGTAATTTTCAGCCCGCACCAGGCGGAATTTAAACGCAGGGATGGAGATATCTCATCACACATGATTGTCAGCTTAAATGCGGACCAAAACTATGAGATACGTAAAATCATCTTCACCAATCACGGGAATGAGGAAAAGCACTTGGAGGTGACCAGCTATCTGGAGGTGGTGGATGATACCCATCTGGCAGAAATAAGCCATCCTGCATTCAATAAGCTATTCCTGGAGAGTGAGTACCTGGAAGAGCAGGACATCTTTCTGGCAAAAAGACGGCGGAAGGATAATGATGATGATGATAATCCTTATATGATGCACATGGTTAGAACCGGAACAAAGCTATGCAAAAAACTGGAATATGAAAATGACAGAAAACGCTTTATCGGAAGAAACAATACCCTGGAAAATCCGGATTCAGTGGTTAACAGCATTGCCTTTTTAAATAATTCAGGCTTTTGCAATGACCCGATCATGAGCCTGCGGGCACAGATCTGCATAGGGGCGGGTGAAACCGCCTGCATTTCATTCATTACCGGAGTGTGCGCAAGTAAAGAGGAAGCAATAAAAATCGCAGGGGAATTAAATGTAAGCTACCGGATCGATGATATCCTGGAAAAATTCCGGCTTCAAACGAACCTGGAGTTAAAGTATCTGGAGATTACCAGAGCCCAGTTAAACGCCTTTCAGGACTTAATCAGCCCTGTCTTCTATCCTTCGGGCATTTACCGGGGGCCGGCTGAAAATATAAGGCGGAACTTTATGAATCAAAGCTTCCTGTGGAAATTCGGAGTGTCAGGGGATAACCCCATCCTGCTTTTAATGATCCGGTCCATGAAAGAGGAAAGAATCGTAAAGGATGCATTAAAGGCTTACGAATATTTAAGAATTAACCGTGTTATGGTGGATTTAATTATCCTGATTGATTCCAAGCATGGGTATCATCAGGAGGTGGATGAATTAATCAACGATATGACAAGCTCTCTTCGAATCTATGATTCCAGAAGCGAGAAGCCAAGCTTCTTTATGCTGCATACGTATGAGATGAAACCGGCGGAGCTTGATTTGCTGTATACGGTAGCACGGGTCGTATTTTCAGAGAAAACGGGGATCTATTTTACCAATGGCAAAGAAAAACAGTATGAATTGCTTGAAGAATATTAGGCTTTAAGGAGGAAGGGTTTTGGACACAGCATATGCACCTACAACACAGGAGAAAGAAACAGAGAATTATGAATTTTTTAACGGCTTCGGGGCATTTGCCTGTGAAGGCAGGGAATATGAAATTCTGCTGGAGGGTAATAACCGGCCGCCGGCACCCTGGATTAATGTTGTTTCAAACAAAAACTTTGGATTCCAGATATCGGAGTCTGGTGCCGGATTTACCTGGAGTATCAACAGCAGGGAGAATAAGCTGACTCCATGGTCCAATGACCCAGTCAGTGACAGAGCCTCTGAGGCAATCTATATTCTGGATGAAATATCCGGTGAGGTTATGACTCCCATGTCCTTAGGAAGGTCTGACCGGGGCACTTACCGGGTAAGGCATGGCTTTGGATACAGCAGGTTCCTTCATGAGGAAGCTCTTATTAATCAGGAGCTGACTGTTTTTACTCCTTTGGATGAGTCATTAAAGCTATGGAGCCTTACGCTTACCAACCGCTCGGATAAAGTGAAATATTTAAGCCTGACCTATTATGTGGAATGGGTTTTGGGAACCCAGGGAGAGCAAACCAATCCCTATATCCTGACCTCCTATAACAATGAGCATGAATGCTTATATTCAAAGAACATTTATACCATGAACTTTCAAAACACCTATTCCTACCTGTTTTCCAGTGAAACCATCATCGGTTATACCGGGGACAGGAAGGAGTTTCTGGGGCAAAAGGGCAGTGTCCGGGAGCCGCGGGGGGCGGAGGTCAAGCTATCCTGCAATACGGGTGTTTGCTATGATCCCTGCGGAGCGATTCAGGTATCCGTTGCAATACAGCCGCAAGAGAGCAAGACGGTGTTGTTTGGTCTGGGGCAGAGCACCAGCCTTGAAGAGATATATAAAATCAGAAACAAGTACAGGGAAACCGCCGCTTCTGAAAAGGAGCTTGAAAGGGTGAGAACCTATTGGGACGGTTTATTAGGGACGGTTAAAGTCAAAACAAAGGACAGGGCAGTGGACATCCTGGTGAATGGCTGGCTGCTTTATCAGACGGTATCCTGCCGCATTCAGGCAAGAGCTGGCTTTTATCAGTGTGGAGGAGCCTATGGATACCGGGACCAGCTGCAGGATACCCTTTCCCTTCTCTTTGCGGATTCCAGTATTTTACGCAGGCAGATTCTAATTGCATGCAGCAGGCAGTTTGAAGAGGGCGATGTCCAGCACTGGTGGCATCCTCCTATGGGGATCGGTGTGAGAACGAGAATCACCGATGATTTGCTGTGGCTTCCTTATTGCACTGCAGCTTATATCCGAAGTACCGGAGATACCACAATTTTAAAGGAGCAGGTCCCTTATATCAAGGGTCCGCTGCTTAAGGAGGGGGAGCATGATATGATGTTTACCCCGGAAATATCCCAAAGCTTTGAAAGTGTTTATGAACATTGTAAAAAAGCCATCGGCCGGACAAACTTCGGAGAACATGGACTTCCTCTCATGGGGGGTGGCGACTGGAACGACGGTATGAATGAGGTAGGAATAGAGGGGAAGGGAGAGAGTGTATGGCTTGCATGGTTTTTCTATACGGTGCTGGGGGACTTTATTCCTTTGTGCAGTCAGGAGAATGATGAGGCTTACGGCCGGGAACTGGAGCAGAAACGGGAAGGCCTGCTTCAAAGCATCGAAGAACACACCTGGGATGGGGAGTGGTATCTTCGTGCCTTTTATGACGACGGCTCGAAGCTGGGATCCAAGGAAAATGATGAGTGCCGGATCGATTCCATCAGTCAGTCCTGGAGCGTGATATCTAAGGGGGCAAAAGAGGAACGGGCAAAAACGGCAATGCAGTCGGCATGGCGTTATCTCCTAAGAGAGGAAGAGGCTATTTCCCTGCTTTTGACGCCTCCCTTTAATAAAACAAGCAAAAACCCAGGTTATATCAAAAATTACATCCCAGGTATGCGGGAAAACGGAGGCCAGTATACCCATGCGGCGGTTTGGCTGGCGATTGCCACGTCAATGCTCCATGACTATCACATGGCACAAACTCTGTTCACCATACTTAATCCGATTCACGTGACGCAAACCAGGAAGGATGTGCTCAGGTATGAGAAGGAGCCTTATGTCATGACGGCGGATATCTCCTTAAGCCCTCCTTATACCGGAAGAGGTGGTTGGAGCTGGTATACCGGTTCCGCAGGCTGGATGTACCAGGGGTTATTATGCTGGTTTCTTGGCATTCGGAAAGAGGTGAATGAGCTGGTCATTGATCCGGCCACGCCGGCAAGCTTCGGCGATTTTTCCATTGAGTATAAGTATGGCAGGTCTATCTATGAAATCAGGGTCGAAAGCAGAAGCAAGGGAACTCTGACAACGGAAGCAATCACTGTAGATGACAAGCTCATAAAAGGGAACAGGGTTTTGCTTGTGGATGACGGAGAAAAGCATCTGGTTATCGTTTAGTACCTTGTTTTGCTGTTCCTTAGAGACAGAGTCCTAAAGCAACAGGAATGGGAAATCGGAAAGGAGGTAACATGAAGACTGACAGACGATTGAATCATGCATATAAAAATGCTGATGTAGTGTATTTTGATGATAACTCAAAATATATATTTTTTAGTGATATCCACAGAGGGGATGACAGCATCTCAGATGAATTTACCAGAAATCAGAATGTTTTTTTGCATGCATTAAATTACTATTATAAAGAAGGATATGAATATATAGAAGTTGGAGATGGAGATGAGCTTTGGGAATACAAGAATTTTAGTGTTATCCGTTTGGCCCACAGCGATGTTTTTACAGTGATCAAAAAGTTTTATGATGAAGGCCGCTTTATCATGTTATATGGGAATCATAATATTTATTTAAAGTCAAAGCTGTTTATCAGAGAAAATTATTATCAATATTATGATGAATACAATCAAATGCGAGTGGACTTATACAGGGGACTGAAGCCGAAGGAAGCAATCATTCTTAAACACAAGAAAACCAAACAGAAGATTTTTGTGCTTCATGGGCATCAGGGTGATATTATGAATGATCAGCTATGGCTTTTTTCCATGTTATTACTTCGGTATTTTTGGAGGTATCTGCATATCGTTGGATTCGGCAATCCAACCAGCCCGGCCCGTAATTTATTTAAAAGACATAAAGTAGAGAAGGTTTATGACAGATGGATAGAAAAAAATAAAATGATGCTGATCTGTGGACATACTCACAGACCAAAGTTCCCGAAAGAAGATGACCTCCCATACTTTAATACTGGCTGCTGCATACGTACCCGTGGGATTAATGGAATTGAAATTGCAAATGGCATGATACAAATGGTTGACTGGAGAATTGCTGCCAATGAAATAGGAGAATTACGTGTTCACAGGACAGTAGTTAGAGGACCGGTACCACTTGAAAATTATGATTATAAAAACAATCCTTTTTCGACTCATTATAATAACTGAGATGGAGTTAAACCCCTGAACTGTCATAAAGGCCGTAACACTTGCCTTGATTACCGTTCAGGGGTTTTTCCACCGTTATGGTTGATTTGATATCTGAACAAAAGAAGCTCTTGACATTAATGATAACTCTAATGTTATATTGTCTTTATCATCAATAGGTTGTTATAAAAAGGAGGATATCATGAATAGAGGAATTGTTGTTACCGGTGGCGCACATGGGATAGGAAAACAGATATGCCTGGATTTTACTCAGGCGGGCGATCAAGTATGCTTTCTTGATATAGATGAAAAGAGATCTGCTGAATTTGCAGAAGAAAATCCAAATCTGTTTTACTTTTGCGGAGATGCGGCAGAACCTCTGACATTAAAAAGGTTCATTGAATTTTCTCTTGAAAAGCTTTTTCGGATCGATGTTTTAGTCAACAATGCCTGCCGTGGTAATAAAGGTATTTTATCCGGCTTAACCTATGAAGAATTTGATCATACCTTATCCATCGGATTGAAAGCTCCATTTGAATTAAGCCGCCTATGTAAAGATGAATTAATCAAAAATCACGGAAGAATTATTAATATTGCTTCATCACGTGCATTTCAGTCGGAGCCTGATACAGAAGCATATGCTAGTGCGAAAGGCGGAATTGTTGCATTGACACATGCTCTGGCAGTATCACTGGGGCCGGATGTTCTCGTTAACTGTATTGCTCCAGGCTGGATCAATGTAACAGAGCAGCAGGAATTCAGCCAAGAAGACCGCTTTGCAATTCCGGCAGGAAAAGTAGGAACACCAAAGGATATTTCAAATATGGTGTTGTTTTTATGTGAACAGGATTTTATAACAGGGGAGACCATCACCGTGGATGGGGGAATGAATAAACGGATGATTTATCATGGAGATTGGAACTGGCATTATAACGCTGACTGAGAGAAAGGATTTTTACAAACGGAAGTACTTATACTGAAATTTAATGAAAACCGCAATCCTTTAAAAAGGACTGCGGTTTTCATTTGCAGACTAAAGTTACTTCCAATCAGAAAGCCAGGACTTGTCATTTGCAATTGCATTTACGATCTCTTCCCCTGATTTGAAATTATCAAAGGTACCTCTGTTGATTTCACTAATGGCTTTACCCAACAAGTTTTCATAGTATGCTTCCGGTGTTATTTCAGTTGTGGTCTGGTGGAAATGCTGCTGGGATTCAGACGAGGCTATTCTTGCATATTCGTCTTTTACTTGGGATATGAGCTTATCACGGTTCATACAATTTACTCCTTTGCATAAAAAATCAATTATTTATCATTACCGGGTTTGTGACGGCTGCCGGACTGCTTCTTAGTATTTCGGCTTTCTCCGTCTAATGCGCTCTCAGCCATGGTAGGGCCACCATTGGCTTTTTTCTTACGGATTGATTTTGGGTCAAGTTGTGAATCTTTTGCCATAATTATTCTCCTTAATATTAATAAGGTTATTATCTACAGGTAAAAGGATATTATTCGCTTTCGGATTTTGTATTCGAGCTTGTTTCTTACTGATACAGCCTGGACTGGAGCAGCGTCTCATTGAAGCATAGCAGCGTTTGTTTCAGGATACGGCAGCAGGAAAGTGTGTTGGGTGAACCATTGTCTGGAGTATATAAAAACTCTGTTAAAAACGTTTAATATTTAACAAATTATACAATATGAACAATATGATTTCTTTATGTTAATAATATTTTCATCATAATGCGTTTGTGTTATCCTCGGTTTGTAGCAAAAACAACCAAAGGAAGTATTGGAAGGGAAGGGGATCCATAATGAATTATTTTGAAGAGAGCTTAAAATTGCATGAACGCCATGCCGGAAAAATCGAAATCAGATCTAAGGTTCCTGTAGTTACCAGAGAAGACTTAAGCCTTGCTTATACCCCGGGAGTAGCGGAGCCATGCCGGAAAATTCATGCCAATGAGGAAGATGTATATAAGTATACCTCGAAAGGAAATCTGGTCGCAGTCGTTACTGACGGAACAGCAGTGCTTGGGCTTGGAGACATCGGACCAAAGGCAGGTCTTCCGGTTATGGAAGGAAAGGCGATTTTATTTAAAGAATTTGCGGATGTCAATGCGATTCCGATTTGCCTGGATACCAAAGATACGGATGAAATTGTAACAGCAGTTAAATGGATTGCACCGGGATTTGGAGGCATCAATCTGGAGGATATTTCAGCACCAAGGTGCTTTGAGGTAGAAGAACGGTTAAAAAAGGAGCTTGATATTCCCGTGTTCCACGATGATCAGCACGGAACCGCCATTGTGGTGCTGGCAGGAATTATCAATGCGTTAAAGGTAGTAGGCAAAGATATCAGAGAAATTAAAGTTGTGGTAAACGGTGCAGGAGCAGCGGGTACCGCCATTGCTAAGCTACTGCTTGCCTGCGGCGTTTCAAAGCTGATTGTCTGTGATAAAGTAGGCATTCTTTATCAGGGAATAGAAGGTGTTGACCATGCCAAGCAGGCGCTGGCGAAAATAACAAATCCGGAACAGTTAAAAGGAGATTTAAGCGATGCATTAAAGGGTGCAGATGTGTTTATCGGAGTTTCTGCTCCTGACATTGTAAGCAGGGAAATGGTAAGCTCCATGAACCAGGATGCCATCCTCTTTGCCATGGCAAATCCAACTCCTGAAATCATGCCGGAGGCGGCAAGAGAAGCAGGCGCCAGAGTCATTGGAACCGGCCGTTCGGATTTCCCAAATCAGGTAAACAATGTTCTTGCTTTTCCTGGAATCTTCAAAGGCGCATTGGAGGTAAGGGCAAGGGAAATCAATGAGGAAATGAAGCTTGCGGCAGCCTATGCCATTGCTTCCATGGTTTCCGATGAGGAGTTAAATGAGGAATGCGTCATTCCGAATGCATTGGATAAAAAGGTTTCTGAAAATGTGGCGGAAGCAGTAAAAAAGGCGGCAAGAGAAAGCGGTGCAGCCAGAATATAGCAGAAGGAGTCAAATCACCTGCAGCAGCCGCAAAGCAGATAAGAATAGGCTTTTTTATAATAGGAGGATTGAAATATGCAGATTCCAATCAAAAAAACGCTGGATAAAATTCCGGGAGGAATGATGGTGGTTCCCTTGTTTTTAGGGGTTCTGGTCAACACCTTTTTCCCACAGTTTTTGGAAATGGGAGGCTTTACCACCGCCTTATTCAGTAAAACTGCGTCCACGCCGATTTTAGCATGTTTTATGTTTCTGATCGGTTCACAGATTCATTTTAAACTGGCTCCAAAGGCAATAAAAAAGGGTGCTTTATTGATTGCAGGTAAATTTATCGTAGGAGCGGGACTTGGTATTTTCGTCGGAAAGGTCTTTGGCTCAGCCGGTGTGCTTGGACTTTCCCCGTTAGCCATTCTTGCGGGATTAACCAACTGCAACGGAGGCCTTTATGCTTCACTTGCCTCACAGTATGGGGATGAGACTGATGTGGGAGCGTATGCTCTGCTGTCAATTAAGGATGGTCCGTTCTTTACCCTGGTGGCACTTGGAGCTTCCGGTCTGGCACAGGTTCCTTTTAAAGCATTGCTGGCAGTGATGATCCCCATTGTCATCGGAATGATCTTGGGAAATCTGGATTCCGATATGAGAGCCTTCTTAGGCAGTAGTAAATTACTGTTGATTCCGTTCTTTTCCTTCCCTCTGGGAGCTGGAATGAACCTGGAAACAATCGTGAAAGCAGGAGGTCCTGGGATTTTGCTTGGGATTGTGGCATCATTTACCGGAATAGGGGCATACATACTCCTTAAGCTGTTTAAAGAGGAACCCATCATCGGCCTGGCGACCGGTTCCACGGCAGGGAATGCGGTGGCAACGCCTGAGGCGGTTGCAGCGGCCGACCCGACTCTTGCCGTAGTTGCAGCCGCAGCAACCGCACAAGTAGCCGCAGCCTGCGTGGTATCGGCAATCATCTGTCCGTTTATTGTTTCCTTTGTATTTAAAAAGCTAAGGCAGAATCAGTCGAATGCGGTTAAACACAATGACAGGGCTGAGGCGGCCGGATAAAAACGGTATAAGAAACCAATAACGAATACGATGCTCCCACGGAGGCAGACTAGAATAAAACATGTTTGCATCCCGTGGGAGTATTCTTTTGCGTAAGAGAAGGACATTGTGATCCGCCGGTTTATTTGGTAAAATAGAGGGAGAAAGGACAACTGTGAGCTATGGAAAGAAAAAAACCAATGAAGCTGCAGACCATGCTTAGTTTATTCGTCATTGCAGTTGTTTTTGTTTCAATTGCCATCATTATTTCTTTTGTTGCTTCATGGATGACCAGGAGTATCGAAAAGGAAGCGAAGACCAATGTCATGAACGTGGCGGAGCTTGTAGCACATTCCAGCGAGGTGATCGGTGCGCTGGGAAAAAAGAATACTCAGGTAATTGCTTCTTATGTTGATATGCAGCTTAAGAATCTGGAGCTGGTGGATTATATTACAGTGGCGGATAACCAGGGAATCCGTTATTCCCATCCCAATCCTCAAATGATCGGAAAAGCGTTTGAGGGCGGAGATGAGTACCGTGTGGTGCGCCTGGGAGAGACTTATGTATCCGAAGCAACCGGAACTATGGGGAAATCCCTGCGTGCTTTTGCACCGATTTATGATGAGCACCATCAAGAGATTGGTTTTGTCTCTGTCGGTACGCTGATTGCGCGGATCGAAAAGGCGAAGCACATGGCTGTTTTCTATATCATGTTAATCGGCTTTGGAGGGCTGTCGGCAGGAAGCGTGGGAGCCTTTCTTTTGGCGAACCATATCAAAAGGATGCTGCTGGGATTAGAGCCCGATGAGATCGCAAAGCTTTATCATGAGAAGATGGGAATACTGGATGCCATTCATGAAGGGCTGGTAGCCATTGACCAGGAAGGCCGGATCACATTGATGAATGATTCGGCATTACAGATTCTTGGTTTTAATAAAGATGAAATGAAGGATCAGGTAATTGGACGCGGTATTGAAGAGATAATCCCCAATACCCGTATGACAAATATATTAAGCACGAAACAGGCAGAATTTGATGATGAACAAAGGCTTCATGATACTTTGATTGTCACCAACCGGATTCCTATCTTGAATCGGGGACAGGTGATCGGGGTCATAGCCAGCTTCCGGGACAAAACAGAGATAACCAGACTGGCGGAGGAACTGACCGGAGTAAAAAAACTGACATGGTCCTTACGGGCACAGAATCATGAATTTATGAATAAGCTTCATACCATTGCCGGTCTCATACAGCTTGAGGAGTATGAAGAAGCCCTGCAGTTTATATCCGATGTTGCCAGGATAAGGACGGAAATGAGCCACATTCTCACGGATCATATCAAGGATTCAGCCGTGTCCGCTCTTCTTTTGTCCAAGTATAATAAAGCGGAGGAATGCAGAATTAAGTTAACCATAGATGAAAGCTCCAGGCTGAACAAACTGCCCTGTGGCATGAATTCCCAGGATCTGGGTTCGGTTATCGGAAATCTGATCGAAAATTCACTGGATGAAGTGAAAAATGACGGGACAGGCAGGATCGATATTAACATTGCTGAGGAGAAGCAGTTTCTTACGATCCGGATCAAGGATAATGGAAAAGGAATCCCTCCAGAGCTTCACGAAAAGATATTTGAACAGGGCTTTTCCACCAAAGAGGGGCAGCGTGGATGCGGATTGTTCATTGTGAAAAAGATCATAGAGGAATATGGGGGATCAATCCATTTAACATCAGAAGAAGGAGCACAATGGGATATTACAATTCCTATGGAAAGGAGGGAAGAACTTGATTGGAGTCATGATTGTGGAAGATGATCCAATGGTTCTGGAAATCAACTCGAAGTTTTTAAGAAGAGTGGAAGGATTTACTCTATACAAAGGGGTATCAAATCTGGAGGAAGCAAAAAAGGCGATGCTTTCTAAAAAGCCGGATTTGATTCTGCTTGATGTGTATCTTCCCAATGAAAATGGAATGGATTTTTTAAAATGGGTCCGAAGCCAGGAAATGAATGCAGATATCATTTTAATTACAGCAGATAAATCCATAGAACGAATCCAGGAGGCATTTCGGTATGGAGTGGTAGATTATCTGATTAAACCTTTTCGCTTTGAGCGCTTTAAGGAAGCCTTACTGCAGTTTAAGGACCGGTATGACAGCTTTAAAAACAGCGACATGATTGAGCAGAAGGATCTGGACCGGTACTTATCCGGCCAGATTGCTTCCCAGAACGAAGCGGATTTTACCAAGGGCTTTAATAAGTACACCTATCATGCCATCTGGGAAAAAATTGAGCAGGGCGGAGAAGAGTATTATACAGCGGAAAATCTTGCAGAAATGCTGCAGATCGCAAGAGTCACGGTAAGAAGATATCTGGAGCTTATGGAAAAGGAAGAAAAGATATATAAATTAGTGGAATACGGAAAGGTTGGAAGACCGCAGCACAAATATAGAAAGATATAATAATGGTTCGGAGCGATCACAATTTGCCTGACAGGATTGTGTAAATGATATCAGGCAAATTGAGATTAAAATGATTTATAAGCTATTATTTAATACCTCTTTGGCAAGCATAGGATTGCCAAACCTTGTGAACCTAAATACGGTAACTGTGTATCGCGGATAACCTCTGTCCGGATTAGTCTGCCATTCCGGTCAGTAAAGAAAACACTGATGGAGCCCTCATTTCCGTTGAGTACATACAAGTTATTGGAACAAATACCGCTGTCAATCGGTGCACCAGATCCATCATTCGTACTATAGGTAATATTTGTAACTTTAAGACGTCCGTTACGTTCGACTTCATACGTCGTTATTGTGTGGCCGCCAGCATTGGATGTATAAGCAAAACGTCCGTTTTCAGATAGTGAGACCCAACAGGTAGCTGATTGAAAATTCAATACAGATGGACTAATGACTGAAAGTGTTCCGTCATGATTAATTTTGTAGGAAGATAATGCATTTATTCCAACTTCCGTAACCAGCAAGATATCATTTGTTAAGAAGACAGAGCCAAAAGGTCCGGGACCGCTGGAGTTGCTGAGGATAGGGCCAGTGAGGGATCCATCTTGTTGAACGGTAAATACACTGATTAGGTTTGTGTTCTGCTCGGAAACAGCTATTTTTTTGCCGTTATAATTGATGACAATGCAGGCTGGCTTGGCATTTACTGTACTTAATGGCTTAGCAGAGCCAATGATTTCGGTAAGCATGCCGTTTTCGTCTATATGAAAACCGGTAACATTGGATGCAATACTGCTTCCATTGCCTGCATTTGCCACATAGAGAAGATTACGGTGAGTTGTCAGGCTTATTGGAAGGAAACCACCGGACGGCTTAACGTCTGCAAGAATCAAGGTTCCCGATCTGGTGATTTTGAAGCTGGAGATATTATTGCTGCCAGCGTTCACGACAAAAAGGAAATGTCCATCATCGGATATTACAATTGATCCCTGTGAACCAAGAGGATCAACAATGGGGGTTCCGGTTCCTTGACCGCCTGTCTTGTAAGCCTTAATAAATGTAAAATCATCGTTGAATTTCTGGCGAATCGCTATTATTTCATTTTCATCAGCGTTATTTGTCATAGAGTAAACGGCATATCCATGCCGGCAGTTTGTTATATCGTACATTTATTTATCACTCCTTATACGAAATATTATTAATAGGAATGTGCGTAATATGGTGTTTACGCTAATATTAATATATGCTATATTTATTTAAATGCGATTATAAACTGTCTTAAGAAAGTATATTGCTGTCAAACTTAGCATGTAATGAAACAGCATGCTGAATCTTTGCATATTGCTCCATATTGCACACAGGATTATTTTTTATTATTAGAAAAAGGCAATGATATGAACAAGAAACTTAACAAAAATCATGTTCTATATTGGTTTGTTAAATGCTCAATATTATCTGTGTAAGGAGGATAATTTATGATTTATCTAGACTATAATGCTACGACCCCTATCGACAAAAAGGTATATCATGCCATGCTTCCCTATCTGGAGTCAGAGTTTGGAAACCCATCCAACAGTTACGAATTGGGACTGCTCGCGAAAGGTGCAGTTGAGAATTCCAGAAAACAAGTTTCGGAATTGCTTGGTGCCAAAAGCAGCGAGATTTTATTCACAAGCTGTGGCAGTGAATCCAATAATGCTGTAATCAAGGGAGTCGCCTACACTTTTAGGAATAAGGGAAAGCATATTATTACTTCTTGCATCGAACACCCTTCCATCATGGAACCACTCTCGTTTTTAAAGAAAAACGATTATAAAGTAACCTATCTTCCAGTAAACCGGCAAGGATCTGTGAATCCTAAGGATTTAAGAAATGCCATCAATGAGGAAACGATTTTGGTTAGTATTATGCATTCCAATAATGAGGTTGGTACCTTGCAGCCAATTGGGGAGTTGGGGGAAATTTGCAGAGAACGAGGTGTTTTGTTTCATACAGATGCATCTCAGTCCATTGGAAAAGTGGATATTAACGTTTCCCGTTTACCAGTGGACTTTCTGACTCTTGCCGGTCATAAACTATATGCTCCAAAAGGAATTGGCGCATTGTTTATTCGTGATGGAGTTGAAATAGAATCATTTCTGCATGGCGCAAGCCAGGAGAATGGCAGGCGTGCCGGTACGGAAAATGTGCCTTATATTGTAGCTTTGGGAGAGGCAGCGGCACAGGCAAGGAAACACCTGGATCAAAATGATTTGATGCCGATAAGAGATTATTTTTATAATCAGCTAAAGGAAGTGTTTGGCAGTAATATTCACCTCAACGGTGACCCGGTTCATCGCTTGCCAAATACTCTTAATGTCAGCTTTGTGGGAGAAAATGGGGCCCAGATATTGGCGGCGCTGCCTGAACTATGTGCCTCAACCGGGTCTGCCTGCCATTCTGGTTCAAAAACCATTTCTCCTGTGTTAGCTGCTATGGGTGTTGAAGAGGAAATTGCATTTGGTGCTGTACGCTTTAGTGTGGGCAGATATACCACTAAGCAAGAGATTGATCATGCAATGAAATTGTTAAAAGGATACGGGTTTTCCATTGCAAGCTGCTGAAAAACTTCATTTATTCTGGACGGTAAGCTTGAAAACTGATATGATATTGTTGGTTAGTCGTACCTAATTGAAAAAAGTAAAGGCGATGTCATATCATGAATAACAAGAATTTCACGGATTTTTTTGATCCGGAGGTGCAAAAGACAGCAAGTGAAGCAGGCTGTTCGATATACAAGATGCAAAACGAAACAGGAGAGGGTGTTATTACCCGATATCAAATCTTACCTGGCATCGAACTGTTTTATAATGATTTTCATATGCGGGATGGGCAAAATAAGAATAAGCTTCCCCATCCGGATATATTTGAGATCAATCACTGCAGGGAAGGCCGGTTTGAATGCGTGTTCGGTAATGGTGATTGCCAATATGTGGGAGCCGGCGATCTTTCCATCAATCGGCTTACCAATGAAACCACATCGACCACGTTCCCGTTATCCCATTATCATGGAATTTCCATTACGATCGATTTGAATGAGGCAGCGGAAACAATGAAGCTGGTGGAACTTGTACTGGGCGGGCTGCATATTGATTTATACCAGATAACAGAGCGCCTTTGCAGAAAAGATACTTGCTTTGTCCTGCGGGGGCATAGCAATATTGAACATATTTTTTCTGAGCTGTATAAGGTTACGCCCAAAATGGCAGCACGCTATTTAAAAGTTAAAGTATTAGAATTGTTCATGTTCTTAAATGATGTCCAGGTCGACGAATATCCGGAAGAACGGCGGTACTTTTCAAAAAATCAGGTTCAGGTGATCAAGCAAATGCAGAAATACATGACTTCTGACTTACAAATCCATCATACGCTGCAGGAGCTGTCAAAAAAATTCGATATTCCTCTTACATCGATGAAAGTGTGTTTTAAGGGGATTTACGGCTGTTCTGTTTATTCTTATATGAAATCCTACCGCATGCAGGCAGCCAAAATTTTACTGAGGGATACAACGGAAAGCATAACAGAGATCGCCATGAAGATGGGATATGATAACCCAAGTAAGTTTTCCGAGGTTTTTAAAAAGGAATTTGGGGAACTGCCGTCCGAATTCAGAAAGACGTTGTCCAAATGGGGGAGTAACCACCTAATCAGAGTAGCAGGAATAAAATGAAACACTATAATAGAGGTTGTTCGTTAGTTTTAGCTAACCAACCTCTATTTTTATAGCAAAGGAGTAATGTATCATGGATAAAGAACAAAGTCCTATGTCCAGACTGTTGGAATTTGCTGTTCCATACAAGAGTAAATATGTTCTATCAGTCATTTTAGCAATCCTGGGTGTTGCCGCAGGATTCGTACCATTTTATGCTGTTTCTCAAATCGCACTGCTGCTGATGAATGGGGAAACCTCTGTTACTGCCTATATGGGGTATTGTGTGACAGCAGGTATCGGTTTTCTGGCGAAAGTTTGCTTTTCCAATCTTTCCACTTTTGTTTCCCATACCGCGACCTTTGAAACTCTGGCCGAAATCCGCCTTAGTCTTGCAGACAAACTCACCAGGGTTCCTATGGGTTATATGATGAATACCCCTTCCGGTCATCTTAAAAACATTTTGGTAGACCGGGTGGAAGGGATGGAGACGACTCTCGCCCATTTGATTCCTGAACTGACAGCAAATCTTTGTGTTCCCTTTTGTATTTTGATTTACCTGCTATTCCTTGACTGGAGAATGGCACTTGCTTCCCTGGTGACATTCCCAATTGGAATGCTCTGTTATAAGGGAATGGCAAAGGGCTATGAGGAAAAATTCCAGGGACTTATGATGCGTGGCCGCAAGATGTCAAATACGGTTGTGGAATACATCGGAGGAATCGAAGTTATTAAAGCCTTCAATCAATCCGCAAATTCCTATCAGAAATATTCTGACGCGGTAGAGGACAATGCCGCTTATGCTGTAAACTGGATGAAAAGTGTCCAGCTCTATAAGTCCATGCTGTTTACAATCTGGCCCAGCGTGTTAGTCAGCGTTCTTCCCATCGGCTGTATCCTGTACCGAAACGGAAGTCTCAGCGTTCCGGTTTTTGTCACCTGCATGATCTTGTCGCTGGGGATTATTACCCCGGTCCTGAATGCAATGAACTTTACTGACAGCATAGCCCAGATGAAATCTGTAGTAGGAGAAATCTGTTCCGTTCTGGACGAAAAGGAATTGGAGCGGCCTGAAAGACCTGCCATGATTCATTCATCAGATATCTCAATGGATAATGTCAGTTTTACCTATGAGGAAGGAACCTCTCTTCTTAAGGAGATAAACTTATCTATTCCGGAAAAGACCATCACTGCATTTGTCGGCCCAAGCGGAGGAGGAAAGTCTACCATTACAAAATTGATCGCAGGTTTTTGGGATGTGACATCCGGGGCAGTCAGGATTGACGGCATCGACATCCGAAAAATACCTTTGGAGCAGCTAATGGATCAGATTGCCTATATTTCCCAGGACAACTATCTGTTTGATGAAACGGTTCTTGAAAATATCCGAATGGGCAAACCTTCAGCAACCGATGAAGAGGTGTATCAGGCGGCAAAGGATTGCGGCTGTTATGAGTTTATCCTGAAGCTGGAAAAGGGCTTCCAGACTGTTGTGGGAAGTTCCGGAGGCCATCTTTCCGGTGGTGAGCGCCAGCGAATTGCCATTGCCAGGGCTGTCTTAAAAAATGCCCCTATTGTCATACTGGACGAGGCTACCGCCTACATTGATGCAGAGAATGAAGCGCTGATCCAGGAGGCTATGGCAAAGGTCATTGCCGGGAAAACGGTTCTTATGATAGCCCACCGGTTATCGACAATCACCGATGCGGACAAAATAGTAGTGGTAAAGAATGGACACATTGAAGCGGAAGGCACTCATGAAGAACTGCTTGCATCCTGTACCTTGTATCAGAACATGTGGAGAGCACATATGGATACTAAGGATGCCGCATAAGGAGGTGTAAAAAATGGTAAGTACCTTAAGAAAAATATATCGTTTTTCCGGCAGAATGCAGGGAACCATGAAAACAGCAATCCTGTTTTCTGTGCTTCATTCCATCTTTGATATGATGACTTTTGCAGCCCTTGCCCTGGTTTTTTCCGGCATAATCCATGGATTCGAGACAGCTGCTATCTGGCAGATATTCGGCATTGCTTTTGCCGGCATGATTCTAAAAATCTGCTGCAGCTATATGACTGATTTTAATAAAGTAAGGATCGGCTACTTTATGTGTGCAGAAAAACGCATTCACATAGGGGACCGCATGAAATATATGCCTATGGGCTATTTCAGCGACCATAATCTCGGCAGTCTCACCTCTGCAGTTACCACGACGATGGGAGATATTGAAAACAACGCCTCCATGGTACTGACAAATATACTGGGAGGTTATATACACGCAGCGGTCATCACACTGGTTATGTTCTGTATTGACTGGCGCATCGGACTGACGATTTTCTGCGGCATCCTGTTATTCACTTACTGTATCAGCAGCCTGCAAAAGAAATCGGAAAAGGTTTCACCGGAACGGCAGTCTGCACAGGAAGCTCTTGTTTCCAATGTGCTGGAATATGTACAGGGAATGCTCATCGTAAAATCCTTTAACCTGGGACGTGACTCCAACAGCAAGATAAAGCATGCGATTGTGGAGAGTAAAAATAAAAATCTGATGCTGGAGCATTTATTCATTCCCTATACGGTTCTTCAGCAGATCATCCTTTATGGAACCAGCGTCATAGTGATTGTGGAGGCTTTGCTTTTCTACCTGAATGGTTCCATGAACCTTCCGATGTGCCTGCTAATGGCAGTGGCCTCTTTTATGCTTTTCGGGCAGCTCCAGTCGGCCGGAAATACCTCATCCCTGCTTCGTCTTTTGGATGCATCCATGGATAAGGTAGAGGAAATTAATAAAACCCCTGTGATGGATGAACAGGGGAAAACCCAAAAGCCCGTTAACTTTGATATTGCCTTTGAGGATGTATCGTTCTCTTATGGAGATCATAAGATCCTGGATCATGTGAACCTGCTGATTCCTCAAAAGAAAACAACAGCCATCGTGGGGCCCTCCGGATCAGGCAAAAGCACCCTCTGTAATCTGATTGCCCGTTTTTGGGATGTGGACAGCGGACGAATTACAATTGGCGGCATTGATGTCAGGGACTACACCTTGGACAGCCTGTTGACGAATATCAGCGAGGTATTCCAAAAAGTATATCTGTTTGCCGATACCATAGAGAATAACATGAAGTTCGGAAGGCCGGATGTTTCTCATAAGGAGGTGGTACTTGCCGCAAAAAAGGCTTGCTGCCATGATTTCATTATGAGCCTGCCAAACGGATACAAAACCGTGATTGGAGAAGGCGGTGCTACACTGTCAGGCGGGGAAAAGCAGCGGATCTCCATTGCACGCGCCATTTTAAAGGATGCTCCCATCATCATTTTGGATGAGGCCACTTCCAGTGTTGATCCGGAGAATGAGAGTCTGCTGATGAATGCAATTGCAGAATTGACGAAAAACAAAACGGTTATTATGATTGCTCACCGCTTAAAGACAGTTCAGAGAGCTGACCAGATCCTTGTTTTAGCCAATGGGCATATTGTGCAGAAAGGGGCTCATGAAGAACTGGTGAATCAGAACGGTATCTATGCTGATTTCATTGGAATACGGAAAAAGGCAATCGGCTGGAAATTAAAATAAGTCAGGAGGAGAAAATATGCTGCTTTATGCATCAGGTGAGGACTATCTGGAGGCAATTCTTGTGTTAAAGAAGCAAACCGGCGCGGTACGCTCCGTCGATCTTGCCCGATACATGGGATATTCAAAGCCCAGCATTAGTCACGCTGTTGCCATGCTGAAAAAAGGAGGTTTTCTGGATTCCGACGAGGACGGGTGCCTTCTTTTGACTGACTCAGGGCAGGAGATTGCAGAAAAGATTTATGAACGTCATTGCTTTTTTAAAAATCAGCTTGTAAGGATAGCCATCACCAGGCGTAAAGCTGAGAATTTAAGATGTTTATCTGCGATGCGGATCAATGTACAAGACTTAAAGAGCCTGTCCCATTTATAAAAGGACAGGCTCTTGCCATAACCATGTTTTGGCTTTTGGTTTTGAACGGACCGCTGCAACTAGGTTTCTGAATTTTGATGGGATGCGTCATGGTTGTACTCATGATACTGCTTTGTATAATGGTTGATTTTATGAGATACTTTTTCAAGATGCTTATTCATTTCCTGAATCTGAGCTTCCACATTCTTCTTATGTTCGATCAATATATCGCACCGCTGTTTGAGTGTCTCTCTGCCTTCTGCACTTAATTCCACAAATTCCTTGATTTGTTTCAGGGACATGCCTGTATTCTTGAGACAGCAGATCAATCCCAGCCATTCTAAATCATCTTCAGTATAACTTCGGATGCCGCTTGTGCTTCTGTTGATATTGAACAAAAGACCTTCTTTTTCATAGTAACGCAGTACGTGTGCGCTTAGGTTTGTACGTTCCGATACCTGTTTGATAGTATAACCCATATAGATTTCCTCCCCTTATGATGGAATTGTAGTTGTTATTCAAAAAATATAAACATCAGAGATAATTCCTGAAAAAATAGCTCCAAATTTCATTTTTTTGTGGTTAAACCATTCATTTTAATAATTTTGCAATTTGTTATTGACTTAGAGTTAAGATTAAGGTTTATGATACCAATATACAATCAAAATAACAGTTTGTCAAATTGCAGATTGGGGGAAAATATAGTGAAAACATTAACAGATTGTTATGAACTTTCAGGCGGTGTGAATATCCCATGTATTGGCTTCGGCACATAGCAGGCACAAAACGGAGATATGGCTGTCACATCGGTGAAAGAAGCTTTAAAATGTGGTTATCGTCATATTGATACCGCCGCAGGTTATGGGAATGAGGAAAGTGTAGGCATAGCTGTAAAGGAAAGTGGTATTGCCCGCGAGGATATTTTTATTACCAGCAAACTTCAAAATGATATGCATGGATATGAAAATACCATGGAAGCCTTTAAAAAGACGATGAAAAATCTTGATATGGATTATCTGGATCTTTACCTGATTCACTGGCCTAATCCAATCAAGTACCGCGATCAGTGGCAGGAAGCCAATGCCGGCACCTGGAAAGCTTTTGAAGAGCTTCACAAAGCCGGACTTATTCGCGCGATAGGAGTCAGCAATTTCCATCCTCATCATTTTGATGCGCTTATGCAGACGGCGTCGGTTCAGCCAATGGTCAATCAGATCCGGCTTTGCCCCGGCGATACACAGGATAACGTGGTAGATTATTGCAGAAAGCGTTCGATTCTTCTGGAGGCTTACAGCCCTCTTGGCGTAGGAAAGATTTTTGAAGTTCCGCAGATGCAGTTACTGGCACAAAAGTACGGAAAGTCCATTGCCCAGATTTGCGTGCGGTGGAGTCTGGAACGCGGATATCTGCCGCTGCCAAAATCCATCACGCCCGAACGTATCCGGGAAAATGCTGATGTATTTGATTTCCAGCTTTCCCCTGAGGATGTGCAGGCAATTGCCGGCTTAAAAGGCTGCTGTGGATATTCTGCAGATCCTGATACAATCACATGGTAAAACAGACAAATAAACAAACCAAAAAATAAACCAAAAGAAAGGGTAAAAATAATGCTTAATTTTGATTTCTATTCACCGGCTCGTATACTATTTGGAAAAGACACGGAGAAACAGATTGGTGCTCTTTTAAAACCCCATGCAACCAAGGTTCTTCTGCATTACGGCGGAGGCAGCATTAAAAAGAGCGGACTATATGACACAGTGATCACTTCACTGAAAGAGAATGGGCTTTCTTATGTGGAACTGGGCGGCGTGGTGCCAAATCCCCGTCTTTCCCTGGTACATGAAGGAATTGCCTTATGCAAAGAAGAAAAGGTGGATTTAATCCTGGCAGTGGGCGGCGGAAGCGCCATTGATTCTGCCAAGGCCATTGCAATGGGTGTATATTATGATGGTGATGTCTGGGAGATTTATGAACAAAGCAAAGCAATCGAAAAGGCGCTGCCCGTAGCCACAATTCTTACCATTCCTGCTGCAGGAAGCGAAGCAAGCGGTGATACAGTTATCACCAATGAGGAAAAACAGCTCAAATACGGTTATGGCAGTCCCCACCTGCGTCCTTTGCTCAGCGTCATGAATCCGGAATTGTTCTACACCCTGCCAAAGAATCAGATCGCAAACGGTGTGGCTGACATGATGAGCCATGTTTTTGAACGTTACTTTACTAACACCACACATACCGATCTGACGGATGGTTTGTGCGAAACAGTATTAAAGACCATCATAAAGAATGCTCCGCTTGTCCTTGAAAATCCAGGGAATTACGATGCATGGTGCGAGGTAGGTTTTGGAGGTACAGTTGCCCATAATGGCTTGGTTGGTATGGGACGTGAACAGGACTGGGCCTGCCATGGCATGGAACATGAACTCAGTGCCATCTACGATGTAGCGCACGGGGCAGGTCTGGCGGTGCTGACTCCTGCATGGATGCAGTATGTATACAAGGATAACGTGAACATGTTCGTGCAGTTTGCGGTTAATGTCATGGGTGTGAAGGGCAGTTATCGCGATCCGGACGCAATGATCCAGGAAGCGATTTTACGTCTGCGTGAATTTTTTAACAAGATGGGACTCCCGGCAACTCTTGGAGAGCTCGGCATCGACGCCAGCCAGCTTGAAATAATGGCTAAAAAAGCGACAGGTGCTGCATTTGGAAATGAGGCGCCCATTGGCGGCTTAAAAAAGCTTTACTGGCAGGATGTACTTGAGATTTATAAGCTGGCCCAATAAAAAATAGTCTGAAATAAGAGAATACAATTTAATTCAGTTAAGGAGGTTCAAGGTCATGAGAACAGTTAAATTAGGGAACTTGCAGGTACCGGTAATTGCAGTCGGCTGCATGCGCATCAATAAACTGGATAAGTCGGAAGCAGAACATTTCGTACAGGAAGCACTGGATTTAGGCACAAACTTTTTTGATCATGCAGATATTTATGGTGGCGGCGTGTGTGAGGAGATATTTGCAGAAGCGGCCCATATGAACGCATCTGTTCGTGAAAAGATGTTCCTGCAATCCAAATGCGGGATTCGTCCAGGCATTGCGTTTGATTTTTCCAAAAAATATATTTTAGAAGCAGTAGACGGCAGCTTAAAAAGACTGAAAACGGATTATCTGGATGCATTGCTGCTCCATCGTCCGGATGCTCTGGTGGAGCCGGAAGAGGTTGCCGAGGCATTTGACATCCTGCAAAGTTCAGGTAAGGTACGTAACTTTGGTGTTTCCAACCAAAACCCCATGCAGATACAGCTGCTTAAGAAGTTTGTTAAACAGCCGATTATTGCGAATCAGCTGCAGTTAAGCATTACAAACGCCAACATGATCTCCCAGGGGATTCATGTCAATATGCTTGATGATCAGGCCGTGAACCGGGATGGCAGCGTAATTGATTTCTGCCGCTTAAATGACATCACCATTCAGCCATGGTCTCCGTTCCAGTACGGATTTTTTGAGGGGGTATTCCTTGGCAATGAAAAGTTTCCAAAGCTCAATGCCAAAATTGATGAAATTTCTGCTAAATATGAAGTCAGCAACACGACCATCGCCATGGCATGGCTGCTTCGCCACCCGGCCCATATGCAGCCTGTGACCGGGACCATGAATGTGGAGCGATTGAAGGATTGTGTCAAAGCAGCCGATATTAAGCTTACCAGGGAGGAATGGTACGAGATTTACCTTAGCGCAGGGAACATTTTACCGTAAGTAAAAAGATGCATATATATAGCGGATATCTTCAAGCCGCCATTCATGAACCACCCTGCCGAATTACAGTTTTTTATTCGGCAGGGTGCAATGATGAGTTACCGTTTCATTTATTTTTCCAGCAGTATAGAAATTGTTGTGTTATCTGTACGATAAGTGCTGCCTGCAACATCTCCAAACACTTCGCATACTCTAAAACCCACATCAGTTGCTTCTTTCATCAACATTTCTCTGGTATACAGGTATTCCATAAATAGTAAGAGATAGTCCCTTTATCTTGAACAATAGTAGTTTGTTCTAGTGTTACATTCTCTGGATACCGATAGCAACCGTTAAATGCAATATAGTACTCTTTACGCCAGAATCCCCCATCCTTCTTTCTAAAAATGGAATGAAACTTTTAAGAATTATGTTTTCTCCTTTCAAAATGAACAAAAGAAAAAGCCGTAGATTTTACTCTACGACTAATCTTCCTAAGAAAAAAAGAAGTTAAGAGTAAAATAAAATCAAACATCAGGCACAAAAACAAAACTGTGTAAACAGCTTGTTCTTAAACCGATTGAATTGATTTTATCTGCTCTTTTCCAGTGATATCCATGCCACCGATTATGTGGCATCAGATATGCCGGACTTCCATCACCTTTTCTTTTAAATTTTATGTTTTCATTTTATAGTACATAACTTACTTTGTCAACAATGTCCGACAGATGTATGGATTCCCATATGAGGGTATAATAATTTTAACATAGAATATCAAATAAAAAAAGAGTATTCCCATGGGCGCACTCTATCTATATGATAACCGATTGGAAAGAAAAAGTCTATATTTTTATAAAATTTCATTATATAATTTTAACTGTTGCAACAAATAAACGATTAATAGGAGAATAAAAATGACAAAAACAAAGATAGCCAATATCCCTTATGGACCGTATGTTACTGTTTTAGCAGGGGCTTCTGTAAAGGGAAAGCCAAACTATGCCACCATTGGAGCGTACGGAGTTGTAAGTCAAAAGCCTGTACTTTATATTTCTCTAAAGAATACCCATTACACAACAGCCGGAGTCATAGAAAACGGATACTTCTCTGTAAACATTCCCTCTTCCGATGATATAGAAAAAACGGATTATTGCGGGACTGCAACGGGCAATCAAACAGATAAATCAAACATATTCGAGTCTTTTTACGATAATGCAGGTAATGCACCCATGATAAAAGAGTGCCCGGTAAATTATCTTTGTAAAGTAATTCAGACGATTCCAATCTTTGATTTTACAATGTTCCTTGGAGAAATTGTTGCGGCTTATGCGAATGAAGATTGTCTGGAAAATGGCAAACCAAATGCTTTAAAGGTCAACCCTACCATCATGATGGATTCCGGGTATTTTGATATAAAAGATAGAGTGGGTTCCATATTTCAATCATGCAGCGGGAATCGTTAGAAACAAAAAGCAAAACAGGTATTTGCCTGAACCGGCTGAAGAAAATTCTAACATCAGGATAAATCTTTCATAAAACGGTTGACATTGACGCCGCGTAATAGTTTATAGTGGTTTTTGCAAGGGGGTGAAAAGATGGAATACACCATAAATAAGCTGGCGAAATTAGCCGGGGTTAGTACAAGAACACTGAGGTATTACGATGAGTTAGAATTGCTTTCACCCGCCCGGGTCAGTTCCAATGGATACCGGATTTACGGGAAAAAGGAGATCGATCGGCTGCAGCAAATCCTTTTTTACCGTGAACTGGGGGTATCGCTGGAAGAAATCCGTAATATTCTTGCTTCTAAAGACTTTGACGGGCTATCGGCGCTGGAAAGCCATTTGACTGCCTTGCTTGCCAGGCGAGAGCAATTGAATTTGCTGGTCGCCAATGTCGAAAAGACCATTAAGACCATGAAAGGAGAAATGATAATGAGTGATCAGGAGAAGTTTGAAGGCTTCCTTCAAAAGCTGGTGGACCATAACGAGCATCAATATGGAGTGGAAGCCCGGGCAAAATATGGAGATGAGCGCGTAAACCGCTCCAACGCCAAGGTTTTAAATATGAGCAAGGAACAATTCACTGAATTGGAAAGGCTGACGGAAGATTTGAGCGAAACATTAAAAGCGGCCTTTGAGCAAGGCGGCCCAGCCAGTGAACTGGCGCAAAAAGCCTGTGAGCTGCATAAAAAATGGCTCTGCTTTTATTGGGACGATTACAGCAAAGAAGCTCATAAAGGCGTGACGCAGATGTATGTGGATGATCCGCGTTTTACTGCTTATTACGATAAGATCTCACCCGGATGCGCAGCGTTTCTGCGTGACGCAGTAGCGATATACTGCAAATAAGTTTATAGAAGGTCCGAAAGATAGAAAGCCCACTTGCTGGAAAGCAGGTGGGCTTTCTATCTTGATATGCGGGGAGGTTTCATAAGCTTAGAGTCACCTGCTGCGGAAAAGAGCACCAATATTCTCAGAATGTCAGCTCGGAAGATAATTTATGAAATTTGCAATCAAAAAGTCTTGACAAGATATATCATAATAATATATCATAATGATATATAAAGCAAACAAAAGGTGCACAGATGAAAGAAAATACAGGGAAATCAAAATATGTAATGCTGGGAATGCTCGCCCGCATGCCGCAGACTGGTTATACCATAAAAAAATGGATAGAGAACGAATACAGCCATTTCTGGCAGGAGAGTTATGGTCAGATCTATCCGACTCTCAAGAAAATGGTGGCTGAGGGGCTTGCCGTCACCTCGAATAACACGCAGACTGGAAATGGGCGGGGACAGATCGTATACAATATCACTGACGCAGGCAGAAAAGAGCTCTCAGATTGGCTGAGGGAGGAGCCGGAAATCGAGAGGATCAGGTACGAACTATTGCTTAAAGTTTCCTTTGGTGAAAACACGGAGCCGGAGGTGCTGCTTGATCATCTGGACAATTTTATCAGAAGAAATGATAAGCTGGTCAAAGAAATGAACGGCTATATGGAGCTCTGCGGGCAGTTTAAGGAACAAGATATTGACTGCTCCTACAGTCAGCTGACCGCACTTTGCGGCGTTTATGTTTATTCTGCAATGAGGGATTGGGCTGTTGAGGCAAAGAAAATTATTATAGAGAAAGAAGATGATAACTGACAGAATAATTTTATACAATATGTAACCATTAACCGTATAGATGAGTTAAGGAGAGAGGGATCTCCCACAAAACTACCCATTCATCGATACCACAAAAAGAATAAGCCTATAACCATTTTTTCCGGCTATAAACTTATTATATGAGGAGAATAGCTATGAGCACTCTGGTTGTATATTTTTCGTTTACTGGCAGTACGAAATTCATTGCAGAAAAGATTGCAGAAACGCTGGGCGCTGACATTACAGAGTTAAAAACAAGCAAAAACTATCCGACAGAAGGATTCCGGAAATACTTTTGGGGAGGAAAGAGTGTCATTTTTGGAGATAAGCCAACGTTAACAAACGAACTCATTGATTTAAATCAGTATGACACGATTATAATTGGAACCCCCATATGGGCCGGGTCATTTACACCGCCAATGAAAAGCTTTATCAGTCAATACAATATCCAGGACAAACGGATCGCGCTGTTTGCCTGCCATGCAGGAGGCGGAGCCCAAAAGTGCTTTACAAAACTAAAGAAAGAGCTTTCCGGGAACGAATTCATCGGTGAAATAGATTTTGTAGAACCAAAGAAAAGCTTAGAGGAAAATTTGCTGAAAGCTGTCAGTTGGGCCAAAGGCCTTGCTATCTGATATATACACACAATTGTCAGCCATAAGGCAGCCGTCTGTCAGACATTAAAGATGGCGGGAGATAAGGCTCTTTCATATCGATTTTTAATAAGGTAGATTGGAGATACAAGAATGGGGAATACGGATAAGTTTGAAATGATGGCCGATAGATACGACACTCCGGAAAGAATCCAGATTGCAAAGGTATCATCAAATGCCATTCGTGAATACGTGGTTGATGCAAAAAGTAAGAATGCCATTGATTTTGGGTGTGGAACCGGCCTCGTTGGAATGAATTTGCTAAACGATTTTAATTCTATGCTCTTTCTGGACACATCACAAAACATGATTCATCAAATAGAGCAAAAAATTTCAAGCTCTAATATACAGAATGCTGCTACATTATGTTTTGACGTTGAAAAAGACAGCCTTACAGATTTACATGCTGACTATATTTTTATGGCTCAGGTGTTACTCCATATCAATGACTTTGATATAGTCTTATCAAGATTATATGAGACTTTAGAAAAGGATGGGCATTTAATAATTGTAGATTTTGATAAAAATGAAAAAATCGCCTCCGATATGGTTCATAATGGTTTTGACCAGGCAGAATTAACGGATGTTATGTCAAAAATAGGGTACAGGGATATTCAATCGAAAACAATTTATACAGGAAGTAAAATATTCATGGGGTATGATGCATCCTTGTTTGTTCTTGATTCTCATAAATAGGGCCGGAAAAATCAAAATCTTTTGGTTCAGTTCATGCCAAAAACGAATAAAGCATTAGAAAAACAGCGCAGAACAAAAAAACATCTTGCAAAGTTTAGAAAAATTCGTTATGATAATTTTAATGATACAAAGGGAGGTGGCTTGATGTCGTCTATTCGCTAAGATAATGAACAATAAAATTTAGCTCTCATATCACGAGGGGTTTTTTGTTGTACTTATTTTGCGGATATATGATGCTCAGGCTGCCTGTAATTCGGTTGAAAAATTATAGGTCTTATTAGCGCAGGCAATGAATCAGGTGAACATCAATGGAAGTTTGCCAGGAGACTGCCGCAATTCCGTGGGAACCAGTAAAGCGTGTTTTTTTACGCTAGGGTGCGATAAGTAAGCAGATAGCTCTAAGTGACAGAGTTATCTGTTTTTTATTGTTCAGAATATCGCATAATGGAAATAAATTATTTCGCCAAAAGGAGAATGTATATTTTATTATGATCAGAAACTTGAAAGAAACCGATATCGATCAAATTATGAAAATATGGCTTGATACGAATATCAAGGCTCATTATTTTATTGACAGCAGCTATTGGTTAAAAAGCTATGTAACAGTTGAAAAAGTTCTGCCCCAGGCAATTGTTTATGTGTATGATTCCAATGGTCAGATCCAAGGATTCCTTGGACTGAACGGGGATTACATTGAAGGGATTTTTGTTGATGCAGACTATCAATCCAAAGGAATTGGAAGAGAACTGCTTGGTTATGCCAAAGAGAGGCATAACAAACTTCTTTTAAATGTTTATAAACGAAATGAAAGGGCAGCAGCGTTCTATTTGAGAGAAGGCTTTGTGGTTATGACGGAACAGATTGAGGAGGATACAAAAGAACGCGAGCTCACGATGGTATGGAATCCGATTGAAACAGAAAATATCGCCTATAAATAACTTTTACAAGGGGAGGAAGCAGCATCTTATGATATTTAGCACGGTTAGCTATGCATAGCAAGGGCTATTGCATGGCATCAGAAAATTGATACTTGTATAGCCTTTGCCCATTCCTGAACATATAGATTGGGAGGAGCATAATGAGCTATATCAAAGCAGCCGATGTGCTGCCAAAAGAAATAATAGATTTAATACAAGATTATATTGACGGTGAATATATTTATGTCCCAAGAAAAGAAATCAATCGAAAAGCATGGGGTGAAAACACCAGTAGCAAAGAGATGATTCTTTTCAGAAACATGGAGATCTACGAAAAATATACAAAAGGAATATCAATTGCCCATCTTTCGGAGACTTACTATTTATCACCAAAAAGCATACAAAAAATTATTGCAAGATTAAAACGGCAGACCCAGTAAACAAAGAAGCGCCATGAAACTGCATGGTGCTTCTTTGCTTCTGAAACGTGAAATCGGTTGCCGCTATATAGAAACAGAACCTATAATATCTTATGAAAAGAGCAAGTGCAGCCACAGTGCTTGTCCCTGATCAGGAGGTATAACAGGTGAATAAGAAAAAAGAAAATAAAATCAATAAAGATATAAATACAGATGCTTTTCAGGCTACGATTGTAAATATCATGAATAAACAAGTGAAAGTTTTATCAAAAGGTGAAGTCTTTTCTTGCCTGCTTCCCGGTTCATTGATCTCGAATAAGGATTCCCTGGTTGTTGGTGATGAGGTTGAAGTAGGAAATGCCGGAAACGGTCAATATAAACTAATACATGTACTCCCTAGAAAAACCGCCTTATATCGGGGAAACCGCCGTTCTCCAGAGGAGAAGGTACTGGTAGCAGCGAATGTCCAGTGTCTTTTGGCAATCGTGACCGCAGATTACCTGCTCAAACAGGCTGGTTACCTGGAATCGGCGATCATTGCCGCCAGACGCTCAGAAATTCAAGTCGGCATATTTATCAGCAAATGGGATTTGATTGGAGAAAGCGCTCAGGCTTTGTTGGAAGCCAAACTGGAACTGTATAAAAACACCGCCGGCTTTGTATTTGCAGGTTCTGCTCGTGAGCAGCAGGAAGAACTATTTAAAACAGTTGAGGGAAAAACTGTGGTTGTCGTTGGTGACAGGTCCTGCGGAAAAACAACTCTCATACATGGAAGTGATTCCCGCTGCCCGATGCCAAGCACTCATACCAGTGTATTGGAGGTTGGCCTTAAAGGAACCTTATGGATTGATACGCCCGGATTCCGGGATTTTGCCCTGCAGCAAATCTCTGAGGAGGAGCGAAACGCGGTATTCCCTGAACTGGCACAATTAACACAAGGCTGTTATTTCAGGAATTGTACCCATGTCCACGAAGATGGGTGTCAGGTACTTGAGGCCCTTCGCACAAAGAAACTTAAAAGGGAACGATATGATGCTTATCAGAAGATGACGGATGTCAAAGCCGCTTCAAGCATTACCCCCAAAATTGATTACCGGCATACCGCCTGCACAGAGAGCTTCACATGTGAAGTTTGCGGTACGCTTGTGGTGCCGGAAGGTGCCGGGAGCCGGCATCGAAACCATTGTCCGAAGTGTTTATCAAGCATTCATATAGACAATGATCCTGGCGACCGCGCTTCCCTGTGTAAAGGAATTATGGAGCCGGTCAGTGTTTGGGTACGCAAGGGGGGCGAATGGGCGATTATTCACAGATGCCGAATGTGCGGTACTTTGAGCTCAAATCGAATTGCAGCAGATGATAATCCAGCCATGCTCATGTCCATTGCAGTAAAGCCACTTGCTATGACACCTTTTCCACTGAATAAATTGGAGGAGCTGTTTGGTCCGTAAGAGAATCGTAATTAGGGCGGAAGATACATACGCCCTAATTTTTTTTTACTGCCGTCAAGCTGCCAGCTTCACATTTCACATGATTGTGAATACTAGACTTGACAGTAAAATAAAGAAATGTTATATTTGTATGTACAAACAAAGGAGGGAAAGTTTTGAATTGTAATTGTGAATCAAACGATCAGGAGTGTATGCTGAATGGCTGCTTGTTTTTTACTTCTGCGAAACTCGCACGGGAATTGGGAAAAATGGCAGATGAAGCCTTCAGCAAAACCGGGTTGTCACCCAGCCATGCAATGCTCCTGTATATTGTAAACCTCAAAGGTGGTATACCACAGAAAGAAATTGGCGAAATGCTGCATCTGACACCGTCAACCATAACCCGTTTGCTGGAGAGACTTGAGCGAAAAGGACTTATTGCAAAACAAGCGGAAGGAAAGAATGTTTATCTTAATACGACACCAGAGGGCCTTACCATGCAAGATGATATTTTAACAGCATGGAATCAGCTTCAAGAGAAATACAAAGACGTTTTGACAGAAGACGAAACCCTTAAATTTATAGAAATCAGCAACAAGCTTCTAGAAAGCCTGGACGATAAAAAAATTAAATGAGAAATCAAATTAAGGAGGTCATGTCTATGGAAGAAATTTATATCAGAAGAAGTATTCGTAAGTTTAAAGAGCAGGAAGTGGAACCTGAAAAAATCGATAAGCTGCTGCGCGCAGCTATGCAGGCTCCATCGGCTGCCAATCAGCAGCCATGGGAATTCATTGTGGTAAAAAATAAGGAAAGACTGGCTCAAATTGCTCAAACTTCTCCTTATGCGAAACTGGCTGAGAATTCCGCTGTAACCTTTGTTTTGCTGGCCAACGACAAAGAATTGAAAGTACCCACCGGTTGGGAGCAGGACATGAGCGCCGCGGCACAAAACATGCTTCTGGAAGCGGTTCATCTGGGACTAGGGGGCGTATGGCTTGGCGTTGCTACATCTGATGTTGTTACAGAAAATGTGAGTCGCTTGTTTCATCTTCCGGATCATATCAGACCCTTTGCGCTGATTTCCATCGGATACCCTGATGGACAGCATAATGAATTTGTTGACCGTTATAAGGCGGATCGGGTGCATTACGAAATTTGGGGACAAAACGAAAAGGAGAGCTTATAAATCAATGATTAAAGTTGTTGCGGAGAATTTTATCAAATCAGAAAAGGTAGAAGAATTTATCGTATTAGCAAAGCAGCTTGTACAGGATACCCGGCAGAACGACGCTGGCTGCATCCGCTATGAGCTGCTGCAGGATATAAAAGACCCACAGCTTCTGACAATTCTTGAGGAATGGGAAGATCAGGAAGCGCTGAACAAGCATATGGCGGCAAAGCATTTTAAGGAAGCCATCGCCTTATTTGCGGATCTCGTGGAAAAACCAGGTAATATTAATCTTTATAAGACGTTAGTCTGAAAAAGGAGGGGCAGCAAACTATGAAAATGGATTTCCCTGTTGCTAAAACAGTCAATGCCCGCAGCAGTGTCAGGACTTATGAGAACCGTGATCTTTCAGCAAATGAAAAGGCTCAAATCAACGCCTATATAGATAACCTATCCAATCCTTTTTCCGCGGATGTTACCTTCCGGCTTCTGGAAAAGGCTTCATCAACCCATGGAGAAAAGCTGGGAACCTATGGTGTCATTAAAGGTGCAGGGAATTATATTGCTGCATCAGCAGCAGAGAAAGAACTGGCTTTGGAAGCCCTTGGCTATTCTTTTGAAAAACTGATTCTGTATGCCACATCCCTTGGACTTGGTACCTGCTGGCTTGGGGGGACCTTTAACCGCAGCGGTTTTGCTGCGGCCATGAATCTAAAAGAAGGGGATCTTTTTCCTTGCATTTCTCCCATCGGATATCCTGCAGGTAAAAAAAGTACTATAGAATCATTGATGAGGTGGGTATCAAAGGCAGATCAGAGAAAAGAATGGAGCGAACTATTTTTTAAACAGAATTTCTCACGACCTTTGACGAAAGATGATGCGGGGGAGTTTGCATTCCCGTTGGAAATGGTGCGTCTGGCTCCTTCCGCTGTAAATAAGCAGCCTTGGAGAATCGTTCAGGAGAATGATGCGTATCATTTTTATCTGGCAAGATCTCTAAAAAGCGACAACGAAAAAGTTGACCTTCAAAGAGTGGATATGGGCATAGCAACCTGCCATTTTCATATGGCCGTATTGGAAAAGGAATTGCCGGGGAAATTTCAAAAGCTTGCAAAACCCGGGATACAAAGCCCGGAACAGATGCAGTACATTTATTCTTGGATCCCAGGTTAATGGCAAAAATCCGCTGATCCCATGTTACAGATCCGCGGATTTTTTAACTTAACAGCTTATATATCTAAATTCTATACTGGTTATAGCTACCGCGCCGGCATAATCATTAAAAGCTGGAATACGGGCAATACTTAGTAATGCAAAATCCTCTGCATGAATAAAATCCTCTAAAAAAAATTCTATTACATAATGATTATACTGCTGGCTGCCAGGTGAATTTTGAACAAGGATGTTCTCCCTGTTAACAGTACTTAAATTAGCGATATCAATGACTTCGTTAGCTTTGGTAAATAATGATGAGAGCCTGATTGAGAATCGGTCTCCTATTGGTATGCTTGAATTATCACTTATTAAATGTACAAACACTCTCGATTTACGGTATCCTTTTCGAGCATCTTTTGGTACACTAAAAGTTAGGGAATATTCATCTGTATCACCTTGCGGCATAAGCCATCCAAGTATAAAAATACCGGATCCTCCAAGCTGTTCCGTATCAGGTCCTGTAGTATTAGCATCATTCATATTTCCAGAGTTGAATATTAATGATTTATATTTCAGTATTTTATGATCGCTACAATTACTATTTAACATATTAATATATCTCCTTTCATAATATAGTATATTTTGCATGTCCAAGTAATGTTACTAATTATAGGAACCTCATTTTCGCTGTAAGTTTAACATTTAGGGTGATAAGTATATATGGAAGAGTTCACTAATTTATGGGTAAAAAGCATATTTCAAAATGTATGAAAGCAGAAGATTTTATAGTTAACAAAGATATCTGGAAGGCTGTAGAAAGGTAAGAAATGGCAATCTATGGTGTGGATTCAAAAGAATATTCCGAATTTAAGAAAAGTCCTGGTATCGAACATAAAAAGGCAATGAGAAGTACAAAAAAATAAATATATCGCAGCCTGTCCACGGCTCCCAGTTCATAGGCATCCTCCTTATTTGGCTGGGTGTCAATGTCACGCCCAAATCATTTCCTCCCGTTATTTATAGTGAATATAGCATTGTTGGTTCCTATTCCTGTCTGTGTTTATATCGATTTTTTTCCGTATTAAATCTATAATATTTATATTATATGCTCAGATGTTAAAAACATCAAGGCGCTATTCAGGGGTAGTCACCCCCAAACCCGGCTTTTTCTGCGTCATTTCGCTATCGCAATTCCTGGGACAGAGAAAACAAAAAACAAGCGCATCGCCCATTGAGAACGATACGCTTGTTTGACATTTTACTCGGCAGTTGCCCATAAACAAGATTTATTTGGTGTAATTATCGAAGTAGCCTTGAACTAATACGATAGGAGTTCCTTTGTCACCACTTCCGGAAGTAAGGTCACAGAGGGAACCGATTAAGTCGGTTAACCGGCGTGGGGTAGTTCCCTGAGATACCATGCTTCCAACTAAATTGCTGTCCTTGCTTTGAATATAATTTGAAATGGCAGCCTTTAATTCCGCTCCGCTTAAATCAGCAAAATCGTTATCCGCAAGATATTTTAATTTTACTTCATTAGGCTGGCCTTCCAGACCTTCTGTATATGCCGGAGAAACCACCGGATCTGCCAATTCCCAAATTTTACCCATAGGATCTTTGAAAGCACCGTCGCCATAGATCATAACTTCAATATGCTTTCCAGTCTTTTCAAGGAGTCCGTCTTGAATCTTTTTAACAATGGGTTCGCAGTTGCGGGGGAATAACTTAACGGTGTCTTCGGTAGCTTTATTGCTGCCAAGTAAGCCGTAATTTTCGTTATATCCACTGCCATCAACCGGTGCGGTTAAGATATCATCAAGACCAAAAACAGTCTCTGCGTTGGCAGCTTTTAATAAGCGTTTCGTTCTAAAACGGGTATGAATATCGCAATTAAGAACATGCTTTGTATAATTTAAGATTGTACGGCAGTCATTTGCAAGAATAACTTCTACTTCACAGCCTTCTTTTTGGATAAGTTCCTTGTAGTATTCAATGTAATCAACTCCGGTAAAAGTATGCTTACGATAGCCAAAAAGTTCACGGTAATGTGCCTCAGTTAAAACATCCGTCCAGGGATTAATGCCTTTTTCATCCAAAGCATCAAGATCGATCAGGTGATTCCCTACCTCATCCGAAGGATAGCTTAACATGATTACAATCTTTTTAGCGCCTCTTGCAATTCCCTTAAGACAAATGGAAAAGCGGTTACGGCTTAAAATAGGAAATACAATACCGATGGTTTCATTACCGAATTTATTTTTAATATCAGCGGCGATTTGATCTACAGTAGCATAGTTTCCCTGAGCACGGGCAACAATGGCCTCGGTAGCAGCGACGACATCACGGTCACGCAATTCAAAATTTTCGCTTTTGGCTGCATCAAGTACACTAGAAATAACGATATCTGCAATGTCGTCTCCCTGTCTGATAATTGGAGCACGTACACCCCTTGATACAGTACCTATTAATCTCTCCATATGCATGATTCTCCTTTAAACCCATGACAAATGCTGATGGGATGTATTTAATTCACTTTATTATATCATGATAATTGATATTGGTAAACTTAATGCTTTTTATATATGACATAAGCTGTACTTATATCAGAAGCGATTATCAATCTGCTCCTTCATTCATATTTAGCAAGGCAGGAGCATCTTTCTTATAAATTGAATGCTATAATACCATATAAGAAACGTCAGGAGGGATAGACATTGAATTACAGGGAACATATTGAAAAAAGTATTGAGTTCATGGAAGATCATATCAGAGAAAACATTACAATAGAAGAAATTGCAAATCAATCCGGGTACTCTCTTTATCATTTTTGCAGGGTTTTTAATCTATGCATGGGTGTATCGGCCATGGAATACATACGGGAGCGCAGATTGTCTTTAGCATCTACGGAACTATTTAAGGGAAGGAAAGTCATTGACATTGCTGTGGATTATGGGTTTGAGACATCCGGTGGTTTTACAAAAGCTTTCCGTAAAGCGTATGGCTATACGCCTACACAGTATGTGGAACGGATGGCCGGGTATGCTGATGTAAAAAATGCATGTCCTGTTATTGTAAAAAGGCCCGCATTTAAGGTGGCCGGCTATGGTATTAAAACCGATATTACCGGAGCTGCCTATACAAAGGATATTGCTTCCTTCTGGAGCAATTATAACGGCGATAATTTAGAAAGTAAAATGTACAAAATTCTGAATCCTGCAAAGCATGGGGAAGTGGGATTGTATGTTCCTTTATCAGAAGACGGCAATGCAATTTATCTTTTGGGCGTGATTGTGGACGATTTTACAAAAGTCGGGGAAGATATGCTGACAGCAGAAATCCCAGATGCCGAGTACGCTGTTTTTACAACCAATCCTGTGGATACCACCAATGATAGGGAACAGAAAGAGTTTGCAAAGGTTATTGCAGGAACATGGAAATATATTTTTGAAGATTGGTTTCGGGACAGCGGCTATGTTTACGACGAAAGTAAATTTGATTTTGAATTCTACGATGAACGATGTCATCATAGGCAGGATACGGTTATGGATATCTATATTCCTGTTAAAAAGGCATAATGACAGAATGAGTATGATCAGGAAGGAAGGTGATAAAGGATGTTGAACTATTATGGTAGATTGTCTTCCGAAGTGTATGATTTGGATAAGCCTGTGGGCCATTCTTTTGGAGATATAGAATTTTATTCGGAACGGTTAAAGTCGTGTAAAGGCCCGATTCTTGAACCGGCAACAGGAACCGGCCGCGCTTTGATTCCGCTTTTAGAAAAAGGTTTCCAAGTTGAGGGATTTGACAGTTCTAAGGATATGCTGCGAATCTGTCATGATAATTGCAGAAGGAGGGGCTTAAATCCTAATCTTTTTGAGGCAAAGATGGAGTCTTTTTCACTGGATACAAAATATGAAGCTATTATAGTACCGACGGGAACCATTCTTTTATTATACAAAAGAGCTGATTCCATAAAAGCATTACAAAACTTCCATGAGCATCTATCCGAAGGCGGCCGGTTAATCGTAGATATATTATTGCAAAGTGATATTTCAAAAGGAATTGTATCCACAAGGACCTGGGACTGTCCGAATGGGGATATTATTACATTAGAGAATAAAATTGTAGAAGTTGATTATATCAATCAATATACGATTTCCCATGGACGGTATGAAAAGTGGCGTGATGGCACGCTTGTACAAACGGAATTAGAGCGTTTTCCGTTACGGTGGTATGGCGTGGAAGAGTTTCGGTCCATACTTGAACGTATTGGATTTAAAGATATCGTGATTTCTTCAGACTATAATTTGGGAAGGTATCCAACGACATCAGAAGATGTCATCACTTTTGAAGCTATAGCAGCGAAATAACAAATTAACGTGTTTGCATAACGCTATGCAAAGATTATTGACGAATGATCTCATAAAATATATAATAATAACCAGTTGAAAAGAATATTGTTATATAAAGTAAGAGATTAGGTTTTCTAGGGTTCCGCAGTTTTAACCGGTCTGTGACCAAGAGAGAACTCATAGTTTTATAATTGAGGTGCGGAATAATAAAGGCCTGGGAGATATCTGTATGATATCTTTCAGGCTTTATTGTCACTTGCTGCTGATTCGCCGGCATTGGGAAAGGAGATAATAATATGAAGAAAAAATTTGCGTTTTTACTGATGGGAGGTCACTATAACCCAGAGATTCATCAGGCCTGTTTTGAGACAGAGAAACAAATCAGCTATGTATTTACCGTCAGAAATTTTAAAGAAGCCTGTGATAAACTTGTTTTCTTAGAACGTGAAGGTGTTGGGGCAGTTGAATTATGCGGTGCATTTGGTGAAGAAGGCGCGCAAAAATTGATAGAACTGACAAACAATAAAATTGCTATCGGATATGTCACCCATAAGCCGGAACAGGATCAGTTATTTACTGATTTCTTTTCAAGCTTTAACCGATAAAAGGAAAGCCGTGCACAGTTCACAAACAGGAGGTACATGGTTTTATGAGTGTCATCATTAGACCGATTAAGGAAAACGACGCTGAATCACTTTGGCATATGATGTCCGCACTTGATGCTGAGACAAAATATATGATGTACGAGCCAAATGAACGGGCGAAAAATATGGATAGAATAAAATCCACCATACAGGAAGCTGCCACAGGCAATAATCTGTTTTTAGCTGCCGAAGCAGATCATGAAATTGTTGGATATATATCTGCGCAAAAAGGCATTTTAAGAAGAGTAAAACATTCTGCATATATCGTAGTGGGAATTCGTGCATCCTATCAGCGGCAGGGGATCGGAACCTCATTTTTTAAGCAGCTGGACAAGTGGGCGAATGAGAAAGGGGTTACCAGGCTTGAACTAACGGTAATGTGTATTAATGATGCTGCGAGACACCTCTACGAAAAAAATGGATTTGTCGTTGAAGGAACAAAGAAAAATTCCATGGTTGTGGATGGAACGTATGTGGACGAATATTATATGGCCAAACTATTATAAGCGATGGGTATAATATCAGTCCCTTTAACAGGTATTTGGGAGGTGATTTCAATTTGAAGCTGTTTATTATAGAAGACGATATCGTTCTGAGAACAGAATTGATTTCGCTGCTGGAAAGCTATAATTATTCTTGTGAAACAAGTGATAACTTTAAAAATATCATATCGGAAGCAACGGACTCAGACGCAGATTTGATTTTGCTTGATATCAATCTGCCTTATTATGATGGATATCACGTATGCCGGGAGATCCGTAAACGATCGGATGTACCAATTATGGTTGTGACAAGCCGTAACAATGACATGGATGAACTGATGAGCATGAACCTGGGCGCAGATGATTTTATAACAAAACCCTACAACATTCAGATCTTGCTTGCCAGGATCGGAGCCATACTTAAACGCACCAATCAGAAGAATTATTCATCAGAAGTAGAATATAAGGGCTTAACCTTGTCAATGGCAAAAAGCACAGTATATTATGAAAACAAAGAGGTTGAGCTCACGAAAAATGAATTGCGTATTCTCTCTGTTTTAATGCAAAATGCAAATAGCATTATTTCACGGGATGATTTAATGGATGAGCTTTGGCAGTCGGATGAATTCGTCGATGATAATACACTGACTGTTAATGTCAACCGTCTGCGTAAAAAGTTAGAAGAAATCGGTGCTGCAGATTTTATAAAAACAAAACGTGGCCAGGGGTATATGATATGAAGTTTTCAAGCTTTTTAAAGGATAAGATCCTGTTTTTATTGACGCAAAGCTTTATCATTGTTTTTTTGGCCTTCCTGTTAGATGTCTACCATATCAGCCGTTATGCCGTAATACTTATTTGTACAACTATTATCATAACCTCATTCGCTGCTCTGGCTTACGAATATCTGATACGCAGCAGATATTATAGAAGATTAAATAAAACGCTGGAGTCAATGGAGCAAAAGCAGTATATCGCTTCCCTGTTAGAAGAGCCTAATTTTGCAGAAGCGGAAGTTCTATGTGAAATTCTTAAGCATGTTACAAAAGCAATGAACGATGAGATTGCTTCCTACAAGATATCCCAGGATGAATACCGGGAATATATTGAAACATGGATTCACGAGATAAAGATCCCTATTTCCTGCATCGAACTAATCTGCCAAAATAACCGCAATGATATAACAAAGAGAATATCCGAAGAAACTGTGCGGGTGGATTCTTATATCGAACAGGCTCTTTATTATGCCCGGAGCAAAAACGTAGCGTCTGACTATAGCATCAGAAGACTTTCTCTTGACAGCTTAGTGAAGGCTGCTGTAAAGAAACATTCAAAGCAGCTGATAGGGTGCGGCGCACAGGTGAAACTGGACAATCTTGATTATACGGTTTATGCCGATGAAAAGTGGCTTGATTTCATTATTGGACAGATTATTGCAAATAGTATCAAATATAAAAAAGATGCTTTGACACTATGGTTTTCTGCTTCAGAAAACCAGGAGAATATTATTCTTTTTATCCGGGATAACGGAATTGGAATTTCTGAAGGCGACCTTGGGAGAGTGTTCGAAAAGGGATTTACGGGAGAAAACGGAAGGGCTTTTGCCAAATCTACGGGGATCGGCCTATACCTATGCAAAGAACTCTGTAATAAAATGTATCTTGGATTAGAAGCCCAGTCAGCCGCCGGAGACGGTACAACAATTAAAATAACATTTCCAAAAGACAGACAGTCATTCCTGCAGTAAAGGGTCCAGGCGAATTGTGAAATTGAAATATGTACGGTATCATTGCGTTTGAAGCAGAGATATGCAGAAACTTATTATTTATAAGACGGAAGAGGGGGATTCATGGCCATGTTTCGCTATGTACACACAAATATTATTGCTAAAGATGCAAAAAAACTGATTGCTTTTTATAAAACGGTGTTTCACTGCAAAAGCATCAATGAGACACGTGATCTCCGAGGGGTGTGGTTGGACAGACTAACAGGACTGAAGGATGCACATATTACAGGAGAGCATCTTCTTTTGCCCGGATACGTGGAAGACCACCCAACCCTCGAAATATTTTCATATGACATGCTGGAAGGAACCATACCTTCAGAGATTAACCGACCGGGAATTGCACATATAGCTTTTGAAGTGGATGATGTGGAAGCAACTTTGGCAGAAGTTATTAGGGCGGGAGGAAGTAACGTCGGTGAGTTGGTTACTGCGGCATACCCGAACGGCAAAGAAGCGGTATTTGTTTATGCACGGGACCCTGAAGGCAATATTCTTGAACTGCAAAGCTGGAGACAGATTAATCAAACCGAAAGAAAGAGGCGCTAAATTCAATGTATCGTTGTGTCATGGTAACGCTGACAGAGCGTATAACACACGATACATTACAATCAAAGTAGTGTGTCAATAAAACAGGCTGTATGTTCCCTCTGCGGGAGCATACAGCCTTTTATCTTACAAATTTGTTCGATTATCGTAAGTAAAATCTATGGTTCCATGATTCTTCTCCTGTTATACTGAGGAAGCAAACCACGAAAGGAGTAATTTTGATGAAAAATAAAACAATTAGTATCAGTATATTGCTACTTGCTGTCATCAGCTTCCTTATGGGTAGTTTAAAAATATCTCCTATAGTTTCTGCCGGATATGAAATGTATAGGAATGCGACAGAAGCCATAAGCGTGCCGGATAAAGTAGAGGAGCTTAAACAGCAAAACAGTTATATTTCATTTGATGAGATACCGGATGGATATAAAGAACAGGTGTTACAGTCAGAAGACAAACGTTTTTACTATCATTTTGGCTTTGATCCCATTGCCATGGCAAGGGCTATGGCAAATAATCTGATCGCAGGAAGCTTCGTGCAAGGGGGGAGCACGATCACCCAGCAGCTTGCAAAAAATATGTACTTTTCTTTTGAAAAGAAATATGAACGGAAGGTGGCAGAATTATTTGTTGCTTTTCAGCTTGAAAAAGATCTTACAAAGGATGAAATACTGGAGCTTTATTGTAATATCGCTTACTATGGGGAAGGATGTTATGGGCTGAAGCAGGCGGCGAATCATTATTACGGTGTTGAGCCTTTAGACCTGACAAACACGCAGATCAAGGCACTTGTATGGACCATTAAAAGTCCAAATAAGTACAATCCCAATGCTTACAAAGCGATTCCTGTATAATAGACGCAAGCGACTATTATCGTGCTGTATTCGCAAAATGCAGCTTTGCGGCGCTTGGCTCATTGTTTTCCTGGTATAATAAAAAGTGACAAAAATGTTCGTTCCATGTAAGTAAAATCAATGGCTGACAGAGGCAGATGGAATTATAATAGACATAATTCAGAAATAGAAAAGGAGATTATAAATGTTACAAAAAGGACTCAATAGTTTTCAGATTAAAATAATTGCTTTGGTGCTCATGGTATTCGATCATATTCACTATACTTTTACAGGTGTTTTCCAGGTTCCGCTGTGGTTTACAATACTGGGCAGATTATCAGCGCCTCTATTCATCTTTGCTACAGCCAATGGCATGAGATACACAAGAAATCCGGTAAAATATTTAATGCGTTTATGGTTTGGATTTGTATTTATGAACTTTGGCAATGATCTGATTAATCATTATTTCCCGTTGCCTAATGGGGGTATTATCTTTAATAATATTTTTTCCACGCTATTTGTAATATGTCTGATCATATTCAGCATTCAGCGGATTTCTATATGCAGGAAAGAGAAACGTCCGTTTCTGCAATATATATTTTTAATGCTTGTTCCTGTTTTCAGCAGTATCATTATAATGTTGGCCATGTCTGATCCAGGATTATTCTTTATAACAAGAGGGATAATGCTCTTTGTTCCCTCACTTTTATTCTGTGAAGGCGGTATTGTACTGGTTGTTTTAGGCGTTGGATTATATTTATGCAACCAGGATAAAAAGAAAATCGGTATATTTTATTTTCTGCTCAGCCTTTTGATCTTTGCTATGGGTTATAATCCCGAGATCGGTGTGAAGAGTATGTTTTTGGATAATATTCAGTGGTATATGCTATTTGCCTTACCATTTATGCTGCTTTACAATAAGCAGAAGGGCCGCGGAATGAAATATTTCTTTTATGCCTTTTATCCGGCCCATATTTATATTTTGACGATTTTAGCCTATATTATTTCTATACACTAGAGGAAAGGATGGACATTATGAATACAATCTTAAAGGTTGAGAACCTTCAGAAATATTACGGTAATAAAGGGAATGTTACAAAGGCTGTTGACAATATCAGTTTTAATGTTTCAGAAGGAGAATATATCGGTATTATGGGGGCATCGGGAAGCGGAAAAACCACCATTCTTAATTGTGTTTCCACCATTGATGATGCGACCTCAGGTCATATTTATATAGATGGAATGGATGTCACTGAGATGAAAGCAGAAGCCTTATCAAAGTTCAGACGCGAAAAACTTGGCTTTATTTTTCAGGACTTTAATCTTCTGGATACCCTGACTGCTCATGAAAATATTGCACTTGCCCTGGCTATTATGAAAGCTCCAGCAGGAGAAATGGATGAGCGGATCTACCAGGCTGCCTCCCTTTTAAACATCACGGAGGTATTGCATAAGTATCCGTATCAGATGTCAGGCGGCCAAAAGCAGCGTGTAGCCGCAGCAAGAGCCATCATTACAAATCCGACCCTGATTCTTGCCGATGAACCTACCGGTGCCCTGGATTCCAGGTCTGCAAAGATGCTTTTGGAAAGCTTTAAAAATTTAAATGAACAGATAAATGCTGCCATTTTAATGGTAACCCATGATGCATTTACTGCCAGCTATTGCAAACGTATTTTGTTCATCAAAGACGGAAAACTGTTTAATGAGCTTATCCGGGGAAAGGAATCACGCAAGGAATTTTTTGACCGGATCATGGAGGTTATGGCCCTTCTTGGAGGTGATTTAAGTGCTGACTAAGCTTGTTTTTAAAAATGTCGGAAAGAGCATGCAGGATTTCACGGTATATTTTTTCACTCTTGTATTTGGCGTTTCTATCTTTTATATGTTTAACTCCATCTATGCGCAGCAGGATATCATGGTTGTGACGGAAATACTGACCGATTCCATGATTGCACTTAGAAAGATATTATCAGTCATATCAGTGTTTGTTGCAGTGATCCTGGGTTTTTTGATCGTTTATGCAAATAGTTTTTTTATCAGGCGACGTAAAAAAGAAATGGGCATTTACATGACTCTGGGTATGAGCAAAGGTAAAATTTCTGCCATTCTTGTATTTGAAACATTTCTCATGGGACTCCTTGCTTTAATTGCAGGGTTGATCATCGGTGTTTTCGGATCCCAGTTTATGTCTGTGTTCACTGCTAAAATATTTGAGGCAGACATGACCGCCTATAAATTCATATTTTCACCAGATGCAGCGGTGAAAAGTATCCTTTATTTTGCAGTTATTTTTTTAACCGTAATCATTTTCAATACAATTGCAGTCAGCAAGTATAAACTGATTGACTTGATCTATGGCGGCCGGAAAAATGAAAGCTTAAAAATCAGAAGTACCAAATTATCGGTGCTGGTTTTCCTGGTATCTATTGTTTTCTTAGGAACCGCCTATGCATTGGTTTTGAAAAATGGAATTATTAATATTAACCGTATCTTCCTTTGGTCCATTATTTTAGGAACGGCTGGTTCATTACTGTTTTTCTTTTCTCTTTCGGGAATACTTACAAAGCTGGTACAATCTAATAAAAAGCTTTATTATAAAAACCTGACCATGTTTGTAACCCGTCAGCTCACCAGTAAGATCAACACAAACTTTATATCCATATCCGTGGTCAGCATTGTCTTGCTTCTTGTAATCGGTATTTTTTCAACCGGTTACAGCATGAAAAATATTCTGTCAGCCGATTTAAAGGAGACTGCGCCCTATGATGTCAGTTTTTATGGCGATGGGAAAGGGAATTATAAGACCATATATGAAAGCCTGCCTTTGTCAATTAAAGGGATTGACGCAATCAGCCATGAATATAGTATTTACCGCGGGGATCTTCATTACAAGGATTTCCCGGTTGATTATTCTTCCCTGTCCTTTGATATCGGGAAACGTGGCCTCGATTTTGTTATGTTTTCTGATTACCAGAAGTTTTTAGAAATGCAGGGAATGGAAAAAGCCGATCTTCCTGGAAATGGGTATTTCATCATTGCGTCCGGCGACGTTTACCAGCATATTGCGCAGCAGTTCCTTGATAGAAATGTAACAATCTCCCTTGGGGGTAAAACGCTCCAGCCAAAGGGGGAAGTACAAAACATAAAGCTTTCCAACAGTGATTCCGGTATCACGTTTGTTGTAAATGACGGGTTTTCTGAAACCCTTAACAAGTCACCGGATCAGGTGCTTAACATGATATGCAAAACTGGGGAAGGATCAAAGGAACTTCAGGAAAAACTAAATCAATATAGTAACAGCGAGGAGTATCAGGAAAAGGGCTTTTGGTACTATTCAAGCAGAGAAGAGATCTATGCTTCATCGCTTGCCATGAAAGCCATCATATCCTTTTTAGCCATTTATCTTGGCATTGTGTTTATGGTTGCCTGCGCGGCAATTCTTGCAATCCAGCAGCTTGCCCAGGCATCGGATAACAAGGAACGTTATGCACTGTTAAGGAAGCTGGGTGCTGAAAAGAAGATGCTGGACAGAGCATTGTTTGTACAAATACTTTGTTACTTTTTACTGCCTTTTATACTTGGAATTGTTCATTCCATTGTTGGGCTTACGGCTGTAAATAATGTAATGATGGCCTTTGAACGTGTGAATGTGATGGATAGCGTTTTTATCCCGGCGTTGTTTATTGTTTTAATTTATGGCGTTTATTTTGGATTGACTTATATCGGGTGTAAGCATATTTTAAGAAGAGATCAATATTAAATTTGTTTGAAAGCCTAAAACAGGTCCGTGTTTTTCACATATTGAAAAACATGGACTTTTTGTAATATTGTTTATCTTTACGAAATGCAAGACTGGTACTATAATTCATCTATAGTATAAATGAAGTGAGGAGAAAAGATGAAGAAAGAATTGTCCTATTTTAGAGTCGGAGATTCCTTTGGCGGAAATCAGGATTGGTTCCGGGACCCAATGATGCATCTGGGTGGATGTGGGGCGGCAGCAGCCTGTGATGCCTGCATCAATATAGCGCTCCATGACAATAAAGCCCATCTGTATCCCTATGAGATCAAAAGACTTGACAAGGAAGATTATATAAATTTTTCCAAGATAATGAAGCCCTATTTAAAGCCCCGATTTCATGGAATCGATACACTGGATATATTTATAGACGGGTTTTATAAATATTTGCAGGAGGTGGGTGCAACGGATATACAGCTGACAGGCTGTCCGGGAGAGGTTCCGGCGAAGGAAGCAGCCAGGGAAATCATAAGCCAGATTGACAAAGGGATCTCGATTCCTTTCTTGCTGCTGCGGCATAAGAATGTTAATTTTAAGGATCTGGTCTGGCATTGGTTCATGCTTGTGGGATATGAAGAATTTGAAGATGAATTTTTTGTAAAAATTGCAACCTATGGCGGGTTTCGCTGGCTGTCTTTTTATGAGCTGTGGGAGACTGGCTTCGAGCGTAAAGGTGGAATGGTATTATTAAGACTTAAGCAGTCACAGTAAGGTGGTGGCCCTTCTCTTTATGGATTTAAAGCGATTGCATACTTTCTTAATATTAAGTGAAATAAAGAATTTCACTAAGACTGCTGAATATCTTCATTACGCACAATCCAATGTTACAACCCAAATACAGCAGCTGGAAGAAGAATTAGGTGTAAGGCTTTTCGAGCGTATTGGTAAAAACATCACCCTTACACCAGAGGGTGAAGAACTGATCGTTTATGCCCGGCAGATGCTTGATTTGTTGAATGATTTAAAGCGCAAATTTGCTGATAAAAATGACTATGGCCGTATCACCATTGGTGCATCTGAATCTATATGTATATATCGGCTGCCGGAAATTATAAAATCTTATCAAATAGAACAACCCAATATTGAATTGTTTTTAAAAGTTTTGGACACAACCGACTTTATGCCTTTGCTTACGAATAATACAATTGATATTGCATTTACTCTTGATGTACCCATAAGCAATTCCTCCATAATTACTGAATTGCAGATTGATGAAACGATTTGTGCGTTTTCTGTTCCTGAATACCCGCTTGCAAAAAGGGAAGAAGTTATGATAGAGGACTTTTCTGGTATTCCATTAATCTTAACAGGGAGAGGATGCTGTTACCGAAAAATGTTTGAAAAAGCTTTAACAGAAGCTTCCATAACCCCAAAAGTTGTTCTTGAAACAAGCAGTCTGCAGGTTATAAAACAAACGGTACTTAGCGGGCTTGGAGTTTGTGTACTCCCGCAGCTATCTGTGCAGAAAGAGTTAGAAAGCGGGGAATTGGTACCGCTTAACTATATGACAAACTATAAAATTGCTTCACAGTTGATATATCATAGAGATAAATGGATTTCAAAAAGTCTGAAAGATTTTATTGCCACTGCAAAAAAGGTCTCGGCAATCGATTGATAAATTAATGAATCGGATGGTGAACATTTTGATTGAACATTTGCTATTTACTTCACGGGATGAATTTAGAAATTGGTTAGAAGAAAATTGCCTCTCCAGCGGCGGAGTCTGGCTGTTATTCGGAAAATCAGGCGGGCCAAAGACCATAGGGGCAAATGAAGCGCTTGAAGAAGCCCTTTGTTTCGGTTGGATTGACGGTCAGATGAAGAGCATTGACGATAATAAATATATTAAATATTACTCTTCTCGCAGAGAGAATAGTAAGTGGTCGGAGAAAAATAAGTCGCTGGTTGAAAAACTTGAAAAACAAGGGCTGATGACTGATTATGGCAAAGTCAAAATAGAGGAAGCTAAGAAAAGCGGACAATGGGATGCTCCAAAGCCTGCAGAGATTACTGATGAACAAATAGGACTTTTAAGTGATCTGTTGAAAGAGCATGAACCGGCCTATACGAATTTTCAAGCGATGGCGCCATCTGTAAAAAGGACATATACACGGGCATATCTTGATGCGAAAACAGACGCCGGCCGTGTTAAGCGCCTGGCATGGATGATTGAACGATTAAATAAAAACCTAAAACCAATGTAATTTTACTTAAACGATAATTTAAAAAGTAATACACTTTTGTTTCCAAATGTGCAGATAGTAATACCATGAGGGAGTGTCTGGAACAAACAAACGGTTTCGCCATCCTTGTCACCCCCTTACGTCATTTCGGGTTAGTAGGCGGCAACGCTGACAGAGCGTATAGCATTCTACAATTTGCAGAAGCTTCGTGTTCCGGAGGGCGCCTCTTTGCTGCCAGCAGCATGTTCTAAGGTCTGAATGCCGATCCATGTAAACGGACCTAAATTAAAAAATAAATCGCCGTTAAGGCAGTCCAACATAAATTTATATGGCTATAAATCATAAAATTGACAAATCCTATTTTAGTGCTATATTTGATGTATGATGATCCCGGTACATCGGCAAAGATTGGCTTGCAGATATAAAGCATGACCTTTTGAATAAAAGCATAGAAGGAGGAAATTGTCTTGAGTGAAAGTTTAAGTTATATAATTGGGATAATGGGGTTCTCTTGGGTTCTTATATTGTTTGCTACTGCTTTTACCCCATATTTTATACAAAAAAATATCTGCTTTGGTATTTCTATACCTGTAAGCGAATATAACGATCCTAAGATAAAATTATTGCGGCGCAATTACTGCATCAGCTGTCTTGTGATTGGTTTGGTATTGGGAATTGGAAGCACTATTTGTTATATTTGGATGCCGGAAGAACGGGCGTTATGGCTCCAGCTGAGCGGTATATTCCTGTATCTCGCTGCCAGTACTTTCATATATTTTTTCGCGCGTTCAGAGATCAAGGCGATCAAACAAGAACGCGATTGGGAGATTGATACGGAGACAGTGACAAATATCAGTGAAAAATCCGAAAAAATGATTGGTACTGCGTGGTATCTTTTGTATCTTGTTCCGATTGCCATTGCCGTTATGGCAGCAGTGTTTAAATATCCATCATTACCCGGGCAAATCCCCATGCATTACAACCTTGCAGGAGAAGTGGACCGTTATGCTGCAAAATCCATAGGAACGTTTGCTGTGATGCCATTGATCCAAAGTTTCACTGGACTTTTGTTTGCAGGAATCAATTTTGGCATTGGCACGTCCAGGAATCAGCGGAGTCACCGGAGAACTCAGGCCTTCCAGGGTATAATGAGTATTTTCTTATATGCTGTCGGATTTATGGTAATGCTGTTATTTACCTGCATTCAACTTACTATGCTGTCCATAATAAATGAAAAGCTGATGATGATTCTGCCCTTTGCCTTTTTTGCTGTTATTTTCTTAAGCTGCATTTATCTAGGGGTTTGGGTCGGCCAGGGAGGAAGCCGGTTGGATATAAGGGATGATGCGACAGGAAACAAGGTGGACGATGACCGTTATTGGCTGGGTGGTTTTCTGTATTGCAACAAAGATGATCCATCTCTTTTTGTGGAAAAACGATTCGGAATAGGTTATACCTTAAATTTCGGAAATCCTAAAAGTCTCATAGCGATCGCTGCACTTGTAGTCTTTATTTTGGCAACTACAGTGCTTCCATTCTTGTTAGAGTAAACTGATATGTGTTTTCTTTGAGGAGTGAATCATATGGTAAGATATCTTGCAGCATCAACATTGGTTTTGCTTGTAATGCTTGTTATGATCCGGACCTTTCAATTAAAGAGGCTGGGCATAAAAGCAATTCAATTTGGCGAAAAGGATAAAACGGATTTTCTGATCCTGCCATTTGCATTTCTATTATTCTATATCGTATTTGCAAGTGCTTTTGATCTGCCTGGAATAGGAGTTGAATTGTTTGACGATACATTCACCGGCTGGATAGGCGCGATACTATGTGTTATGGGTATTTTATTGTTTATATACGCACTGATTTCATTTGGAAAAAGCTTTCGTGTAGGTCTTGATGAAGACCATCCGGGGGAGCTTGTGACCACAGGCGCATTTTCCATAAGCCGAAATCCCATATATACCGCATTTGGATTGGTTTTATCAGGCGTATTTTTCATTATCCCCAATTGGATAATCCTTACCTATGTTTTTGCCGGAATGTGGCTTTTTAAACGCCAAATCCTTCTGGAGGAACAGTCGCTAAAAGGAATATACGGGGAAGAATATATGGCATATTGTAAAAAAGTCAGGCGGTTTTTATAATTTAGGATAGGGAAAGGAGGATTAATCTTGTTAGGAAATAAAAGAATAGGGCAGCATGAATACAATATCAGGTTATTGTCAGGCGATGATGAGATAGACGTACAGGATCTATGTGAAAGATGCTCCGACTTTTTTGAATTAACGGAAGGCGGGCCGCCCAAAAAGGATGCAGGAAAAAGCATTCTGTCTGACTTGCCGCCGGGTAAAGCAATGAAAGACAAGTTTGTATTTGGAGTATATAAAAAGAATGTTTTAATTGCTGTAATAGATATGGTTAAAGATTATAAAGCGGCTGGAGAGTGGATAATAGGCTTACTTATGCTTGACCCAAAGGAAAGAGGAAACAGTTTGGGAAGAAAGTTACATGATTCTATAAAAGACTGGGTTCTGGAAGAACATGGCAGGGCATTAAGAATCGGGGTTTTGGAAGATAACCACATGGGGTATAAGTTCTGGTGTAATATGGGATATATAGAAGTTGACAGAGTGAAAAAGACCTATGGAAATAGGGAACATACCGTAAAAGTAATGAATTTATTTCTTAAATGATCCGCTGCCCTATGTTACAGGGCAGCGGTTTTATGTATGGGCTCTAACCTGAAGCGGTTTTTACTCATGCCGCTGGAGTATCATTTAAGCTGATCGTGAAACGTATTCGCCAGTTGATTGGCGGCTTCCTTACCGGTATATAATGCCCCCTGCATCCAGCCGTGCTTCGTGGATAGGTGTTCACCGGCAAAGTAGACTCTCTGATTAAATTCCGGCTTCAGCATCTCATAGGCAAACAGTTTTTTCTGACCTGGAAGTGTCATAGCAAAAGCTCCCCGGTTATTGGGTTGATTATCCCAAACAACAGTCTTATGGTCTTCTACAATGGAATCTAAGAATCTTCTTGGCAATCCGTGAACTTCCTCCACATTTCTTCTTATCAGTTTATACCGGGGGATTTCGTCCATATTTCCCACCCTTGTTGCATTTAAATGATAATTATAGGAAGCCACCAGTACACCAGGATCATCCGGCGAACAGGAGGAAACATCGGGGCAAAGGATATGATCTCCCGGATAGAAGATGGACTGAATAGGCAGGTCTGTCTGGGAAAGTCCCCCCACCATTCTTCCGTATTCGGTATCCTGCTCCCAAAAACGTTTATTGCACATAAAAAGTGTTTTTTGCGAATTAATATAGTTAAACTCTAAAATAGCCTGCATCTTAAGGTTGCTGAAATATGGCTTGATTTCTACTTCTCTTAGAGTAGAGTAGGGAATCGCACATACAACGTAATCAAATACATCGGTGGTTCTCCTGAGATTCCGTACATTGCGGTGAGTTAGAATGATTTGATTATTATAAGGCGACTGATAAATACCGATAACCGTCTGTCCGGGCTGATATTTAACCGTCCCAAGCTGAGACGCCGGAATATTTTGATACTGGGTCGGATTATCTGCGAGAAGAGATTGGACAAATGCATAGGGCAGATTTACCATTCCGCCTTCGATGGTATAGGTGTTACGGTAATCGAGAGTATATTCCTCATGGGTAATTTCATCATAACTGATATTCAGCAAAGCGCCGGTACCTGGGCTGACCCCAGAGATCAAGCTGATCAACCCCTGGCTTAACCCCAGGTTCTCCAGGGTCTGCCGGACGGTATAGTTTGTTAGAGTTAAATATTCCGGGGAATATTCCGGTAAAATTTGTATTAGCTCTGACCGGATATCAGGCGGAAGCTGCATCATCAGATACAAAAAGGCATAGTCATCAAGCTCTGGCCAGGGAGTGCTTCTTTCCTGAGGGGTCAAATCGTATAAAGGATAAAGCATCTGTTCAATGGAGTCTGATGTTCTCAGACGGGTATTATGTACGTATAAAAAATTATTTCGCTGCCTTACGGACAGCGGAAGGGTGTTAAGGCCTAATAAATTGATGTAATGCCAGGTGGTTTCATGAGTTGCCGGAATTCTATGAGCGCCGAATTCATTGTAGTATTTGCCTTCCGGATCAAAATAATAGGTATAAACTCTTCCCCCGATTCTATTTTCATTGGCTTCCAGAATTGTAATATCGGCTCCCAGCTTACGAAGCTCAAATGCGGCGGCCAGACCGGCCAGACCTCCTCCGATGACACCTATTTTTACCCCTTTCATTTCTCCCGGCGATGCATAATTTGTGATATCCGGGGGAGGACTCAGTAAATTAACAATATATTCGTAATCTTCCGGCCGGCCAGCCCTTTCTAATGATGTTCTGATCATTTCGCGCCGTTGTTCATTCGTAGGGTTTATAACTTGATTTAATGGAACAGCCATTGATTATACCTCATAATATCATTACAGTTTAATATATTGGAAACCTTCCCCGAATATAACAAAATAGGGAAGTCATGAGCTGCAGGCCGGCGTAATTTGGTTCTCATGGACGTGTGCATAAGGCGAACGCTGTACAGAAATTGATTTTCTGATTGTAATTTTAATGTTTATTGTGTAAATTAATTACAGAAGATAAATATCTTAGCATGCAGTTCTGATAATGAATGGGAAACATAGGAGAAAATGAGGTCAAACAATGTCAAAAAACGATAATATGCTGGCAATTCTCTGGATGCTGAATTCAGGGACAAAAATTACTGCAAAACAAATAGCGGAAAGACTGGAGATCAATATACGGACTGTTTACCGCTATATTGATTCACTTTGTGCCAGCGGGGTACCGATCGTATCCGATGCAGGCCAGAATGGCGGATATAGTCTGCTGAATGATTTTATCAATGCGCCCTTATTTTTTGATGTTGATGAACAAAAGGCCATTCTCCATGCAGCAGTATTTGCAAAAGAAGCGGGGTACCCTTTTAATGAGGCATTAAACAGGGCAACGGAAAAGTTGAAAATGTATTCCAACCGGGAACAGGAACGCATTCTCAATCGCCATTTAACCGGTTTTGAAGTGATAAGCCGCGAGATCGACTCTTCCGTTAAGCCGAAATTGGTAGAAATAGAGCGGGCTGTGGCAAATGAGTATTCCGTGGAAATTGAATACCGTACAAGCCGTGAAGAAGAATCCAGACAAAGGGTCATTGATCCTTACGGCGTAATATACTGGAACAATAAATGGTATACCATTGGATTTTGCCACTTGAGAAATGAAATCCGCAGCTTTCGTGCGGAACGGATATTACAGATAAATCGGACACAAATGACTTTTAAACGTCCGGAAGCCTTTTCCGCCAAAGAACTCTTCTTACAAAATCTTTTGCCTGACCTGGCAAATAAGGACAGGGTGGTTTCCGTCGTGATCAGGGGCAGGGCAGAGGCCTTGGATGATTTGAGCATTCACTGGTATTTAGGACATCATCTGAAAGAGAGAACTCCAAATCAGGCTGTCTTTTTACTTGATGAAAGAGTAATGAATGGATATGTGCCTTATTTTCTCTTATCCTATGGGAGAGCCATTGAGATCATAGAGCCTGAGAGCTTGAAGAAAAGGCTGGCAGACATTGCGTCGGAGCTAATGGAATATTATCAAATTTAACGATAATACTGACAGTAGCTGTCAGTGTAGATGATATATAATAAACCCTTATTGATGATTTGTATTAAGGAGGAAGAGCAATGGCAAAATATATGGGTGCAACAGGAGATCATACGAATAATGGTATGCCGAATGGGTTTACGTCCATAACACCATTTATCGTAGTAAATAACCCCTCAGAAGCAATTAAGTTTTATCAGTCCGTATTCCATGCAAGGGTTAAGGACAGCACGGAATTTTCCGATGAAAGCGGCAATAGTATCATTGTTCATGCAGAGCTGGATTTTGGTAACGGCTTTTTGCAGCTGGGAGCGGCGAATCCGGCTTATCAGCTGGTTTTACCGCCAGGAGAGGATAATGCCTGCTATTCTTTGGCAATTTATGTTTCCGATGTTGATGAGGTGTTTGATCATGCGGTGGCAAAAGGAGCTAAAGTCCGGGAGCCTGTTACGAACTTTGTGTCAGGGGATCGGTTTGGAAGTATTCTGGATCCATTTGGAGTGAGATGGTCCATTATGACCAGGATCGAGGATTTATCAGAAGAAGAAAGCAGCCGGAGAGTAGAAGAATGGGCAAAAAGTATGAATAAGGAATAGATCGCGGATACAATCCGTAATGTAAGTTCCGTGGGAGGAGGAGGAGATATGAAATTTTGTGAATTCAGGCAAATCAGTTATGATGATGTGCAAGCTATGGTTGACCTGTTGATGTGCAGGCAAAATCTTGAGAGCAATGAATTCCCATCTTTAAGAAACAGCTGTCTCAATACAGAATATATCAAGGATTCCCTTGAAAAACTATTCATAAATAGTAAAGCAATTGGGATAGGGGCATTTGTTAATGATGAACTGGTCGGCTATATAGTAGGAAGGATAAAGATTGACCATGAAAGAGGCAGGCATGTCTGGGTGCCTTATGAAGGGATCGCAGTGAGGAGGGACCAGCCCTCAGAACTTATTAGAACTCTTTATGCAAAAGTTTCCAACCTGTGGATCGAACAAGGCTGCTTTCACCATTATGCATTAATACCTCTTGGAAGCAAGATGTATTATGAGGCTTTCCTTGGGCTGAGCTTTTCGATTCAGCAAGTGCATGGGATAATGAATATTGGAGATTACAATCTATTTGAAACTGCATCTGATGCAGAAATCAGACTCGCCAATAAAGCGGATAGGGAAGCAATGGGGAGAATGTCTGGAATCATCTTTTCCTATCAAAATTCTGCGCCTGTCTTTGAACCAGCCTTACCTGAGATTGTAGTGAGAATTAGGGAAGGATACAAAGGGCTTGCAGAGGATGAGGAAGCAATGATCCTCATTGCGGAAAAAGACAGGAAGGAATTGGGATTTCAGGTATACGAACCCGTTATTCCGGATTTAATGACGCCTGATGATGGAGTGGAGCTAAGTATCGCAGGCATTTACCCGACCCAAATGAGAAGTGGCGTTGGGAAGAAATTAATGAATGAAGGCAGCAGGCTGGTAAAAGAAAAAGGGTATCAGAGAATCATAACTGATTGGAGGATAACCAATCTTGCCTCTTCAACATTTTGGCCAAAGTGCGGATTTAAGCCTATGGCTTATAGAATGGTTCGATATATTGATAATAATTTCACATGGGCAAACTTCAACAATCCGAGTTTGAAGGAGTTGTAGGGCTGGCGGCTTTCATAAAAGCCGCCTCTTTTTTTGATCCAATATAACTCAGCCCGTCCATCAATAAAGCCAAAGACAATAGAAGATAATTATGATATGATATCAATAAATAATTAGGGGGAGGAAACAAACATGAAAACAATAGGACTGATTGGCGGAATGAGTTGGGAAAGCACGGTTACTTACTATAGAATTTTGAATGAAACAGTGAAAAAGGAGCTGGGAGGATTACATTCGGCGAAAGTGCTTTTATATAGTGTGGATTTTTCTGAAATAGAGAAGTGCCAGGCAGACGGTGACTGGGATAAAAGTGCTGTTATTTTAACAGCGGCTGCCAAACGTCTTGAAACAGCAGGGGCGGACTTTATTTTGATCTGTACAAATACAATGCACAAGGTAGTTCCCCAGATCCAAAGCAGCATTCATATTCCTGTCATTCATATAGCGGAGGCTACGGCAGATGAATTAAAGCTTCACAATATTACAAAAGTCGCTTTGCTGGGTACCAAATATACCATGACTCAGGATTTTTATAAAGAAAAGCTAGAGAATGCAGGAGTTACGGTCCTTGTTCCAGATGAAGACGAAATTGAAATTGTGAATGATGTGATTTATAATGAATTGTGTTTGGGAATTATTTCAGAGGCATCGAAAGAAAAATACCTCAGCATTATTCATGGCCTTGCAGAACAAGGTGCACAGGGAGTTATTCTCGGCTGTACCGAAATCGGTCTGCTGATACAGCAAAGGGATCTGGAATTACCAGTTTTTGATACTGCACAAATTCATGCAGTCAGGGCTGCAAAGCTATCCATAGAAGAATAAATGCCGATATAAGGAGGTAATTATAAATGGATCTTGCAGTACTATCAGATATACATGGTAACTACATTGCTTTGGAAAAATGTGTGGAATACGCATTGTCAAGAGGCGTAAAAACCTTTGCTCTTTTAGGAGATTATGTTGGTGAATTGGCATATCCTGAAAAGACAATGAAAATGATTTTTGAAATGGCTGAAAACTATAACTGCTATTTCATCAGAGGTAATAAAGAAGATTATTGGATCGTAGTATTGAAAAGGGCTATGGCATTATGTGAAGCTGAAACCGGTACTTGCATATGGCCAGATATTCCCGAAATATATTGGAGACAAGCAGTAGAAGAAATTTTAGTAAAAGCAAATTAAAGTTTGATTCAACAATCAGGCGTAAACGATTCTATTATATAGAGAGAAAGTTGAGAGAGGAAAAAATGGATATACAGATAGTATATGAAGCTCCGAAAGCCCAGGATTACATAAGTCTTCGGTTACGTGCCGGAATGAATAATAAAGATTTGGAAAGAAGCAAAATTGCTTTAAAAAATTCTTTGTTTACCGTTTCTCTTTATGATAAAGAAAAACTGATCGGTTTTGGCAGAGTAGTTGGGGATGGGGGCATCACCTACGTCGTAAGTGATATTATGGTTGATGGAGAATACCGGCGGAGAGGTTATGCGGAACAAATTATGCAGGCCATTGACCGTTACTTTGAAGAGAACACACATGAGGACAGTTATATTTGCCTGATCGCAAATTGCCCTGCTGACCTGCTGTACAATAAGCATCGATTTGAATACTTGCCGGATAACAGATGTGGAATGCTTCGAAACCAGAGTAAAGAGAACAGTAATTGATACATGCCGCTATTAGAATAATGCAACTACATATCAGCATTTGATTAGAGGATTAAAAGCATGAGAAGAAAAGACAGAGAAGTAATAGATAACGTGAAAATCAATGAAATCATTTCGTCATGCCACTGCTGCAGACTGGGTTTTTATGATGACGGAGAGGTGTATATTGTTCCGTTGAATTTTGGATTTAAAGAAAATGATGGGCAAAGAACATTCTATTTCCATAGTGCCAAGGAAGGCAGAAAAATTGATTTAATTTACAAAAACCATACGGTTGGGTTTGAACTGGATGCAAATTATGAACTCATAAAAGGGGAGACAGCATGTAAGCATTCTGCCCGTTTTCAGAGTATTATCGGATCAGGGGATATCAAATTTATTGAAGAACCAGAAGAAAAGAAAGCAGCCCTGCAAACCATTATGCTTCATAATACAGGAAAAGAAGATTGGGAGTTTCCTGATGCAATGCTTCAGGCAGTCGGTGTTTTTAAGGTGGAAGTAAAAACGCTTTCCTGTAAAGAGCACTTATAATATTTTTAAGCCGGATTCGCAAAATACAAATATGACAGGAGAATTTTTAATGGAATTTAGACAACTAACAGATCGTGTGTATTACAGCATGTTTGATAAAGCGGCCGACAGGCCGGTTCTCGGGTATGTAAAAGGACAGAAGCATTCTTTCATGATAGACGCAGGCAATTCCCAAAAGCATGTTGAATTATTTTATGAAGCTCTGTGCAAAGAAGGATTAGAAAAACCAGGCATTACTGCGGTCACTCATTGGCATTGGGATCATACATTTGGTATGCATGCGGTGGAAGGGATCACAATCGCTCATAAAAAAACAAATGCTAAATTAGCGGAAATGGCGAAGTGGGAATGGACGGATGTGGAAATGAAAAAAAGACTGGAAGCAAAAGTAGAAATTGAATTTGCTGATACAAGTATCCGTACAGAATATCCCCTTCTTTCAGAGATACAAGTGGTAACCTCCGATCTTTCTTTTGAAGAATCCATGGAAATTGATCTGGGAGATATAACTGCGGAACTTTATCATGTGGAATCTCCTCACAGTGAGGATTGTGTCTGTATCCTGATACCTCAGGAAAGAATATTATTCATCGGAGATGCGGTTGGGGTTGATTATTATGACAACTGCTTCTTAGATAAAGAGAAACTACGTTCATTAATTACATGGATAGAAGGATTTGATTTTGATATTTGTGTCATGGGACATGCCGAACCAATGAGTAAGGAAAATATCCTCCATATCATGCATTCTCTTATGGAACGCCAGGAAAACGTATGATAATCAAAAGCTGCATAAGTTATACTTATGCGGCTTTTTACATGAAATGTAAAGTTTATTTAAGAAAATCGTTGCTTTGCGAGAGTTTGTTTTCATGGTATATTTAAAACGAGAAAGTAAAAAATAACAATGATCATTAAAATTACTTGATACAAATAAAAACAGGAGGTTTTACTATGCTAGGTCATTATTTGATGTTTGATAGAAACTGCGAAGAGGCAATTAAAACTTATGAAAAAGCATTTAACGGTACGATAACTGAGATGCGGAAATATAGTGACATGCCGCCAAACCCCGCTTTCCCTATTCCCGAAGAAAACAAAAATCTGGTTCTGCATGCCCGACTTCAGATTGATGGCATGGAAATTATGTGTGCCGACAGCTCTGAGAAAAGCACAAAAGGTAATAATATGTATGTTTCCATTACGACCAAGGATGAGGCGCTTGTGAAAGGTGCCTGGGATCTTTTAAAGAAGGGTGGTGAGATCTATATGGATCTTAGTCCATCATTTTTTGCAGCATTACATGGATCCTTACAGGATAAATATGGCGTAAACTGGATGTTTACGGCTTTAAAATAGTTACTGGTCTGAATCGGCAAAGAACTATTATATTCAACTCAAGTCTGGAGGGTAACACCAGGAGAGCCATTGACTTTCATGAGGGAGAGGAAGTGGACGAGGAGGCGTTTCAGGAGCTGATCCTGGCCGCCGTCGCCTTGAACCAGTCAGGCAAGAAGAAATAATCTTTCTGGCTATCTTAAAATCAGAATCGTCCTCAAACAGGACGATTTTTATTTTAAAGAAGATAGAATTTAGCCGGTAATGCAGCACTTGGGTACCCGATGAGAAATCTATACTGATTTAATGAAAATAAAGGAGATCGTTTATAAAGATGAGAAATAAGATATCAGCAATTTTTATATTAGTGGCAATGTTTATGGTTTTAGTTACCGGATGCAAGAAGACAGAGGGCGGGGGTAATATGCCGGAGGCTCTGAAAGGAGATTTGACCTCAATCATTGGTACAATTTACGAAAAAGCAAAGGTTGATTTAAGCCTGGGAAATACACCCATTGATTTAACAAATAAGGATATGGTGAAATATAATATGGGCCTTGACGATGCTTCTAAAGTAAAGGAAGCTGTTGTGTCCGAGGCGATGATCGGTTCACAGGCCTATTCCCTCGTACTTGCCCGTGTAAATAATGCAGCTGATGCAGAAGCAGTTGCAAAGGATATGCTTAATGGGATTGATCAGAGGAAGTGGATTTGTGTTATGGCAGATGACCTCCAGATTGTTACCTACAATGATTTGATCATGCTTGTTATGGTTGATTCCAATTTAAAGGACGCAGTAACCTCCCAGCAGGTTGCAGATGCCTTTAAGGAAATGTGCGGTGCAGATTTCGACCTTAAGTTATCTAAATAGTGACAGCATGGTATTTTCAAGCATAACATTTTTATATTATTTTTTGCCTTTGGTTATTGGCGTATACTTTGTATGTCCGAAGAAGCTGAAAAACGGTGTATTGCTTTTTTCTTCCCTCATATTTTATGGTTGGGGAGAGCCGAAATACATCATATTTATGGTCCTTTCCATAGTGGTGAATTACATTCTTGGTTTGCTCATCGAGCAATACTCCGTTTCTGCATGGGGGAAGAGATGGCTCCTAGTTTCGGTGGTCTTTTCCCTGGGAATGCTGGGGTATTTTAAATATGTGGATTTTTTTATAGCAAACATCAATTCCATGACCGGATTATCAGTCCCTTTGCTGAACGTAGTTCTTCCCATTGGCATCAGCTTTTATACGTTTCAAATTCTCAGCTATACCATTGATGTTTACCGAAAAAACACAAAGGCCCAGAAGAATCTGTTATCATTGGCCACTTATGTGGCCTTCTTTCCTCAGCTGATCGCAGGTCCCATTGTTAGATATACTGATATCGCACAGGCTCTTGACAGAAGGGAGCACAGTCTTTTAAAAGCCCGCATTGGAATACGCAGGTTCTTATTTGGAATTTCAAAAAAGGTACTGATCGCCAATACACTTGGAGAATTGTGCAAAGACTTTGCAGATTCTCCGGAACGAAATGTTTTATTCTACTGGCTTTATGCAGTGGCCTTTACTTTACAGATTTACTTTGACTTTTCCGGATACAGTGATATGGCAATCGGTTTAGGCAAGATATTTGGCTTTGATTTTCAGGAGAATTTCAATTATCCGTTTATTTCCCAAAGCATTACTGAATTCTGGCGCAGGTGGCATATGTCCCTTGGAACCTGGTTCAGGGATTATTTATACATTCCCTTAGGAGGAAACCGCGTTGGCAGGATGCGCTGGCTCTTTAATATCTTTTTGGTATGGATGCTGACCGGCTTATGGCACGGCGCTGCATGGAATTTTGTCATATGGGGAATGTTATTTGCTGTTCTCCTGATGATTGAGAAGCTGTGGCTTGGCAGTTTCTTAAAGAAAATGCCGGAAAGCATTTCTCATTTGTATGTCATGCTTCTTGTAATCATAAGCTTCGTCATATTTGATGCGCCTGATCTGAGTACATCAGCTGAACGGCTTCGTTCCATGTTCGGAATGAGCGGATTGCCGCTTACAGGAGTCCAGTCCGCCTATTATTTAAGAAGCTATTTTATCATATTTGTGATAGCCATAACCGGAAGTACTGATTTGCCAAAGAGAATCATCGGCAGAATCCGCAAAACACCATTTGGAGCGATTGCCCTTACTTGGGCAGAGCCTGTGGTATGCGTGGTGATGCTTTTGCTGACAACGGCATATTTAATCGATGCTTCCTTTAATCCATTTCTGTATTTTCGCTTTTAAGGAGGGCAGGAATGAAAAATAGAAAAACAAATCGGATGATCGTGATTTTGGTAGGAACGGTATGGGTTCTTCTGGCGCTTTCTTCCTGGCTTTCACCAACACAGGAAATATCAGCCAGTGAAAGAAGAAAGCTTGCCGGGTTTCCGGAATTTACCCTTAAAAGCCTTACCACGGCAGATTTTATGGAGGGCTTTGAGCAATATGCCAAAGACCAGTTCCCCGGCCGCTTTTTATACCGTACCATAAAAGCGTATGTCAAGTTTTATCCATTGGGTCAGAAAGATAATAACGGCATCTATATTCAGGATGGCTGCGCCGTAAAAATGGAATACCCCTTGAATGAAGCTTCCATTCAAAAAGCGGCGGAAAAGTTCCGGTTTCTGTATGATAAATATATGGCTGGGAAAGACGTAAAAACGTATCTTACCATTGTTCCTGACAAGGGGTATTTTCTCTCCCAGGCAAATGGCTATCCCTCCATGGATTACCAGAAGCTGTTTGAAATGATGAAGGCGGATACAGAGTTTGCGAAGTATATAGATCTATCGGATATATTGGAAATCGAAGATTATTATAAGACAGATATTCACTGGAAGCAGGAGAGGATTACTAAGGCTGCGGATAAAATCCTTAATGCATTAGGAGAAGAGAAGGAGAGCACCGGGCAATATAAGGAAATCGAAGTGGAGAAACCATTTTACGGAGTATATTATGGGCATTCTGCCCTTCCCATGAAACCGGACAAACTGAAATACCTTACCAGTGACCTCATAGATGCCTGTACCGTGTATAATTGGGAGACAGGAAAAACTACAGCCGTGTATGATACCCAAAAGCTTACAGGAAATGATCCGTATGATGTATATTTATCCGGTGCGGCGGCCCTTTTGGAAATCACCAATCCAAATGTAAAAAACGGAAAAGAGCTGGTGATATTCCGGGATTCCTTTGGAAGCAGCCTGGCAACCCTTTTGCTTGACGGGTATTCCAAAGTGACCATGGTTGATATCCGTTACATTGCCAGTGATTTGGTCGGCGATTATATTACCTTTGATGATCAGGATGTGCTTTTTGTATACAGTACTTCGGTACTGAATTCCAGTGCAATGTTCAAATAGGGCGGATGATAGTCTGCTTTTAAAAATTCATCGTTGCTATCATACGAAAGGAAGGCTGAGGGGATGAAAAAACTAGACAGAGAATTCTATAATAGGGATTCTGTCCTGGTTGCCAGGGAACTATTGGGGAAGGTGCTTGTCCACGAGATTGAGGGACAGAGACTCGCTGTTAAGATCATAGAGGCAGAGGCATATATGGGCGTTGAAGATAAGGCTGCCCATTCTTACGGCGGAAAGAGGACACCAAGGGTGGAAGTGATGTATGGAGATCCCGGTCATGCTTATATGTTTCTTATCTATGGGATGTACTGCTGCTTCAATGTGGTAACAAGGGAGAAGGGGATTCCACAGGCAGTTTTAATAAGGGCTGCTGAACCATTGGAGGGAATCCAGTGGATGGCGCAGCAAAGATATGGAAAGCCTTATGAGGAGTTGTCTAAAAGCCAGTTAAAGGGCTTTACAAACGGGCCGGGAAAGCTGTGTAAGGCATTATCCATGGACCGAAGCCATAACGGCATAGACCTGTGCGGTGATCAGATATATCTTGAAAAGGGCACAGGAGAGAACTTTCATGTTATAGCCACAAAACGTGTGGGAATTGACTACGCTGAGGAAGCTAAAGACTACCTTTGGCGGTTTTATATAGAAGGGTGCCTGTAGGTGCTTTAAAATAAGCAGTGCAATATTTTCGCATAATATCATAAATATTTAGCGTATACAGGTGAGAAGGTATACGCTATTTTTGTACGCTCCCACAAAAAACAACAGAAAATGAAATTGCTTCTTGATTTTTAACAAACCAAAAAGCAATAAGCCGGCATTCTGAAGAGCCTGTAAAGCAGGACTCTTGTAACGGTTACTTTTTTCTTGCTGAAATGATCAGCATCATAGGCCTGCGAAGCTCATTTACCATGCCTTCCACGGTTTGAAGCAGATGCTTAGATGGCTGAGGCTCCACTACACCGGTTAATTCAAAGCCTGCCTGTATCAAACCATTCAAATAGGTGGTAAGGGTCTTATGATATTTCGTAACATTTTCTCCAAGGAAACTGGCCTGTCTCTGTCCCTCGAAAAAGTAATTGTCAACCGGATAATGAAGGATCGTTCCGGCTTCATCGTAATACCATTCCTGACTGCCATTCGCTGTAAAAACCGGATGCTCCACAGAAAAGACAAAATCTCCTCCCTTTACAAGGCAGCAGGATACCTTTTCAACAATCTGTTCAAAAGATTCCAGATAGTGGAACGCAAGAGAGCTGATGACTGCATCAAATGAATTTTCGCTGAACCATATCTCTTCGATTGGCATGTGATGATAACAGATTTTATCACTTGTCTTTTCCTTTGCTACTGCAAGCATTTTTTCGGAAATGTCTATACCTGTGACAGCTCTGGCCCCATGCTCTATGGCATACTGACAATGCCAGCCGAATCCACAGCCTAAATCCAGCACCCGCTTGTCTTTGAATTCAGGCAGCATTGATTCAAGAGTTTTCCATTCCCCAGCTCCGGCAAGCCCTTTTGTTGAGCGGTCCATTTGGCTGTATTTTTCAAAGAATGCTTTGTTATCGTAAGGATTCTGTTTCATTGTTGATGTCTCCTCCTCCTGCCACTTTCATCGCATATCCCCATGGATAAGTTTCTTTTTTTAGTTTTAAAGGGATTATAGCACAATAATACGAAAAAAGCTTTAAAATTCCGAACATAAATCATGGGTAGCCATACATTTTTCCTATATCATTCTGCCGGTCTGACACATGGAAAAATAGGATGAATATATAGTATATAAGTAGGAATTACTATTGTTATTATATAAGATTTAGTGTAAAATTTATATAGCATTTATCCCGTGGTTTTGGGGATCGGTCCATGCCCGGACTGATTAGCAAAACCACAAGCGGAAGGAGGCCATTATTCTGGAGAAAGAACAATTTTCAATCCGGCGTCCCGGAATGATCGGAGAAGAAAAATTCAGGCAGTATGCGGTTCTGATTCCCCTGATCCATATTTCAGGGGTTACTTACCTGCTATTTGAAAAAAGATCCAATGAGTTAAAGCGGCAGCCGGGAGAGATTTGTTTTCCAGGCGGAAAGCTCGAAGCGGGGGAATCCCTTCAGGAATGTGCGGTACGTGAGACTGTTGAAGAACTGAACATATTGCCGCAGCAGATTGAGGTGATGGGACCGGGAGATATCTATCTGTCACCCTTTAACTTAATGATCCATCCTTTTATAGGAGTTATAAGTGATTATCAGGACACATTCAGCAGAGATGAAGTAGAAGAGGTCATAAAAATACCACTGGATTTTTTCCGCAGTCAGGAACCGGAGAGATTTGTGAGTAAACTGATTTCTGAGCCGCCGGAGGATTTTCCGTATGAATGGATTCCGGGAGGGGTAAAATACCCTTGGGCTAAAGGAACTTATGACGTCTTGTTTTATAAATATGAAGACTGGATCATATGGGGTATGACAGCTCTGATCGTAAAGTCAGCGGTGAAGCTGATGGAAGAATATCAAATCATTTGATTCCTTGACAGAGAAAAAGGCAGTTTTTTATACTTTTAAAGAGAGGTGTTTTCTATGAAGAAAGAAATTTATCTGGCAGGCGGCTGCTTTTGGGGAACAGAAAAGTATCTGGAAAATATCCCGGGCATCCTGTTTACAGAGGTGGGATATGCCAATGGCAGTACTGAGAATCCAACTTACAAGGAAGTATGCAGCCATGATACCGGGCATGCAGAAGCGGTGAAGGTGGAATACGACGACAGCATCATAGGTCTTACCTATTTGCTGCAGCTTTATTATGATGTGATCAATCCCATAAGCGTGAACCGCCAGGGAGGCGATGTTGGTTCCCAGTACCGGACAGGTATCTATTTCACGGATGACAGGGATGAGGCGGTGATCCAGGATTCGATCAATGAGCTTCAGAAAAAATATAAAGAAAAAATAGCAATTGAAGTGAAACCTCTTTCCTGTTACTACCGGGCAGAGGAGTACCATCAGAAATATCTGAACAAAAACCCAGGCGGATACTGCCATATTGGTGCCGATAAATTTGAAAAGGCAAAGAAGGCGGAGGATAAAAGCAAAAAATACGGAAAAAGAAAAACGGAAGAACTGAAAGAAAACTTAACGAGCCTGCAGTTTGAAGTAACACAGAACAGTGCAACGGAGCCTCCCTTTCAAAATGAATTTTTTGATAAATTCGAAGAGGGAATTTATGTAGATATTACAACAGGGGAGCCGCTTTTTATGTCAACTGATAAATTTGAGTCAGGATGCGGCTGGCCAAGCTTTTCTAAGCCGATTGACTCTGAGATTATTAAAACCCATGAGGACCGGAGCTTTGGAAGGATCCGTACGGAAGTGAGGAGCAAGCTGGGAGATGCCCATCTGGGTCATGTATTTGACGATGGTCCAATGGACCGCGGAGGACTGCGTTATTGCATTAACAGCGCTTCCTTAAGGTTTGTTCCCAAAGAAGAGATGGAGAAAGAAGGATACGGAGATTATTTGAAGCTGTTTTAATGGCAGGACTGAAATAAAAATGCGGAAGAAGAATGAAGGATGATTAATGAAATACTGAAGTTTAATAAAGAATTTGTAGAAAACAAAGGATATGTAAAATATATTACCAATAAATTTCCGGATAAAAAAGTCGCGATTGTATCCTGTATGGACACAAGATTAACGGAATTATTACCGATGGCCCTTGGGCTTAAAAACGGGGATGCAAAAATTATCAAAAATGCCGGAGGAATTATATCCCACCCATTTGGAAGTGCCATGAGAAGCCTGCTGATCGGTATTTATGAATTGGATGTTAAGGAAATCCTCGTAATCGGCCATACCGATTGCGGGGCCAGACATACGGACAGCAAGAAAATTATTGAAAAAATGAAACAGCGGGGAATTGAACAAAAGAATATCGACCTGGTAAAATACTATGGCATTGATTTTGATACTTGGCTGGGAGGATTTAAGGATCTGGATTTATCCATCAAAAAGTCCGTTGAGCTGATACGCAACCATCCCTTTGTCCCGGAGGAGATCATGATACATGGTCTGGTAATAGATTCTGTTACAGGAGAATTAAGAAAGGTTATTTAACTACTAAGATGTACTTGAGAGGAGATAAGGATGAAATTAGGTATCGTTGGATCAGGAAAGATTGTAAAGGAGTTTCTGCCAATCGTTCATTATTTGGATAAGGTAGAGCTTGCGGCCATTTGCTGTACGAAAAGAAGTGAAGCAGTGGGAAGAGAACTTGGTGAAAAATATAACATAAAACATACTTTTACAGATTATCAGGACTTCTTAAACAGTGATGTGGATACGGTTTATGTAGCTCTGCCTAACCATTTGCACTTCCAGTTTACGAAAGAGGCACTGGAGGCAGGAAAGCATGTGATTGTAGAAAAGCCCTTTACCACAACCTTTAAAGAAGCCCAGATATTAAGCGGGCTGGCAAGAGAGAAAAATCTGTTTTTATTTGAAGCTGTTACTACCCTGTATCTGCCGAATTATAAAAGGATAAAAGAGCTTCTGCCAACCCTGGGAAACATCAAAATCGTTCAGTTCAACTATTCCCAGTATTCCAGTAGATATGACAGCTTCAAAGAGGGCCGCATTCTGCCTGCCTTTGATCCCAATTGTTCCGGCGGTGCGCTCATGGATATCAATATCTATAACATCCATTACGTTGCAGGATTATTCGGAAGGCCGCTTAAGGTGGAATATTTCCCCAATGTGGAGAGAGGGATTGATACCTCTGGAATTTTAATTTTGGACTACGGCACTTTTAAATGTACATGCGTTGGAGCAAAGGACTGCAAGGCTCCTATCGCTAATTATATCCAGGGAGAGAAGGGGGTCATCCGTCAGGATACGCCTGCCAGCATCTGCAGAGGCTTTGAAATCATCATGAATGATGAGACTAAATCCCTTGTAAATGAAGATGATTTTGATCACCGCATGGTGAATGAATTTATGGAATTTCAGGATATGATCTGCGGCAATGATCTGGAAAGGTGCTATCAGCTTCTGGACCACACCCTGCTTGTAAGCGAAATCCAGACAACTGCAAGACATAAGGGAGGAATCCGCTTCCCGGCAGATGAGGAAATTTAAGACCGGGTTATCTGTGGAGATAAATTATTTTTAGTAATTGACAATTCCTCCTGCCTGTGTTATTATTGCGGAAATAGTGAAAAGGCAATGAAGAGAAATAGTACATATACAATAAATTTCAGAGAGAAGATGGTTGGTGCGAATCTTTATTTTAGTATATCGAAGCAGTCTCGGAGCTTTGAACCGAAAAATGGTTTCCCTGATTCCAGGGAGATGGTTTAGTAGGCTTCAACGTATTCCCACGTTACAGGGGCACGATATGATAGTATCGTAGAGAGTGCAGAGATTTCTCTGAATTTAGGTGGTAACACGGATTGTACATTCGCCCTAAACGTTTCGACGTTTAGGGCGTTTTTTTATTACCTTCACTTATTAAATTACATAGAAAGAGGAGAGCAATGATGAGAAATTTTGAAAAATCCAGTAAGCTGGATCATGTGTGTTATGATATCAGAGGCCCGGTCATGGATGAAGCAAACCGGATGATCGATCAGGGAGTTGATATATTAAAATTAAATATTGGAAATCCGGCTCCCTTTGGTTTTCGTGCGCCGGAGGAACTGCTTCGGTTAATGAACGAAAACCTGTCCCATACGGAAGGCTACTCGGATTCCAAGGGTCTATTATCAGCCAGAAAGGCCATCGTAAAATACTGTCAGAAAAAAGGGATCGAACAGGTCACTGTGGATGATGTATACACGGGAAACGGCGTAAGCGAGCTGATCACCCTAGCCATGCAGGGGCTGTTAAACAGCGGGGATGAGATTCTGGTCCCTTCTCCAGACTATCCTTTATGGACCGCGTCCGTAACCCTTTCGGGAGGAACCGCTGTCCATTACATGTGCGACGAAGAGGCGGAGTGGTACCCGGATATCAACGATATCAAAAGTAAAATTACAAGCAGAACCAAGGGGATTGTCATCATCAACCCCAACAATCCTACCGGTACCCTGTATCCCAGGGAAGTCCTTGAGGAGATTGTGGAAGTATGCCGGAAACATGGGCTGATCATCTTTGCAGATGAAATTTATGACAGGCTTGTTTTTGACGGCCTGGAACATGTATCCATTGCCTCTCTGGCACCGGATCTTTTGACCATCACATTCAATGGCCTATCGAAGTCCCATTTAATTGCAGGATACCGCTGCGGCTGGATGAGCCTTTGCGGCGATAAATCCTTTGCAAAAGGCTATGTGGAAGGGATAAACTTATTGTCCTCCATGAGGCTTTGCTCCAATGTTCCGGCCCAGTCCGTAATCGAGGCTGCACTGGAAATGGAAGAGGAAACAAAGCAATTGATGATACCGGGTGGAAGAATATACGAACAGAGAGAATACACCTGCCGGGCGTTAAATGAGATTCCGGGAATTTCCGTCATAAAACCAAAAGCAGCCTTTTACATGTTTCCTAAAATCAATACCAGTAAATGTAACATCTATGATGATGAAAAGTTTGTATTAGACTTTTTAAAGGATAAGAAGATTCTGCTGACTCATGGAGGCGGGTTCCACTGGGAAAAACCGGATCATTTCCGGGTCGTTTACCTTCCGGAGCTAAGCCAGTTAAAAGTGGCATGTGAAAAGCTGGCGGATTTCATGTCCTATTACATACAAAAATAGTGACAAAAGAGCATTGGAAACAGTCTGTATTCCAGCTGTCCAATGCTCTTTAAATGTTAATGCTGTTCTGTCAGTTTGAGATAATTTTTAAACTCTTTGTTCCAGCCTGCAAACAGATCATTCTTCCGGTGGTCGGTTAAGTCTGTGTGCTCTGATAAATATTTCCCCATATAGTCTGACACTTTTTTTGCTCCAAAGTAGTTTAAGTGATCACCGTCATCGCGGGAATCTTTTGCCCAGTCAATGCCCAGGGTATCGATATCTAAATTTAAGTCAATGTAAGTCAGCTGGTTTTCGTTGGCAAAAGCTGCGGCAGCATTGTGCTTGGCGTAGGACCAGCACTTTGGCGACGGTGCGCTGTATAGGATCAGTTTGATATCCTTATCCCTGCACAGGCTTGCGATTTTGTTTAAGTATAATAAGGGCTGCTCGTCGATCACATAAATATCGTCTGTTTCAGTAACATAAGGCCCACGTTTATAGGGATTCACAATAGCGCTGTACTGATATCCCTTATAAACCGTAATTTGCTCCTGCCTTATCTTATGGCCTAAGGATTTCAGCATATAAAAATGAAAATATTTCCAATTGTCATGGTATTTGTAAATGGGAAATATTTTTTTGACTGTTTCCTCAATGGAGGTCTCAAGGGTATTGATGTATTTGAAATCCCGGTAAAATGCATTGGTTTCCAGAAAAACAACCTTTGGGTGCTGGTTTTTAAGCACCCGTTCCAGCAGATAGTAAGTATCCTGAAGCTGCTGGCTTGGGACGCCGCAGTTATATCCTGTATAGCCGTAATCATTCCATATTTCCATGGGGGAAATGCTGGCACTGCATTCGCTGTCCCCGATCGCCACATAGTCTATGGTGTTTTTTGGTTCCTTTAGGATGCCGTTTGCCTTTTTATACAGGCTGTCTCCCATGTTATTGTATGGAATCAGCAGGTAGGAGGCAATGTACAATAAAAGAAAAAGTCCGGTTAAAAATGAAATTGTTTTTATCCTGTTTTTGCTCTTCATCTCATCACCTCTTAAAATCCGGCATAAATTAATTTTGCAGGTATATATCCGTCGCCGTAGGCCCCCAAAACAATGACAAGGAGGATTGCGGCGTAAAGAAAGCTCCAGCGGGCAAACATATTCCAGCCGGAAATCCTTTCACGGATTGAGATGCCCCGTTCATGGATTACACCTACGGTATATACCGCTAGAAAACCAAAGAATACCGCAATGAAATCCGGCAAAGACAGACCAAGCTTAAGGAGTGAACCGTCAGTGACCGCAGACCAGTGGAAGCCGGTGAAGATGGACCGGAACATATTCACGCCGGTGGTCAGATTGTTGGCCCGGAAGAAAAGTTCTCCCGTAAATACAATGATAAGCAGCTTCACTGTCTGAAAACTTCTGTACAAGCTGCAGGACCTGTTGATCCTTAAGGTACTTGTAATCCTTTGGACCTCCGGCTCCAACAGATTCTCCATGAGAATGAGGACAAAATAATACATTCCAAAGAAAATATAGTTCCAGCCCGTTCCGTGCCACAGACCGTTTAAGATCCACACGCCAAACAGAGCGACAGAAGAGGAGATAATCTGCCCATAATGCTTTCCGAATTTAGCCCGTGATTTCTTTCCCAGATTCTTAACGAATTTGGTTAAGGATATGGGATAAAAGATATAATCCTTTAGCCAGGTGCCAAGGGTGATATGCCAGCGTCTCCAGAATTCCGATGCGGTTTTGGAGAAAAAGGGCTGACGGAAGTTTTCGGGAATGGTTACTCCAAACATTTCTCCTGTTCCAATGGTCATGTCAATACAGCCGGAAAAATCTGCATATAGCTGAAAGGTATATAAAACGGCACCTGCGATAACGATGATCCCGCCGTAATGATTAGGGGTATCGAAGATCGTTTCCACAAGCAGATTAAGTCGGTCTGCAATAACAAGCTTTTTAAATAATCCCCACATGATCCGCTGAAGGCCGTAAGTAACGTTCTTGTATTCCAAAGGTTTTCCCTGACAAAGGGCCTTAGCAGTCTGCGAGTAGCGGCAGACAGGTCCTTCCAACAGGGTTGGAAAAAAGGAGAGATACAAGGCCAGTCTGCCTAGATTGTCGTCAGCCTCTATTTTTTCATAATAAACATCGATCAGATATGAGACCGCCTGCAGGGTGTAAAAGGAGATACCGATAGGCAGGGCAAACTTCATGGCAGGCAGAAGCCTTGGGAAAGAGACTGCTTTTAATACCAGGTTAAAGTTTTCAAAAAAGAAGCCGGAGTATTTTAAAATCAATAAAATACTAAGCTGCAAGCCGATTCCAAGCCATAAGATCCTGCGGCGTTTGGTCTCATAGGCTGCTTTTTCTGCCTTTTTATTCTCAGGGGCGTGAGCCGCCGATAGAAAGTCCTTTTTACAGGAAGTAAGCCATAGACCGATGTGGTGAATGGAAAGGGTGGAAAAAAGCAGGTATACCAGCAGCTTTCCGCTAAAGGACAGGAAAAAGACATAACTGGCGGTAAGAAGTATTTTATAACGGAAGCTTTGGGGTGCAAGCTGGTAGGCCAGCAATACAACCGGCAAAAAGATGAATAGGTACAGGAGTGAATTGTAGGCCATCTTTTATTCCTCTTTTAGCCGATGGATCATATCCCAAATTGCCTGTGCAGAGTTAAAATTAGCGGGTACCATGTCTATGGGAGTGATCTCAATGCCAAATGCATCTTCAAGCTCCGGGATGAGAGAGAGAATGGAAAATGAGTCTAAGAGCCCTCCGTCAATGAGCCTTGTTTCTATTTCATAATCAATGCCTGGGTTAATATCGTTTAAGATCTCTAATAATTGTTCCATGATTTTGTCTCCTTTATAGTTGAAAATAATTGAAAGCATTCGTTTGTATATGAGGTCTTGCAATGCGGAAGTTCTCTTTTGCAGAATAGAGAAGGATCTGCGGTAAATCCCGGCTTAAAAATAGGGACATGCCTTCTGTTGCCGAATAAGCGCCGGTTTTTTGGAATATGATCCGGTCTCCGGTCTGCAGGTTTTTGAAAGGGTATTTCTTAACAAGCACATCATTCACCGTGCAAAGAGAGCCGCAGACCGTCCATTCTTCTTTTTCTCCTTCCCGTTGATTAAAATGAAGGACAGGCGGTCTTTTCATGGCCAGCATTTGCCCGTAATAATTTAGCTGGTGGATACCGCCGTCAACAATGCAGTAAGGCTCTCCCTTGTTTGTTTTCCGATCCACCACGCTGGTTACGTAGAAACCACAGGGGGCGGCGATAAATCTGCCCATCTCCAGTGCGACCCTGCCTCCGAACGTAAGATTCTTGACAGACTCTGCAAGACCATTTAACATCTGATCTTCCTCATTTTTCTCTTCTTCAAAATAGCAGACAGGAAGCCCGGGACCATACTCCAGCCGTTTGACAGGAAAGCTGTAATCTTGCTTTAATTCCCGGCAGAACTGGTCCAGCATATGAAGTTCATTTTCCAGTTTTGCTATAGATTTCTTTTGGGTTCCGGAAAAGTACTGGATCCCTTCAATGGTTATAAATTCATGGGTGCCGTCTTCAATGATTTGCCGGATCAGGCTTTCATCCATACCGAACTGATTCCCGGAAGTAAGGCGGAGGAGGACACGAATGGGTGTTTGAAGCATTGCGCTGCAGTCTGAAAGAAGCTGCCAGTGGGAGAGGGACTCGGCGGTATAAATGATCTTATCTCCATAATGTTTCAGCGCATATTCTATGTCCTCAGGCTTCTTATGTACACCGGACATAATAACTTTCCCCATGTTGATTCCGGCTCTTTCACAGATGGCGAATTCGCCGGGAGAGCAAACCTCAAAGGAATCCACAACTTCCTCTAAATCCTTAATTACAAATGGATTGGCCTTCATGGCATAGCATAATTCCACGTCCTCTCCAAGGACACTCCTGATTTTTCTGATCTGTTCAGCCAGGATATCCGTATCAAAAATGTAGAATGGGGTTTGGTACTCATGAATGTCATATTCAAATCTTATCTCGTTCATGGCTGTTTCCTTTACATACTTCCAATAATTTTTTTCTGTCTATTTTTCCGTTGGCGGTAACCGGCAGTTCCGGCAGGGAATAAAACGCGGATGGAATCATATAAACCGGAAGGGATTCCCTCATCCGTACTGAAATTTCCCCTCCCTCCATCTCGCCAACATAAAATGCCCGGATCCGGTTTTTCTCCTCATCAAAGACGCAGCATGCCCGCTGAATGAGAGGGAAGCTGTTTATGACGGCTTCGATCTCTTCCAGTTCGATGCGGTGTCCCATGTGCTTGATCTGAAAGTCCTTTCGTCCGGCAAAGCAAAGGTCCCCGTTCTCATGATAGAAGGCCAGATCCCCGGTCCGGTAAATCGTTTCCAGGCAGTGAGTGTTAAGGGGATTTTGGATAAATGCCTTTTTTGTCTGCTCAGGATTGTTATAATATCCCAGGGCCAAAGCGGTTCCGGATACGCAAATCTCTCCAATCTGGTCCTTTTCTGTGACTAGTTTGTCATCCTGATCCAGGAGGAAGACCTTTTCATTGGGAAATGCCTTTCCTATGGGAAGGGTTTCATGGGCTTCAAATTTCCGTTCCACAGGATAGTAGGTACAGTTGCATGTGATTTCAGTAGGTCCGTACAAGTTTACGTATCTCGCATCAGGAAGGTATTTCTGCCAGGTTGTTAAATGCTTAACAGGCATTGCTTCACCGCTGAATAAGACCTTACTAACCCTGGAGGGAACCTTATAGGTGAACCCCTTTAATTGGGGAATCAGACACAGGGCGGAAACCGCCCAGATCAGGGTCGTTACCTGGTGTTCGCATAAGAAGTCAAGGAGCTCCGTCGGAATGGAGAATAATTTTTTCGGGATAATGACCATGGTGGCTCCCACTTTAAGGGTGGAGTATATATCCTTAACAGACACATCAAAGTCAAAGGGGGCCTGATTCCCGATTTTGTCCTCCCCGGTTATGCCGAACATGGAAGGGAAGTATTCCATAAAATCAATCACCGACCGGTGGCTGACCAATACCCCCTTAGGAACGCCGGTAGAGCCTGAGGTAAAGTTACAGTACAGAGGATCGATATCCAGGGCCTGATCACGGATAAGCTTTAGGGGCTCCTCCCTGATTTCGCTTTTTACAATCTCATGGTAATCAAACAGATGACCGGAAAATTCCACGCCTTCCGGCAGGACTCTGGAATCCCCCAAAGTGATGACAGAATCTGCTTCCAGCACCTTAAGAATCTGGCTGATCCGCACAGCAGGCTGTGCGGGGTTTATCAGTACATAAAAGCATCCGGCATATACAATGCCCATGAATGTTGTAAGAGCCTCCACGCTTTTATCCATAAAAACCACAACAGGGTTTCCAGGTGATTCATAACCGGTAAGAAAGCTGCCGATCTGCTTTGCATGTAATAACAGTTCCTTGTAAGAGCAGCTATTCTCCTGATCCACCGCAGCAATTTTCTCCGGATAGATGCTTGCAGAGTGCTCAAGATACTCCAGTACGTTTCTCATAGGTTGTTACTCCTCTCTGTCTGGTTCGATTGGAAACGTCACACGAACTTTAAAATTTGTCCGGTTTTTTTGTATCTCAAAGGTACCATTCATCTGTTCTACTATTTTCAGGCAGGTTTTAAGTCCAATGTTGGTGCTTTCTAAAAACATGCTGTCCCTGCGGATTTCATTGGAGATGGTAATAATCAGGTCAATTCCGTCTATATGGCTTTTGACAAAGACCGGCCCGTTGCTGCCGGCGTATTTTCTTACATTGGAAAACAGATTATCGAATAACCGTCTTAAATATTGGATATCAGCGGTTATGCTGCAGGACTCCTCTACAAATTCTGTTTTAACGTCAAGCCCCAGGTTGCCGAGATCAAATACGTACTCCATAAGCAGCTGCTGGAGAAGGATCTTAGCGTCAAAGGTCTCCATCTGCATCAATATCTTCTCTTTGCCGAACACAAGAAAATACTGGAATAGCCGGTCAGATAAATCCTTTAGCTGAATGGATTTATCTCTGCAGCTTTTGATGTATTTGTCAAACTGTTCTTCCGAATGATAGCTTTTTGAATCCAGTATTTCCAAGTAGCCGATCAGCGAGGTTAGGGGAGTGCGGATATCATGGGACATGGAAGTGATCAGCTCACTGTTTGCTTCCCAGGCTTCTTTTTCGCTTTTATACCTTGTAATGATAGAATTTCTCATGTTATCCGCATTTTTTGCCAGCAATGCAATCTCATCATTCCCTTTATAGAAAATCGGCTGCTCCAGATCCCCTTTTTCTATCAGGGATACCTCTTTTGACAAAAGCATGATCCGGGCAATGATCCGGTGGTTATAGAAAATCAGGATCACAAACAGAAACAGGAAAAAAACTCCCCATGAAATATAAGTTACCAGGTTATACCATTTGATTTCCGAGGAATCAATGATGGACACGGAATAGGTGCCGTCGCTGAAGGAAATATCCCGAATGGCCTGTTTGCTGCTTTCCCCAATGGAACTGGCAGTTTCATAGGGAGCGTATGCATCATTCCAGAATCCGGATTCATAGATGATTTCGTTGCCGTTAAAAATTGTTACGTAGACGTATTTATGGTTCTTTACCCATTTGGATATGGATCTTACATTTTTTACTGATATGTTATATTTATTAATGTAATTTTCAAACGAATTTTGATAACCGGTCAATCGCTTCCATGCGGCATCCTCATTCATATGGTTCCTGGATACCAGATAATCGCCAAAAGCCTGGGAGGCAAAGTACATCCCAAAGCTGATGACTGCGCCAATGATCAATACAAATACCTGCTTATATCGTAAAGACGAGATCCATTTATGCTTCATCGATCTGATAGCCCTTTCCCCAGACGGTTCGTATGATGGTAGGATTGTTAAAATCCAGCTCCAGTTTTTTACGAAGCTTTAAAATGTGTACCATAACAGTATTAGTGGAAGACGGGAGGAACTTATCATTCCATACGTCCTCGTAGATTGCCTGTGCATCCTTGGCTTTTCCTCTGTTCTTTACAAGATACATCAGAACCTGGAACTCCGTGTCCGTAAGCTCGATTTTTTGATTTTCCCGATAAACGAAATGGCCTGTTGTATCGATCATAAGATCCTGCAGCCGGATTTCTGAACTATTGAAAAGAGGTGTTCCTTTCCCTTTATAAACAACATATCGTCTTAAAAGAGATTGGACCTTCATAAGAAGCTCTGCCTGTGAAAATGGCTTTACAAGATAATCATCACCGCCGTTTTCATAGGCTTCTGTTTTATCGCATTCCTTTGATTTTGCGGTTAAAAACAAGACGGGGGCAGAAGATATCCTCCGGATCTGGGTACAGGCATCGATTCCTGATAAACCTGGCATCATGATGTCTAAAATAATAAGGTCAATATCAGGATTATCTGTGACGGCTGCGACTGCATCACTTCCGTTTGCTGCTTCTGACACGGAATAGCCTTTGTTTTCCAGCTGAATGCGAAGGACTTCCCGGATGTCTGCATCGTCATCTACTACCAATATCTGCTGCAATGTACTCATGGATCGGCAGCCTCCTTTCTATTATTTCAATATGAAAAATTATATCATTTATGGATAGAATGACAATGAAATTCAGGGGAATTAAGAATTATTAAGATTTGGTCCGTGAGTAAAAAAGACCGGTCAGGAAGGACCGGTCTTTGTGTTCTTTTTAAGGGAATATGCCATGCCCATGCAGGCATCGCCGGACCGCAGCTCATCAAGCATCTGGTCGATCCGCTTTCTGCGGGTTCTGGACGCGCAAGGTCTTTTCCTTTGTTTTCCCCGCTTTTTTCTCTTCCATAAGAACGGCCTGTTCGGCTGTCCGAAAGCGGACTATCCTTCCTATGAGTTCAAGGGGAAGGGGCTTATCATATGGAAACTGGACCGTGCCCTTTGAGCAATGGTATTCCTTCAAATCTTCCTGAAAGGCAATGATTGCGGATGGGGTCGGATGAAAACCGACATGTTTTTTTCCCGCTGAGAAATGTACCAGATTGCCGTAATAGTCAAATGTGGCCATTCCCCAGCTGATTTTTTCCGTTGCTTCCGGTGCTGACTCTTTTATGGTCTGGTACAGCTTTTCCAGAATGGGCTGTATTTTCATGCTTTGTGCTGCGATGTATTCACCAATGGTAGTTGGGAGCTTCTGTTCCATATCATACCTCCTTTTTCTGCACTTTTTATTATTTTACCATAAATGCCCTGTTTAAGAGACTTCTCTATATTTAAAAAATAATATCACATTTCCATTAATTTTGCCTGAAACCAACACTGGTTATACGAAAATATCATAGAATATGGAAAGACTCTTATTCGGAGATCACAAAATGGGTTATTACGACTACGAAGGCTACCAGCCATATTCTTATGATTATATTCCGCCATATTGGAATACACCGGCAACTCCCCTGTCATTTCAACAGATGATGAATACTGATATTTTCACATATCCCCAGAATCTAAATGGTGCCCTTGAACTTATTCTGGAAGCACTATCGGGTGAAACAGAGGACAGGATATTTTATATGTGGCTTATAAACCAGGCTTCCTCAGAAGAGGATAAGCAGATAATATCCGGTATCCGTGACAATGAATTGGGACATTATGCATTGTTCCGGCAAATTTATCAGGATTTAACCGGTGAGATGCCCCCATCTGCGGAAGGAGAAGCTTTTGTGGAGCCAGAAAGCTATTGCGCAGGTTTGTCAAGAGCCTTGTTAGGCGAGCAGAGTGCAGTACAAAAATACCGTAAGATCCTTTATGCCATGCAGTCACGTCTTCATATAAATATAATGGTTGAAATCATCACAGACGAAATCAGGCACGGAATTTTATATAGCTATCTCTATTCTAAAAATGGCTGCGGAAGGCAAAATCAGAATCAGACAAATAACGCCTAAAATCATATTTACTAAGCAGCCGGATCCTATGAAATCCGGCTGCTTATTTCTCTGCTGTTTTATCATGATATTTCATGTGATGTTCCTTCCTATTAATGGGCGTGACGGCAGGAGATACAGAGAGAACATCATCAAAGGCCATTGGGATGCCTTTTTCTACTAATTTAACGGTTTCTTCACACACCGGTTTTCTGTATGAAAGTTAAAATTTCGTTAAAAAATGTGTGTTATTTTTGAAGGCCTGTTAAGAAGTTGTATATATTTTTGCAAAAATATATGGTTTATTCTTGTATTTCCCCCTTTTATTCTGATTTGTGGAGAGCTCTCACTTTCTTTTGAATTGGTTTTTTATACTGTGTTTTTTCGTGTAAAAACTGTGTAAATTGTACACAAAACAAAACATTGACAACCACTTTTAGTGTGATATAATGAGCACGAATTAATCGATGATGCGGTAAAGAGGATACATCTGGAGAATTTTGACGGTATCGTTGATTTTTTTTATTCTCAATTGTGACAGATATAATAAAACAAAAGCAAGGTGATGAGTGTATGGGTGCGATTACAGTATTGATTTTATTTCCATTGGCTGCAGCGTTAGGAATCTTACTGGTCAAAAATGATGGGGTAAGAAATATGATTGTCAGGGTAGGAGCCGCAGGTACGGCTGTTTTGACACTGACAGTTGTAGGGTTATATTTTAAGAGCGGAATTGCTTTGTCCTTCCGTTTGGAAAAAGCAATTGAGGTTATCATGGCAATTACAGAGACGGCAATCGCTGCGTATGTAATTTCCATCGGAATCAGGTATAAAAAATATGTTATTTCGGTTTTGTCGTTTGTACAGGCGGCTGCAATGCTTTGTTTTGAATTTACGGTAAAGCATAATATTGAAGTTAAGCATGCCATGATTTTCGACAAACTTACGGCAATTATGGTACTGGTTATTGGACTGGTAGGGAGCCTGATTTGTATTTATGCCGTGGGTTATATGAAGACTTACCATACCCACCACAAAGAATACAAAGAAAGGAAAAGCTTCTTTTTCGCAGTTCTATTTTTATTCCTTTCTGCCATGTTTGGAATCGTATTGAGCAATGATCTTACATGGATGTATTTTTGCTGGGAGCTTACGACACTTTGCTCCTTCCTGCTGATCGGTTATACAAAGACAACAGAAGCCAGAAACAATTCCTTCCGTGCCCTGGTGATTAATCTGGGCGGCGGAGTTGCTTTTGCAGCTGGGATCATTTTCATCGGCATTTATTATAAAACCCTGGAATTGTCAGTGGTTACTTCCATGAAGCCGGAAGCGGCAATGATGATACCCGTATTTTTCCTGTCCCTGGCTGCACTGACCAAATCAGCCCAGCTTCCATTCTCCTCCTGGCTTCTCGGAGCAATGGTGGCGCCAACTCCTTCTTCCGCTTTGCTGCATTCCGCAACCATGGTAAAAGCAGGAGTGTACTTAATCATCCGTCTTGCGCCGCTGTTAGGATCGACTCCTGTTGGAAGAACCGTAACCTTTGTGGGAGGAATCACGTTTCTTGCCTGTTCCCTGATGGCTATTTCCCAAAGTGACGCAAAGAAGATTTTAGCTTATTCCACTTTGGCAAACTTAGGGCTCATCGTAATATGTGCCAGCATCGGAACCCAGGAATCCTTATGGGCTGCCATCCTGTTGATTATATTCCATGCAGTATCCAAATCCCTGCTTTTTATATCCGTTGGTTCCATCGAGCATCAGATCGGAAACCGGGATGTGGAAAACATGGATGTACTCCTTGGAATTTCTAAAAAGCTTGCGCTCTATATGATGATCGGTATCGCCGGAATGTTTCTGGCCCCCTTTGGAATGCTGATATCAAAATGGGTAGCCATGAAGGCGTTTATTGATTCCAATAATGTTATCACTGTTATTATACTTGCCTACGGAAGCGCCGCCACATTGTTTTACTGGACAAAATGGATGGGGAAACTGGTTTCAAGGGCCAATATGAGCCATCAGATTGAAAGCAAATTTCATCTTGATGAAGAGATTCCCATTACAATCCTTGCGGCAATGGTAGTGGTGTCCTGCTTTACCTTTCCGCTGGTATCAAAATATGCTCTGATTCCTTATCTGACGGAGGTATTTGGAAGGACGGCTTTGATCCCCATCGGAACAAATGATATTAAGCTGATGCTGTGCATGCTGAGTATGCTCATCCTACTGCCCATCAGTTTTATTCCGATGTATAAGAATGATAAAAGAAGAAAAGTACCGGTTTATATGGCAGGAGAAAACACCGGAGATAACGAAACATTCTATGGAGCCATGAATGAAAAACGAAAGATGGAACTGAGCAACTGGTATATGGAAGATTATTTTAGCCCCAAGAGATTAACTCTGTGGAGTGATGTCATAGCTGCCGCAATATTAGTTGGCGGAGTCATAATGATGATAGGAGGAATGGCGTAATATGAATATTTTGATCATGATTGGGATCGCCGTGCTTGCTCCTGTTGCCGGAGGGCTGCTGACAGGAATTGACCGTATTATATCAGCCAGACTTCAGGGGAGACAGGGACCGCCCTTATTACAACCATTTTATGATGTACTGAAGCTGTGCCAGAAGGAATCCATAGAGGTGAATTCCATGCACCGTTTCTTCGTGTATATCTCCCTTGCATTCGTGGTATTCACCACGGTGATCCTGCTTTCAGGGGGAGATATCCTGTTAGCTATATTTGCCCTGACTCTTGGTTCTGTATTTTTCGTATTAGGCGGCTATGCATCCAATTCTCCCTATAATACCATTGGTTCGGAAAGGGAATTGCTGCAGATCATGGCTTATGAGCCAATGGTACTGCTTACCTGCGTTGGCCTTTACTATGCTGAGAACAGTTTTTTTGTAAGGGATATCGTAACGGCACAAACGCCCTCGATCATCTATCTTCCGGGAGTGTTTGTTGGACTTTTGTTTATCCTGACATTTAAGCTTAGAAAATCCCCCTTTGATTTAAGCATGTCCCATCATGGGCATCAGGAAATCGTAAAGGGTATTACCACTGAGTATTCCGGTAAGGATCTGGCTGTGATTGAGGTAACTCACTGGTATGAGGTGATTATTACTCTGGCTCTTGTGTATGTGTTTTTTGCAACGGCTGCGCCGATGAGCCGTGTTTTTGCGGTCATCGTATGCCTGCTGGTTTATTTTCTTGAAATTATCATAGATAATGGAGCTGCCAGGGTGAAATGGCAGCAGGCTCTTAAATCAGCGTGGATCGTAACCGGAATCATGGGTACGGTGAACTTAATCATCCTGTCATTTTTCAGATAATTCCTGGCAGGTCATGAAAGCTGCCAAGAGGCGGAATGGAGGATATTATGAGTGTTGTAAAAAAATCGCCATGGATTCTGCATTATGACGGAACCAGCTGCAACGGCTGTGACATAGAGGTACTGGCATGTCTTACACCTCTTTATGATGTGGAGCGTTTTGGAATCATCAATACAGGCAATCCGAAGCATGCGGATATTTTACTCATTACGGGCAGCGTAAATGAACAGAATATCCCAGTTGTAAAGCAGCTATATGAACAGATGCCTGATCCAAAGGCAGTGGTGGCTGTTGGAATCTGTGCCACCTCAGGAGGCATTTTTGCAGAGTGCTATAACGTGGTCGGCGGAGTAGATAAGGTGATCCCGGTGGATGTTTACGTGCCGGGCTGTGCAGCTCGTCCGGAATCGATTATTGATGGCGTTGTGAAAGCGCTTGATATTCTGGAAGAAAAGAGAAAGAAGCATTGATTCATGAGGAGGCAAATTATGGCTGAACAGATATTAAAAGAGATCTCCGCGAATGATCTGCTGGCGGAGACACTGAAAATAAAAAATGACGGTTACCGGCTTGTTGCTGTTACCTGTACCAATAAAGACGGTATGGAATTGACCTATTCCTTTGATAAGGATCATGATCTTATAAACCTTCGGATCTTAACCGATACAGAGACGGAACTGCCTAGTATCAGTATTATATATCCGTATTCCTTTCTGTATGAAAATGAGATAAAGGAACTGTTCGGGGTAAAGATCACGGGTATAACGCCGGACTTTAACGATAACTTATATAAGATCCCGGTCAAAACACCGTTTCATATGAACGATTAGGTATGATGCCATCTGGCGTCAGAATGGAGGCTACTTATGGGAAACAGGACAATTGTTCCGTTTGGTCCTCAGCATCCGGTGCTTCCGGAACCGATCCATCTGGATCTGGTTTTGGAGGATGAAAGGGTTATTGAGGCGATCCCCAGAATCGGATATATTCACAGAGGTCTGGAAAAACTGGTAGAAAAGAAGGATTATCAGCAGTATGTCTATGTTGCGGAGCGGATCTGCGGCATCTGTTCCTTTATGCATGGCATGGGATACTGTATGTCTATAGAGAGCATTATGGAGGTGGAAATTCCGGAGCGGGCAAAATTCCTGCGGACCATATGGGCAGAGCTGTCCCGTCTGCACAGCCATCTTTTATGGCTGGGCCTTCTGGCAGATGCCTTTGGATTTGAAAGCCTGTTCATGCATTCCTGGAAGTTAAGAGAGCAGGTTTTAGACATTTTTGAAGAGACTACCGGAGGCAGGGTCATATTTTCCGTATGCGATGTCGGCGGTGTGAAAAAGGATATCTCTTCTGAGACCTTAAACAAGATGAAAGAGGTCTTAACCGGCATGGAGAAGGAATTAAAGGAGGCTGCCGCCGTATTTTTAAACGATTCCACCGTAAAACTCCGCACAAAAGGAGTTGGCGTACTGTCTAAGGAAGCAGCGTTCGAACTGGGAGCCGTCGGTCCCATGGCAAGGGCCAGCGGGATTGAAATGGATATAAGGTCTCAGGGATATGCGGCATATGGTCAACTGGATTTTAAGCCGATCACAGATCAGGGCGGGGACTGCTATGCAAGAACCAAAGTCCGGATCGGGGAACTGTTCCAGTCCATTGATCTTATCAGGCAGTGCATTGCCATCATACCCGATGGTGAGGTGAAAAGAAAGGTAACGGGAAATCCAAAGGGAGAGCATTTTACCCGTTTGGAGCAGCCGAGAGGAGAGGTGCTTTATTATACAAAGGCAAACGGAACAAAATTCTTAGACAGAGTCAGGGTCCGTACTCCTACCTTTGCCAATGTCCCGGCCTTGCTGGAGACTTTAAAGAACTGTTCTCTTGCCGATGTGCCGATTCTGATCCTTACCATTGATCCATGCATCAGCTGTACCGAGCGATGATCGGCCCGGTTCATAGATATCATTGCTGGGAAGAACAGCGGAATTGAGGATAGTATGTCTATATTAAGGATGTCAAAGACGCTTTTAAAAAACCTGTTACATGGTCCCTATACGGTTCCATATCCGGTTAAGCGAAAGGAAACATATGAACGCACCAGAGGAAAAATCGAGATATCGGTGGATGATTGTATATTCTGCGGGATGTGCGAAAGAAAGTGTCCTACAGGAGCCATTCAGACAGATAAATCGAAAGCTCTTTGGAGCATTGAGAGGCTTCAGTGTATTCAATGCGGTTATTGCAGTGAAGTATGTCCGAAGAAATGTCTGAGGATGGAAAATCAATACACAAAGCCATCATACGGAAATGTAAGGGATGAATATGTGAAATGCATGAATACCCAATCACCCAGCGAATCATAGAAATTGCCGGAGAATATGCTGAAAAGCACCACGCAGAGGAAGTAAAGGTCATCAATCTGGTGGTGGGAGATACCTGCGGTTATGTGGCCAGTTCCATTGAACTTTATTTTGACATAATAGCGGAAGGAACTCCCTGTGAAAAAGCAAAACTTCATATTAAAAGGGTAACACCTGAGCTGAAATGCAGCACCTGCGGGAAATTATTTGTCCGGAAGCCCTTCACCTTTGAATGTCCTTTTTGTAAAGGAGAAGGACGGCCCACAGATATCGGACAGGAATTTTATATTAAGTCGATTGAAGTTTAGAAATGGAGGAAACGATGTCTGAGAACAGGGAAATAGAAATCATGCAGTCGGTCTACGACAAGAATGACCAGGTTGCATCACAGATCAATGCATCATTAACAAATAACGGTATTTATGCCATCAATGTAATGGGAGCACCGGGAGCGGGAAAAACCACTTCCCTGATACAGATTATCAAACGCCTTACGGATGTGACCTCTTATGTCATCGAAGGAGATATTGAGGCGGACTTTGATACAAAAACCCTTCAGTCCCTTGGGGTAAAGGCCATTCAGATCAATACAGGCGGAGCCTGCCATCTGGATTCGCCCCTGATCGGAGCTGCGGTGGATGAACTGAAGATCAGCGATGGAATTCTGTTTATTGAAAATATCGGCAATTTAGTGTGTCCTGCCGAATTCATGATCGGTGAACACGCAAAGATGCTGATTTCAACCGTAACAGAGGGCAGTGACAAGCCATATAAATATCCCCTGGCATTTGAAAAGGCTGATCTGATTTTGCTGAATAAATGTGATCTTCTGCCATATATTGATTTTGACGAGGACTTTTTTATGAAGGGAGTCCGGGCTTTGAATCAAACGGCTCCGGTGATCAAGGTATCTGGAAAGACAGAAGAAGGTTACGAAAAGGTAGTAGAATGGATTGTGGAAAAAACAAGGTCATTACAAAAATAATAAAGGTTTACGGCATTGTACAAGGGGTTGGATTCCGGCCCCTTGTTTATCGTGCAGCCAAACAATACGGGATAAAGGGAACGGTCCGCAACGTGGGTGGCTATGTTGAGATCGTGGCACAGTCTGAAGAGGCAGTTCTTGGCCGGTTTCTATCTGGCCTTAAGGAAAACAAGAGGGGCGGCTATGAAATCATAAAGATGGAAGCAGAGTTACTTCCCTTCCAGGAGTTTGAAGATTTTCTCATTATAAAGAGTGAGTCCAGTGTGGAAATATTAGTGATCCCGCCGGACCTTCCGGTTTGTCCGGAATGCATGAGAGAGCTTTCCCAAGCATCGGACAGAAGATATCAGAATCCCTTTATCAGCTGTATGTCCTGCGGCCCCAGATATACCATAATGGAAGACCTGCCTTATGACAGAAACCGGACATCCATGGAGGACTTTCCTATGTGCGATGCCTGCCGGGAAGAATATACCTCACCGGAAAGCAGGCGTTTTCACGCACAGACCATTTCCTGCAATGACTGCGGCCCTTACTTAATCTATCAGGATAAGGAAAATGGCTTTCATGAACTGTCAGAAAGAGAAGCGTTTGAAAAGACGGTAAAGGTTCTGTCACAAGGAGGAATTGTTGCAGTTAAGGGGATCGGAGGCTTTCATCTGGTTTGTTCTCCTTTTTTGGAAGAAACCGTGAACCGGCTTCGAAAATTAAAGGGGAGGGAGGAAAAGCCTTTTGCAGTCATGTTCCCGGGAATTTCGGAGATAAGAAAGTTCTGTCTGGTCTCTGAGGAAGAAAAGACATTGCTGGAATCAAAAGCAAGGCCAATCGTGCTGCTATCCATGGAACAGGATCCTATGGCACCTTCCACGGGGAATGGAAGTCTTTATTGCGGTGCTTTTCTGCCTTATACACCTCTTCAATATATGCTGACTGCAGAACTTGGGCCTCTTATCATGACGAGCGCCAATTTTTCCGGGCAGCCTGTTATTCGGGAGGATGGCCCCATGCTGGCTCTCTCCTCCCCTTATTTAAGCGGAGTATTATATAATAAAAGAAGGATCGTCCGTTCCGTGGATGATTCTGTTGCCAAAATCATAGAGGGTAAGCCCCAGCTGATCCGAAGAAGCAGAGGCTATGTCCCTTATCCTGTTTTTCTTTCTAAGGAAGAAGGAAAGGAAAGCGGGACCAACACCGGAGTTTTTGCGGCGGGAGGAGATTTAAAGGCCGCCTTCTGCCTCTGTCAAAAAGGAAATGCAGTGGTATCCCAGTATTTCGGAGACCTGGAGGAAGAAACAGTGATGGAGGAATATCAAAGATCCTATGAAGATCTGGCCAGGCTGTTACGAATGGCTCCAGGGTTAGCGGTATGCGATCTCCATCCAAACTACCACTCCACGCATTTTGCTAAAACTCTGGGTCTCCCCGTTCTTAAGGTGCAGCACCACCATGCTCATATTGCGTCGGTCATGGCTGAACACGATTTAAAGGGGCCTGTGATCGGAGTTGCTTTTGACGGGACAGGCTATGGAACCGATGGGAATATATGGGGCGGAGAGTTTCTTATCTGTGAAGGAAGTGGCTTCATACGGGCAGCCCATGTAAGCATGTTTCCCATTCTGGGAGGTGACGGGTCAATGAGGGATGCTAAGAAAACGGCGTCCTGTTTTCTGCTTCACGCAGGCCTTGAAGCTTACGTCCAGGATGAGAGAATCTGTGTGATAAAAGCAGCCCTTGAGCATAACGTCAACAGGGTCTTTACTTCCAGTATGGGACGCCTGTTTGATGCGGCAGCGTCTGTTTTAAATATCGGCCATGAGAACCATTATGAAGGGGAATGTGCCATATTGTTTGAAAAAGAGGCAGTGCTTGCAGAAAGAAAGGATATAAAGCCGGCTGACTTATGTTTTGGCATAAAGGAAAGGGAGGGGATCCTTGAATTAGATCCACGTCCGGTTTTTGAGGCTCTTAGCACCATGAGAAATAAGGTGGAGACAGGTTCTCTGGCACTTGGCTTTCATCTTGCTCTGGCACAAGCCACAGCATCTGTGTGTGAAAGACTGGAGAGAGAATGCTTAAGCAATACTGTAGCCTTAAGCGGCGGCGTTTTTCAGAATTCCCTGCTGACAGGGCATACGGTCAGGCTTTTAAAGGAAAAGGGATTTAACGTCTATTTGAACAGTGTGGTTCCTCCAAACGACGGGGGAGTGAGCCTGGGTCAGGCTTATCTGGGAAATAACTATTTAAAATCCGATCATATGGATTTGGAAAGGACAGGATGCCATGTGCGTAGCAGTACCGGGAAAAATAATTCAGATAAAAGGTGATTATGCAAAGGTCAATATTATGGACAACATCACCGATGCCAATATAAAGCTGGTGGATGCGAAAATAGGAGATTATGTTCTCATACATGCCGGCTGTGTTATTGATGTCTTAAAGGAAGACGTAGCCGAGGAAATTCTCACGATTTTTTCCCAGCTTCAGGAGGAACAGTAGAATATGATCCACCAGGTGATAGATGAACTGAAAAATTATGACGGAAGGCCCGTAAAGATCATGGAAGTGTGCGGGACCCATACGTCCAGCATCTTTAAAAACGGCATCCGTTCCATGATTTCTCCTAAGATCCAGCTGATTTCAGGACCAGGCTGTCCGGTCTGTGTTACCCCTTCCGCCTATATTGATAAGCTGACGGAATACTCCCTAAAGGAGAACCATTGCGTGCTGACCTTTGGAGATATGATGAAAGTCAAAGGGAGCAAGATGACCCTGACTGAAGCAAAGGCGGCAGGAGGCAGGGTAAAGATCCTCTATTCTCCGCTTATGGCTGTTGCGGAAGCGGAACAAAACAGAGAGATCCAATATATCTTTGCAGCAGTGGGGTTTGAAACCACGGTTCCTGTTTATGCCCTGCTTCTTGAGGAAATCCGGCAGAAGAAACTGAATAATTTAAAACTCATGACCTCCTTAAAGACAATTGTACCGGCTCTTTCCTTTATCTGCGAAAATGAGAAAAACATTGACGGCTTTTTAAGCCCCGGACATGTCAGCGTAATCACCGGAAGTATCGCATACCGGGAGCTGGCAGCCAGATACCGGAAGCCTTTTGTAATAGCAGGTTTTGAAGGGGAGCATATCCTTGCCGCCATATATGAGATCATGACCCAGATAAAGAAGCAGCGCTTTGAGGTGAAAAATTTGTATGCCAGCGCTGTGACGGAAGAGGGAAACCAGAAAGCAGCAGCTTTTATCAAAGAATATTTTGAAGCGGCGGATGGCTTTTGGCGAGGAATCGGAGTCATAGAAGGATCCGCTCTGAGACTTAAGGAAGAATACGGAGCCTATGATGCGGGAAGCGCGGAAGAAGAGCTTGAAGAGGATATGCCAATCGGCTGCAAGTGTACGGATGTGATCCTCGGACGGATCAATCCGTCGGATTGCCCGTTGTTTAAGACCGCCTGCAATCCGCTTCACGCGGTAGGCCCCTGTATGGTGTCTCCAGAAGGATCCTGCGGCATCTGGTATCAGAATTCATGATCATAGGAAGAGGAGGAAAAGCCATGAAAATTGATATGTCCTACGGCAGCGGAGGAAAGCAGACCGGCAATCTCATCAATGAGGTATTTCTTAAACACTTTAATAATAAAACTATAAATAAACTGGAAGATGCTGCAGTCTTAAATATAAAGGGGAAAATAGCCTATACCACGGACTCCTTTGTAGTCACGCCCCTGTTTTTTAAAGGTGGAAATATCGGTAAGCTAGCGGTATGCGGGACAGTGAATGACCTTTCCATGATGGGAGCTGTCCCCAGATTTCTGACTGCAGGGTTTATTATAGAAGAAGGTGCAGAGCTTGAGACCATCGAGCAGATTGCCGCTTCCATGGCCCTGGCAGCAAAAGAGGCAGGAGTTAGGATTGTAGCCGGTGATACAAAAGTGGTGGAAGGAAACGGTGGAATTTATATCAATACCTCCGGAATAGGAGAGATCCGAAAGGGAGGAATCAGCATCTCAAACTGCAAGCCAAAGGATGCCATTATTCTTTCCGGAAATCTGGGAGAGCATCACGCGGCCATTCTGTCTCACCGGATGGGGATTGAAAATCAGATCGCAAGTGATTGCGCTCCCCTCTACTCCATCGTAAAAAATCTTCTTGACGAAAATATCCAGGTCCATTGTATGAGAGATGTTACCAGGGGAGGGCTTGCTACGGTCCTTAATGAGGCAGCAGACCAGTCCTCCTGTAAAGTGGAGATATGGGAAGAAGCTCTTCCAGTCAGCACCCAGGTGAGAGGGTTCTGTGATATTCTTGGCCTGGACCCCCTCTACATGGCAAATGAGGGGAAAATGATAGCAGTTGTTCCAGGAAGCCAGGCGCAAAAGGCTTTACAGGCAGTTCAGAATAGCAAATATGGAAAAAATGCCAGAATTATCGGAACTGTTATAGAAGGCAGGGGCGTAACAATGAAAACCAGGCTTCAGGGAAGCAGAACCATTGATGTGTTATATGGAGAGGGCCTTCCCAGAATCTGCTAGGGAAAAATCGTGCTTTTATATGTAATAATAGCCAAAAAACTGGATAAAATGTGGCATTTGCAGGATTATGTCATATATTTATTATAGTTAAGTATGAAAGGAAATGCTAATATGGCTATTAAAATATTTATTGATCAAGGTCATAATCCTAGCGGCTTTTTTAACAGTGGGGCGGAGGCCAATGGTTTAAGCGAGTCTGAAATTAATTTTCAGGTTGGAATTTATCTGCAAAATTTGCTAAACAGTGACCCAAGGTTTGAGGCGCGCGTATCAAGGCCGGAACCCAATACCGTATTAGGAACCAATAATACTACCAGTTTGGCGCAGAGAGTAGCTATGGCAAATGATTGGCCGGCCGACTATTTTATCAGCATACATTGTAATGTGAATCCGAATCCTGCAATTAATGGTACGGAAGTATATATTTATCAGTTCTATACCCAGTCTCAGTGGCTGGCAGAACATGTTATGGAAGGTATAAACCAGGTAGCAGGAACGGCAAACAACGGAATCAGGGAAAATCCGGCTCTGTATGTATTAAGAAACACAAACATGCCATCAAACCTTGTTGAACTGGGGTATTTAAGCAACTTGTCGGATGCCAATAAGCTGCGCGATGATCAGTATGGATTTGCTTATGGCATTTTCTTAGGTCTTATGAGGTATTTTGGTTTTGCATAATGTTTTCAAACAGGCGGCTGCGATATGCTCCCTTTGTGGTAATTGGATGAGGAATCCGTCTATTTGCTGCAAGGAGGGCATTTTTCCGTTAAGACAGCATGCGGCTCTTATCTGCGGTGGGTCAGAATGAATTCCCTCTTTATCATCAGCAGTTTTTTTGTCTGTTTTAAAATATAGAACAGGATTGCCCTGGCCTCAAATTCTTCCCGGTTGGAAGGAAGCTCATGGCTTTTTAAATCCTGAAACAAAAGGTCCAAATTATTTAATAGACCTTCTGCCGTATTTTCTCTGTGATACCCCTGTTCAATTCCTTCAAAAAGCAGTGCCACCTGTTTTGCCTGTCTGGGCAGGCAGGTGATGCTTTTAATATTTTCATAGATTTCCTGAAGCACCATGCTTTGCTGCTGGCGCATCTGGATATAATCCACTTCATAAGAATCCTTTTTCCAAAGGGCATTGTTGTAATTATTAAGCGCGCATGTTCTTGCCAGGTCCAGGCTTTCCTTAAGCTGTATCAGACAATCCGGGTTATATCCGCTTTTATCTTCCTCCATCAGCCAGTGGGACATGCGGCTTAAGATCCCCTTTATCTGTGAATCCACATCGTCTGCCAGTTTCTGAAATACTTTTTCCTTTTTCCGTAGATGCATATTAACCAGAACCCCAACCGTAGTGCCGATCAGGAACAGAGCAATCTCATTTCCTATGAGAGGCGCAGACATAGACCGCTCGGACAGAAAATGAGTGATGAGGACGGAATCCATGGCAATTGCTTCTCCCCAGCCTGCATACAGGCAAAGCAGGGCGAATAATAAAAGGTACCAGGCAAATGCAAAAAGAGTGAAACCCAAAAGACGGAAGGAAGCGGCAGCGAGTATTAACGCGCACACAAAAGCAAACGTCCGGTTTCTGGCGCTTTTAATGGTTTCTCTCTTTGTATTCTGGATGCTGAGCACCGTGATGATGCCGGCCGTAGCAGAATATTTTAAACCAAGCTCAGCCGCAATGGTAATTGCCAACACAGCGGCAGCTGCAATTTTTATGCTTTTAATGATCTTTTCCTTTTCCATTGTGTTACCTCGTAAAAAGCAGTTTGTATTACCAGTATACCATATTTTTAAAAACATCCCATCAGAAAGATTGCTATTTCCTTCACAAATTAGTATAATTCCTATATTGCAGTTTTCATGTAAAAATGTATTTCCTAAGGAGGAACCGTGTGGATAACAACGATATTTTAATAAGATTGCGGTATGCGATGGATATTAAAGATTCTGATATGATTGAAATATTCAAACTGGGCGGAATCACTATTACAAAAGAAGGGGTCCGAAGACTTCTTGCAAAGCCTCAAGCCGATTTAAGTGATTCCGGAGCGCAAAAGGCTATTGTTGATAAAAACAGGGACATCTGCAATGATTTTACGCTGGAGTCCTTTTTAAACGGTTACATTATTTTTAAACGGGGAAAGCAGGAAACAAAACCGGGAGAGCCGGAAAAACAACTGTTCATGGTGAAGGATCACCGGTCAGTCAATAATGTCCTGCTAAAGAAAATTAAAATTGCCTTATCCCTTACCGGTGATGACATGCTTGATATTTTTAAGTCTGTAGGAATCAATCTGTCCAACGGTGAATTAAGTGCACTTTTGCGAAGGGAAGGGCAGCGCAATTATAAGGAATGCCAGGACCGGTATGTCAGAAATTTCTTAAAGGGCCTTGCAATCAGATACAGATAGCCGGCAGAAGATACTGGAGGGGGGGCCTTGCTTATTATTTTTTTTGTGTTATAATGTAATTAGACGTTAAATCCGAGCGTTGCAGAAGATTTGATGTTTCATGAACAATCATATAATTGACATGTAAAGAACCGTCTTTTTAAGAAGGGCTTTTAGTATTGTGCCAATGGCATGGATATGAAAAGCCCTTCTTTTTTTTGAAAGGAGGAATATTATGCAGTTGGAAGGAATGGAAGTAAGCCATATGAAGTTCGGTGAAGGGAAGGTCATGGAGCTTGAGGAGAAATACATCACCATACTGTTCCCTCAGGGCGAAAAAAAGTTTTTGTATCCAAATTCCTTTAACAAATTTCTGACCCTCAAGGATAAGAAGGTGCAAACAGAAATGAACAATATGCTGAAGCATATTATGGAGGAAGAAGAAAGCAGACGTGCAGAGGAGATCAGTGAGCAGGAACGTCTGGAGGAAATACAAAACTTGAAGATCCGTCCCGATTCCCAGGCGTCCTTTGGATTTGTAGAGAATAACAAGGAACGTGTTTTTTCTACGTGGTCAGTCTATGCAGGTTCCTATCAGAGCGGAGCCTCCAAAGGAAAGCCCAAGCTTCCGGTAAGGCTTAAACTGAATTCAGCCTGTCTCCTCACGGAATGCCCCAAGGGGGTGGCAGAAAAGAGGCGGCGTATCATAGGGGCCTTTATGCTGCAGGATAATTTTGAAAGCTCTGCTTGCAGAGATGGGATAATTCAAAGCCACGAAAAATTCAGGATTCAGCTGAATGATAAAGAAACTCTGTTCTACTGGGATTATTTTTCCGACGGAGCGGAGATTTCAAAATGGGGAAATGTAGAACTTAAATATTTTTCCAATATGATCATGCAAAAGATTCTTTTTGATATGCAAAATGGTCTGACTGATGCGGAGCGTCGGAAAGATGCAGAAGAATTTTACCAGTACTTCTGCCTGGTAAACAAGTTAAAGCCTTTGAGCCAGTAGAAAGATGGGGAAAGAAAAGGAGTGATGCGTATGGAATATGAGCGGAACAGAAGAAAAGAATATGAAAAACGGAGGCTGCATATGTTTTAGTATGCGGCTCATTGTCATAGGATCATGAGACACCGCCTCCGTTTTTTAAAATGGAGGCGGTTTTTTATGAAGAAAAGAATATTGAATACGGCATTCGTCTGTCAAAATTGTAAAAGAGAGGTGCTGCCTATTCAAAACGGCAGCTACAGAAACCATTGCCCCTTTTGCCTGTTTTCTCTCCATGTAGATGGTGAAGTCCCTGGTGACAGAAAAAACAGCTGCAAGGGGCTTATGGAACCGACAGGGATCCGATATCATACGAAAAAGGGATTTCAATTGATCCACCGGTGTACCAGGTGCGGGACATACAGGCACAATGTCATTTGTGAAGGTAATTGCCAGCCAGATAATAGAGAATTAATTCAGGAACTTATGTATCTGATTACATAGAGCGGGAGAGGTGATTGATTCATTATATGTTATCACAGGTAAATATAGCCTCCATTGCATTCCGGCTTTTTCTGTCCATTATTTTATGCGGGGCAATCGGAATGGAAAGGGGTTTAAGAAACCGACCGGCAGGTTTTATGACTTACCTTCTGGTGGGGTGCGGCTCAGCCCTTATTATGATTACCAATCAATATATTGCAACAATCTATACCAATGTGGATCCTACCCGAATGGCATCCCAGGTGGTGAGCGGAATTGGTTTTTTAGGAGCCGGAACCATTATCACCACCGCTAAAAACGAGATCAGGGGCCTGACAACTGCGGCGGGCCTCTGGGCGGCCGCAGCGGTTGGGCTGGCGGTTGGAATCGGTTTTTACGGCGGAGCCATTATAGGAAGTATTTTTATTATTTTTTCTCTGATGTATTTAAAAAAGATTGACCTTTATATAAAAACACATGCAAAAACCATGGAAATATATCTGGAATACAACGAAGAATTTTCCATGCAGAATCTATCTCTGTATACAGAACAATCCCAGTACGAAATTTTTGATATGGAAGCAGGTAAAATAAAGACCTTAAACGGGGAATTTGGCACCCTGACCTTTGATGTCAATTTCCGCCATAAGGTAAATCATGTAAAGATTATAGAAGAAATCAGGCAATTGCCTGGTATTCTTTATGTGAGAGAGGTGGCATAAGCGGGTTAAGAATCGTAGAACCGGACTGATACAATATCTTGCAAAATGGAAGGAATCTGTTATACTGTTTTTCATAGGAAAAACATGAAGCCTATGGAAGATTTGTTATTACAGAGAGGAAGAATGACCGTGATAGGGACTATTGTAAATACAGCTGCGATTCTGACCGGCAGTTTAATCGGTACTTGTGTGAAAAAGGGGATCGAAGAGAAATATCAGGATGCATTATATAATGCCATGGGACTTTCCGCCTGCGGACTTGGCATTCATGCAGTCGTACAGAATATGCCAAAAAGCAGCTTTCCTGTGCTGTTTATCATCAGCCTTGCAGCAGGCAGCCTCTTTGGAGCCAGGTTAAATCTGGTGGAGAGGTTTGATCGGGTGGTAGCCCGTTTTTCAAAAGGAGATTTGGGGCAGGGGCTGTCTACGGCCATATTGCTGTTTTGTATCGGAACACTTTCAATTTTAGGTCCCATGGAGAGCGCTCTTCATGGAGACAATACTTATCTTTTTACAAATGCAACTTTGGACTTTGTTACCTCCATGGTTCTGGCATCCACCTATGGGATCGGGATTGCATTGTCCGCTGTAGTTCTGTTTTTGTGGCAGGGAAGCATTTATCTTTTTTCCGGCTGCCTGTCTGTTTTTTTAACTCCCGAATTATTAACCGAAATTTCACTTGTAGGCGGTTTTTTAATCTTTAGCTCCGGCCTTTCTATATTAAAAATCAAAGACTGTAAGGCGTTAAATATGCTTCCTTCATTGCTTGTGCCTGTCTTATGGTTTTTAATAAAAGCCATTCTCTGATGGAAAACGGCTCTAAGTCAGCCGAAAGGAAATTGTTGACAAGCCGGTAAAATAAGTGTATCTTATCGTTAATACAGACATACCTTTACACCCGGTAAAGATGGGCAATAGAGTGAGAAGGAGAAAAGAACGATGGAAAAAAGAATTTCGGGAAAAACAGGTTTGTTAGGTTTGATTGGTTCGCCGGTGGGACATTCCGGTTCACCGGCTATGTATAATTACTGCTTTGAGAAGCTTGGGCTGGATTACGCATATCTTGCCTTTGATATCAAGGTAGAAGAGGTTGAGAAGGCGATCGATGCTATAAAAACATTCCGCATGAGGGGCTGTAACGTGACCATGCCCTGTAAAAATGAAGCTGTGAAATACATGGATGAGCTATCGCCCGCCGCCCGTATTATAGGCGCGGTCAATACCATAGTAAATGAAGATGGAAGGCTGACCGGACATATTACAGATGGCCAGGGCTTTGTAGATAATCTCCGGGATCACGGAGTAGAAATTGCTGGCAAGAAGATCATTGTCTGCGGCGGAGGCGGAGCGGCTGCTGCAATCCAGGTGCAGTGCGCCTTAGAGGGAGCAAGGGAAATTTCTGTTTTTAACATCAAGGATGCATTCTTTGAAAGAACCCTTCAGACCGCCGAAAAGATCAGGCAGGAAAAACCGGAATGCGTAGTTAATGTATATGACATTGCGGATAATGAAAAGATGAGGGAAGAGATCGCTTCCAGTGATATTTTGGCGAATGCCACCATTGTTGGGATGAAGCCTATGGATCAGGAGAGCGTTGTTAAGGATGTGACCATGTTCCGCCCTGGCTTAGTCGTGGTTGATGCGGTTTACAATCCAAAGGAAACGAAGATGCTAAGAGAGGCAAAGGCTGCCGGCTGCATATGCATTGACGGACAGGGAATGCTTGTATGGCAGGGTGCTGAGGCTCTTAAACTCTATACAGGCCAGGAGATGCCTGTACAGGAAGTGAAGGAACTGTTTTTTAGTTAATGAGTTAGTACCGTTTACAGCATGAGAAAAAGAAGAAGTATAAGAAAGGTTCAAAGAATCGGTTGCGGTTCTTTGGACCTTGTTTGTGCTATAATATAATCGTCCATTTAATTCAGACATGAATGGTATAACGTTCTAAGAAATATTAAATAAGAAAAGATGATGAAAATATAAAAATCGTAAAATTCTGTAATAAATAAAAACAGAAAAATGAAGATATTGCCAAAAACCTTAAGATGATTTATTTTTACGCCGGTCCATAAATGCTATACTTTTTATATAACGAAACGCCATGATTCCGCTGTTTTACAGAAAGTGCTTATGGGTTTAAAATGAACGGATATGGGCGTAAAAAAAAAGTAAGGGGGATCTTTTCTTATGCTTAAAAGCAGCAGGCTTTTCAAAAGAAAAGCGGCCGGCATGATGGCAGCAGTGATGATGATCGGCATCTTGCCCGTGAACATGATCGGATTTGCTGATGTCCTGGAAATGTCGCCGGACAGCTATGAAGACTCGGATGAACACAAGGCGACAAGGTCCAATGCCAGCTATGCCACTGCATCCAATGCGCAGAAAACACAGGAATTGCAGGAAGAGGGAACTGTGTATTACGTGGATGCCAAAAACGGCAATGACAGTGGAGACGGAAAAACAGAAGAGACTGCGTGGAAGACCTTTGACAGGGTCAATTCCAAAACCTTTCTACCCGGTGACAAGATACTGCTAAAAGCAGACTGCATCTGGAATCAGGCACTGAATCCCAAAGGCAGCGGCAGAGAGGGAGTGCCCATCATCATTGATACATATGGAGAAGGCAGCCGCCCTTTGATTAACGGCAATGGTACCTCCGGGCCTTCCATTACTGGCGCGGTGACGATTTACAACGAAGAGTACTGGGAAATTTATAACCTGGAAGTGACGAATCTGGAAGATACGGATAAGATGGGGGAAGCCATGGACAGCGGTACCAGTGAACGTGCCGGGATCCTGATCTATTCTTCCAATCAGAAAAAGATATACAAACACATTACCGTGAAGAATTGTTATGTACACGATGTCAACTCCAACTTCAAAGGCGGAAAAACATCCGGCGGCATTATCGTTATGGGCCATTACCTGGACAAAGACGGAAACAGGGTCACCGTTGATGACAGCGGCAATCTGACCGCCAAAGCCATGGGGCGGGCAGCTTTTGAGGAGGTGATCATTGAGGGGAATTATGTAAAGAATGTGGCTATTGAAGGGATCCGGAATAAATGCAATACGGATATATCCAGTTCCGGCTGGGGGAAAAACGAATTCCTTAAAAACTATTCCAATGTAACCATTCGTAATAATTATCTGGAAAATGTCGTAGGCGACGGCATCGTTCTGACAGAAACCAAAGGCGGACTGATCGAGGGAAATATGGTAAATTCCTCCTGCGGCTTTGACCGGGGTTCAGTAAACTACGCCCAGTGCTGGACCATGTTTGCTGATGATGTCACCGTACAGTATAATGAAGTTTACGGCAACCGGTACGGGTACGATGACGGCGAGGCCTTTGACTCCGATATGATGAATGTGGACAATATCTTCCAATACAATTTAAGCCATGACTGCGGCGGCGGTGTCATGCTGTTTATGTCGAGCCAGAAAAATACCATATTCCGCTATAATATAAGCATTAATGACGGTACAGGCACTTATCCCGGGGAAAACAGGATGCAGCAGCAGACCTTCCATTATGACAATACATCATCTGCAGGACCCGGCGTAGGCAAAATTTATAACAATACCATCGTTGTCTTTGGGGAAGATAAAAAAACCTCACTGTTTGGCGGAATGAGCAAACGAACTTGTTTTGTGGATTTCAAAAACAATATTGTTCTGGCCAAAGATGGAGCAACCATTGACTTTGCAGTTTTAGCCCAGGGATCCACCATCCATGAAGACAGTGTGATAGAAAACAACTGTTTTTACCCGGATACCATTGCAAACACCAGTGCTGGTTCTGTTTTGAATAAGGAGAGCCTGGAAGCCAAAGGAAATGTATTTAAGGATCCCATGCTGATCGATTATAAGGCGGGAAAGGATTATTCCAAATTTAAGTATCCTTTGGAGGAGCTGGAAGACCTTATGGATTCTGATTTTACCAAAGACAGGATCCAGATGCTTGCAGAGCCGTATCAGCTGACGGAAGGGTCTCCCTGTATCCGCACCGGTCAGAGACTCGAAGGCATGCCTACCGAGGATATTATGGGCAATACCATTGCCGGACGTGTGGATATAGGCGCTCTGGAATATTCCAGTGAAGATGAGCTGGCAGAAGAAGTGGAGGAGGTTCATATTGTAACGACTCCCGGAGTTGTACCGAAACTGCCGGCAACCTTAAAGATCATTCTGGACGGGCAATCCTATGATTATCCGGTTAAGTGGGATGAACTGACAAAGGAAGACTGCATGCAGGCGGGAGTGATCGAACTTGCCGGAGTCCTTCCAGGATTATCCAATCAGGTTGTGGCTTCTATTATTGTGGCAGATGCACCGGAAGGTTTTGAGCCGGTTGATGTATCGACGTTTGCAGGAATCTACCCGGTACTCCCTGATAAGGTTACCGCAGAATTTACAGGCGGTTTGACCCTGGAGCTTGGGGTGACATGGGAAACGCTTACCCTGGAACAGTATTCCCACGAAGGTGAGATCACGGTAGAAGGGACTGTTTCGGGCCTGAAGGAAAGATGCAGGGCAAAGATAACGGTCATCGGTGAACTGGGAGATGGAACAAGCGTAAAGGAAAAGGTGACTTCCAAGGATGCCTATACCCAGCAAAACGACGGAAACAAAGCTTACGGAAGCTCCGATCCCAATGTTATTAAGGTCAAAACAGCCAATAACTCGCCTTCCTACACAAGAAATGGGCTGATCGGCTTTGATTTATGTGATGAAGAGCAGATGCTGAGATCCGCCTCCAGCATTACCATAAAGCTGCAGATGACAAGACCCGTTTCGGAGGCGGATTATAAAACCATTAACAATCATTTTTATCTCAAGGTTTATGAGGTGGATGACATTTGGAATGAAGGAACAGTGACGTGGAATTCCTCTCCCAATGTTTCTTTTAAGAACCTGGTGATCAAAGATAAAAAAATCGTGTATGCCAATATCCGAGATGCCCATGAGAATATACTGGAACTGGATGTGACCGATTGGGTAAAAAATGCCTATGCGAAAAAAGGACAGACAAAGTTTTCCTTCCTTATGACAACCGATTATTTCGGTGAGTATGCTAACGGTGACAACGGCGGTATTGATTTCGCGTCCAAAGAGGCAAGCGGAAAGATGGCTCCTACCATGGTATTAAGCAATGTTTACGAAAGGTCGGTGGAAGCTGTTTCCGTATCAACACCGGCAGGGAAGAGTCCGGTTCTTCCGGAGACGGTATCAGTCAGTTACTCGAGCGGAGAACAGAAGAATGTGACCGTGGAATGGAACAGCATTGATTCTGCAAATTACCAGAGCGAGGGAAGCTTTGTGGTGTATGGGAAGGCAAATGGGGTAAAGCTTCCCATAAGGTGTACGGTTTATGTCATGGAGGCGATGCATAAAGTTGTCTCGGTCAGGGATATTGCTCCGATCATCCAGCTGGTTGGAACGCCATGGGAGGAACTGGGACTTCCGGGGACAGCAGCAGCACTGTTAGATAATGGGCAGGAAGCGGAAGTACCCATTGCATACTGGTTCCCCGATCATGCTTATGACCCGGAAAAGGTGTTCTCCTATACCTGCATCGGATATCTGGATCTTACCGGCCATGAGACAATTGAAAATCCGAATCAGAAGTTTGCCGCGGTAACCGTGAATATAATTGAACCGGAAGACAAGAATGCACTCCTTGTCCTTTATACCGAAGCGGCGGATCTGGTCAATCAAGGCGCATTGGATAAGCTGACCGATGGAGCTAAAAACCGCTTTATAAAGGCGTTCAACCAGGCTGCTTCCGTACTGATCAATACGAAAGCAACCGAATCAGAAGTTCATAAGGCATATGTCAATTTGATGGAGGCTATCTGGTATCTGGAATCAGAAGAGAATTTAAAGCCTGATACTTCCGCCCTCCGGGATCTGGTGCTCATAGCGGAATCCAAGAACAAGAAGGATTATACCGAAGAGTCCTATGGGGTATTAAAAGATGCTCTTTCAGAAGCTAAGTCTGTTTTAAAGGATAAAACGCTTACAAAGGGCGACCAGGACCGAGTAGACCAGGCATACGACAATTTGAAAGAGGCTTTGGAAGGCCTGGAATTTAGCGGGAATTCGGGAACGGAAAACAGGATTATCACAGGGATTAATATTATCACATTACCGAATCAAATTATATATAAAACAGGAGAGCGAATCAGCCATTTCGGCCTAAAGGTGGCCGCCGTATATAGTGATGGCTCATTAAAAGCCATAAACGGCTATGAGATATCAGATGTAAGCACTTCGGTGCCGGGGGTAAAGGATGTGATCATCACTTATCGTACAGCGGTCAACAATGCCATTAAAGTATTCACAGACGTCTTCCAGATAACGGTGATAAAGGAGACTTCCCAGGGAAGCGGTTCCGGCAGCTCTGGAGGAGGCACGTCCTCTCAAAGGACGGGGGCCGGTATAAGCGGACAATGGCAGAAGGTCAATGAAACGGCATGGAGATTTTTAAAGGCTGACAAAACCTATGCTTCCAATGAATGGGCAAAAATTAATGGAACATGGTACCGGTTCGATAAAGACGGCATGATGCAGACCGGATGGATCGTGGATCAGGGCATATGGTATAAGCTGAGCCAGAATGGTTCCATGGAGTCGGGCTGGGTTAAAGAAGAATCAGACGGGTACTGGTATTACCTTGATGAGTCCGGCGCCATGGGAACCGGCTGGATTCTTATCAATGGAATCTGGTATTACTTTAACCCTGCTACACAGGGAGAAACCGGCTGGCATAAAACAGAAGACGGCAAATGGGGACATCAGACTGGAGAAAGAGGAAGCAGACCGATGGGAGCCCTTAGTACCAATACCACAACGGCTGACGGATATCGGGTGGATGATAACGGAGCCTGGGTCCAGTGATAATTTAACCTGAAAGAGGGATTTCCCTCTTTCAGGGACCATTTGGGGGAAGCGGTCTTATGAAGGTAAAATGGAAAAAAATATGCGGGGCGGCGCTGATTTGTTCTATACTTATGGAGACTCTTATTTATGCAGCTCCTATACCAGGGAATCCTGCGTCTGATACGGATCAAAACGCTCTGGAAACGGTTTTAAATGACGGGCTGGTCATGCATTCTTCCTTTGATGAAAGCAGTATATCCGGGAGCAGGGTAAAAGACCAGACCGGAAGAGGAAATGATGGAATCATTTACGGACAGCCGGTCTTTGTAAAGGGGATCCGGGGAAACGGCGTTTCCGTGGATAACGGGAGCAAAGCCGGACAGCCAAACACCAAAGCCGACCATTATATTTCCTATGGTCAGACTGGGGATTTGAAATTTGGAACGGAAGATTTTTCCCTGTCCTTCTGGCTGAAGACGGAAAATCACGGGCAGAATAACGGTACCATCCTTTCCAATAAAAACTATATAAGCGGCAGCAATACGGGGTGGGCATTTGGTAATTTTAATAATGTCAGTGATGTGGATATGAGAATGAATTTTTCAGGAACAGGAAACAGCCGGGTGGAATTAAAAGGAATCCCTGCAAACGATGACAAATGGCATCATGTAGCCGGCAGCTTTGACAGGGATGGCGAAATGACGGTTTATCTGGATGGAGAGAAATATTCGTCTGTATCTATGACAGGGCACAAAGGAAAATCTGTTGATACGGGACTGGACTTCATCTTAGGCGGCGATGGCAGAGGGTGCTATGGCATGAGCGGCTGTACCGTTGATG